>JABGQA010000090.1 GCA_018644665.1 Candidatus Poribacteria bacterium
CGTCGTTGAGAGCCGTCACCGTAATCGCGAACTGCTGAGACTTCGTGTTGATGTGCGCGCTGTCGCTGGGGCCGCCGGAGGGGACGTTCGATCCCGTGTCCGTCGCGGTGGCTACCAGCGTGACCGAGCCGGCCGCATCCGGTACTGGCGTGAACGTCAGCGTCCGGGTGTCGCCCGTGCCGGTGATGGTCGGGCTGGAAATACGCGCTGTGGAGAAACTCGTGGCAGTCAGCGAGACAGTCTGAGCGTCCTCGTCGCCGTTTCCGCCGGGCCCAACGTTGGTGATGGTAATCGTCTGCTCGGCGCTGTCCTCGTCCAGCGTCACGTCGCCGATCGTGTCGAAGACGGGAGCGCTATCCAAGGCGTCGATCAGAATCGCTACGGTCGACTCAGGTGTTGTGGTCGTGGCATCGCTCACTGTGTAGCCGAACGAGTCCGTGCCGCTGTAGTACTGAGTCGGCGTGTACGTCGCTTCATTCCCCGACACGCTGATGGAGCCGTTCGATGGCGGAGTCACGACCGTGAACGTCAGCGCTTCGCCGCCGGCGTCACTGCCCGGAAGCGTCACGACTGTGACGAAATCCTCTTCCAGGTGCAGGTGTTGCGTCGTGACGACGACATTGTCCAACCCCCAACTCTCGTTGCTGACGCTCTCCAGGCCGCTGGCGGAGAAGTTGAACTGGAGCGTGCTGTCCGAGTGGCCGAACGTGTACGTGAACTCGTACACCGAGTCGCCATAGAAGGTGCCGCCCAGTGTGCCAGCTTCCGTCGCGCCCGTGCGCGCCGCATACAAGGCCGAATTGTACGGGGCTGGATACGACTGGAAGCCGTTGTCCGAGCCGTTCGTGACGTTGCTGAACGTGGACGAAAGGAGGGTAGTCTCGTCGGCCGTGACCGTGATCAGGTCGGGCCCCGCTCCGCCGCTGCCGTCCCAGGAGTTGAGCAGGTACAGGTCGAAAGACAGCGTCACCTCGGAGTGGGCCGGGATGCCCGACAGCGGCAGCGAAACCGTGCCGTTACCGAATTGCCCCAGGAAGCCACGGCTCCCGTCCGCTGGCGCCGTCGTCGTCGTCGTGTTCGTCCACGGGCCGGTGACGCCCGCCTGGAAGTCGTCGTTCACAAGTTCGAGGAGGCCGCCAACCACCGGGTCGAAGTCCGCAGCCGTGACATCGACGGCTACAGTCACCACGCCACTCAGGGCGACTCCATCGTTCGCCGCGAGCGTGAACGTCTGCGTCCCCGCAGTGCCAAGCAGAGGTAGATACGTCGCTGTCGCCGCGACGTCATCGATGGTGACCGTCGCCCCGCTCGGCGGCGTGACGACATCGACGGTCAGCGAGTCCCCGTCAGTGTCGGATACCGACAGCGGGATCACGACCGCGACACCCGCGTCGGCCGCCTGCGTCGCAATCGAGGAGAACGTCGGCGCGGCGTTCGCGACGAAGCCAAGCGGGAACCCGATGCTGGCGCCCGCCCCGCTCGCGACGCCGTCGTTCGCGAACCCGGTGGCGTCCAGCAGCGAGGCGCCGTCCAGGGGCCAATAGCCAGCCAGGCCCGTCTCGCCGCCAGAGTGCTTCTTCTGATACACGTTCCCGATGTGCGCCGCCGGCCGCTCAATGCTCCAGACGCGCGGCTCATCGATCTGCCCGTCGAATATCTCCGTCCCGTCGCTGCGGCCGCCAATGTACAGAGCGTCGTCACTCTCGTCGACGTCGCCAATAGAGCCGGACCCAACGGCGCTGGCGACGTTGACGCCATTCACGTAGAACTCGATGGCTCCGAAGACCGCCTCGTAGGTCATCGCGACGTGCGACCACTCCCCTTCGGGGATCGTGACACCGCTGTACGCAACGGTCCAGGCCGGAGAGTCAATCGCCAACACGCCCCACAGGTCGCCGGTTGGGTCGCGCCCGAGTTGGTATTCGCCTTCCTTGCTGAGGATGACTCCGCCGTACGTCTCGTGCGAACCGGGACCGGTCGGGTAGACCCACGCCTCGAGCGTCACCTCGTTCGTCACGGTCAGCGACGCGGAGTCCGGCACGGCGATGTAGTCGTCCACCCCGTCGAAGACCGCGACCTCGGCGTCGCCCTCGGCGAAGAGTTCCACATCGTCGAAGAACGCGTCCATGTTGCTGCCGGAGCGGCTCGCCAGCAGGCGCACGGCGATGTATTCCGTGCCAACAGGCGGCGCGGTGACATCGGTCACCTGCTTCCACGACCCGGTGTTCTTGAACCACCCCGTGTCAGACGAATAGAGAATGGTCGAGTTGTTGGCCGCGCGGTGCTCGAGAATGACACGCGCGCTATCCGGCTTCGCCTCGGACTTCGACCTCGCGTACGCGCTGAGGCCGATGGTCATCGTGCCTGCGGTGATTTGGGACTCGTAGCCGCTGACGTCCACCACCTGCATCAGTTCTGCGGTCGCGGTCCCGGCATCTATGAAGTACGAACCCTCGATGGGACTTACGCCACCCTCTCCCGTGTTTCCGGGCCAGCTGTCGTCGACGACGGTCCAACCCGTGGCGTCCCCGGTCTCGAAGCCGCCGTTGACCATCAGATCCACGCCAGAGAGCACGACAGGGTCGACGACCGTGATGTCAACCGACGTGACGGCGCTCGTCGAATAGGCGTCGCTCGCCGTGAACGTGAACGACACGGCGCCGGTGAAGTCTGTGTCCGGCGTGTATGTCAGGTCCGGCGCCACCCCGGTCAGTACGCCACTCACGGGCGTCGAAATCACGTTGTATGTGATCGCGTCCCCTTCGGGATCCTCGGCCGCGAGCGCGGCGTCCGTGATGGAATTCGTGAGCATCGTGAAGTCTTGCGCGGTCGGGACCGGCGTGCCGTTAACTGTGATGGACACCGTCGCGGTGTTGCTGGTATCTGTGCCGTCGGTCGCGTAGAACGTGAACGAATCGGCTCCGTTGTACGACGCCGTTGGCGTGTACGTGAGGCTTGGCGCCGACCCTGTCAGCGAGCCGTTCGCCGGCGTGCCAACGGTGTACGTGACTGGGTCGCTGTCGCCGTCGGTCGCCACCAGCGTGATGGCGATCGAACCGTCCTGCGCAACAGTGACGCTCTGGGCGCTCGCGACCGGCGTGGCGTTCGGGACGACGTACGACACCCCGCCGATGCCCCCGAGGTACGCGAGGATGTTGGCACGTAGGTTCGCGGCCTCAGTCGCCGGAGTATGGTGCACGGGCATCGTCATGCCGCCGATCATCGACATGCCCGAGCCCCTAGCGCGTGCGCCGAGGAGTTCTGTGCCTAGATAGTCGATGAGCGTCGTCTGGGCGCCGGAGTTCGGCCGCGCGCGCGCGTGGGCGAATGAGCTCCCGCTCCACGACGTGCCTACCGGGAGGTACGGGCCTTGGAATATGGCGTGGCCAGGGACTGTGGCGGACCCGGACGGGTAATTGCTCGTCTGGTCGAAGAAGTAGTCCAAGCCTGTAGTGGCTGCGGAGTACTGCACGTCCCCTTCGTTGGGCGCCGCGTTGATGAACAGACCGCCGCCGCCCTCCATCCACGCCGTCCCCGTCACCGCGTACGTAGTCAGGAACGCGATCATCTCAATCGTCTGATCACTGCCCCCCTCTACGTAGATGACGCCGTATGTGGCTGTGAAGGGGTTCGAGTTCCAATCCAGCCTATCCCAGTTCCCGCCGAAGGCCTGCGTCATGGCATCTTCGCCGGTAGCGGAGCCCCAGGGATTCACGCCGCCGACGCCCGACACATACGCGGCCCGCAGCGCGTGCGCGGAGGGGGCGACGAGCACAATAAGACTGGCCAGCAGGACGAGGCCCATGCCTCGCGCCCACGTCGGAAGGCCTCGTCCCCGAAACACGCCCTGCTCATGCCGCCGACGAAGGTCGCTGGACACGCTTACTTTCTCCGTCTGTACTACCTCGCTCACCTGCCCTGGACCCGTACGCGGGCGGGCCCATTCGTCCCATAGGCATTATAACGGACATCGTGTCAGGAAGTTCACCTAACCGGCGGCCGCGCGCGCGCCACAGCCAGCCCTTCCCAGCGAGGAGCGGCGATACTAACATAGGCGGGCCCGACCAGGGCACACGGCAACAGAACCGACCACGGGGAGACGGCGACCAATGGCAGTGAAGCGGTGCCTGATGATCGGCGGCGGCGGGATGGCCGGCGGCTGGATTAACAACATGACCCAGCACTTCGGCGACCGTGTCGAGGTCGTCGCAGTCTCGGATGTGAGTGACGACGTTCTCGCGCGCCAAGGCGCCGCGCTCGGCCTGAGCGACGACGCCCTGTACAAGGACTTCGCAGAGGCGTGCGCATCGGTCGAGGCCGACTTCTGCGGGATCGCCGTGCCACCTCAGTTCCACGCCCCCGCTGCGATCGCGGCGATGCGCGCGGGCATGCCTGTCCTGTCGGAGAAGCCGATCGCGGACACGCTCGAGGCGGCGAAGGACATGCTCAACGTCGCCAACGAGACCGGCCTGCCTTGCGGGATCATCCAGAACTACCGATACGCTCCCAACAAACAGGAGTTGGTCTCCATACGCGAGGAGGGCCGGCTGGGCCGCCTACAGCACATCGTTGGTCGGTACGCGTGCGACTACCGGAAGCCGGCGTCCTGGGGCGCGTGGCGACATACGATGGACTTCGGCCTTCTGTTCGAGGGGTCTGTCCACCACTTCGACATGCTGCGCTTCCTCTCCGGGGGAGACTGCGAGACGTTGGTTGGGTTCGGCTGGGATCCGGAGTGGTCCAGCTTCGAGCACTTCTCGTCCGGCATCTACGCGATGCGCATGGACAACGGCGTGCATGCGGTCTACGAAGGCAACAGCTCGGCGGCGGGGATCACGAACTGCTGGAATAGCGAGCACTACCGGGCGGAATTCGAGGAAGGCTGCGTGGAGATATCCGGCGGCGACACCGTGACCATCCATCGCGCCGGCCAGGAGTCCGAGTCGTACGAGGCGCCCGCGATCCGGTGGAACGCGCATCTCCATCTGTTCGACGAATACCTGAACTGGCTGGACGGCGGGCCGCCTTCGGTGACCCGCATCCAGGACAACATCAAGAGCTACGCGCTGGTGATCGCGGCCATGGAGACGACGACCGACGGGCAACCCAAGCGGATTGCCGACTACCTGGCCGACATCGCCTAGCTCGCGGTCGTAAGCCGGGATGAGGAGGGGAATCGTGGGGTCTTTCCGCGTTAGTGACGACCAGGTGCGCAGCTTCGCCGAAGACGGGTACCTGATGGTCCCTGGGATGTTCGACGAGGTGGAAACGCGCCTGCTGTACGGGATCGGCAAGTCGGATACGGAGAAGCGCGACCGCGTCGGCGTGGCCCGGGACACAGAGGGCCGGGAGAGCAAGCTGTGGCTTAGCAGCGACTCCCGCGACGACATCTACAACGCGTTTGTGCGGTCGCACCGCCTCGCAGGGACAATGGAGAAGCTGCTCGGGGACGAGGTCTACCTCTACCACTACAAGATGATGGTCAAGGAAGCGCGCGTCGGCGGCGCGTGGGAATGGCACCAAGACTACGGCTACTGGTACAACAACGGATGCGTGTACCCGGACATGGGTAGCGTGATGATCGCAGTCGACGGGTCAAAACGCGCCAATGGGTGCCTCGAGGTGCTGAAGGGCTCGCACCTGTGCGGGCGCATCGAGCACGGCAGGTCCGCGGAGCAGATCGGCGCCGACACGGCTCGCGTCGACCTGATCAAAGAGCAGTGCGAGCACGTGTACTGCGAGATGGAACCCGGCGACGCGCTGTTCTTCCACGCCAACCTGCTCCACTCGTCGCAGGCGAACGACAGCGACGACCCGCGTTGGGTGCTCATCTGCTGCTACAACACGCGGCACAACCCGTGTCGCGACCTGCCCGGCCACCCCAGCTACACGCCGCTGGAGCAGTGGGGCGACGAGCGTATACGCGAGATAGGTGAGAGTCGTCTGGCCGAGATGGAGGCGGGGTAGGGCTAGGAGCGGGTCGCGCTATTCGCCGACGAACTGTATCTGTAGACCGCGTTCGCGCGGGCCGTCGAGTTCCGCGAATATGATGCTCTGGAACTGCCCTAGCACGAGCTTGCCCTTCGACACTTGCAGCGAGAGCGTTCCGGTGCCGAGAAGCAGTCCGCGCAGGTGCGCGGTGGCGTTCTTGCGCTCGCAGTCCGAAAACTCTGCGGAGTTGTGCCGGTGCCACTCCGTGTCGTCGACGATGCGCTCGAGCATGTGCCGGATGTCTTCCAGCAGCGCGCTTTGGAATTCATTCAGGAATATGCTGGTCGTCGTGTGCAACGACGCGAGGTTGATGAAGCCGTCGCGGATGTTTGCCGCGCGCAACGCCTCCATGACCTTGCCGGTAATGTCCTGGAGCTCGAAGCGCTCGGTTGTGCGTACTTTGATCTTCTCGAACAGGATCTTCATCGGAGCAGTTCCTCAGGACCGGCCGGAAGCCGGTAGAAGTATCGCACACCGCCTCTACAGCGGCAACCGGAGTTGTGGGGCAAGCATGTGGCTAATGAATTCGCCCATGAGCGAGAAGCACACGACCAGGTAGAGGAATCCCGTGGCGGCTTGGGTGGACTCCTCACGGAGGCAGTACCATGTCAGCCCGATGCACAGAGCAGTGGCGACGAGGCCGAACAGGACCCGCGCGAGCACGACCACCCCGCCAAGTACAGGCGCCGACAACACGGCCGCATCGCCGACTCCGCTCCGCAGCAAGCCCGCCGTGACCATCGCGCGCGCGATGACGAGGACCAGCCCGCCGATGACCACGAAGTTGAGTCGCTGCAGGTAGCGCACCGGCAGATCCGGCGTGGTCAGATACCAGTGTCCGAAGAGCATGGCGGTCATCGCGGAGCCGGTGAACAGGGCCGAGGCCCCGTAACTCGCGACGGTCGCGGCCTCGCCACCGACCGCGGACTCCGCTCCCGCGCTCGCCAACCGCGCGACGAACAGGGCCGCCGCGGGCAGCGAGGCCCACACGCAGAGATACCCGATCCCCCGCCATCGCGTCCAGGCAAGCACGGTGTACGTTGCTACTGGAATCGCGAGCGCGTACGCGGCGCCCGTGGGCATCACCCCCGGCGCGGCACGGTGCAGCAGGTACAGGGCTCCTGCCAAGGACGCGGCGTACAGCAGACCGGCAAACCTGAAGAAGCTGGGGCCCAACACGTGCGGGGGCACGAAGATGAGCGTCGCGAACCCGCCGGCTGTCATCTCCGCCAGGACCAGACAGAACGCGCGGCTCATGCCCGCAGGCCGAGATACCGCAACGCCGCCCCGGCCATGAGCGCGGCGCCGACCGGCATCGCGTCCTCGTTGAAGTCGAAGTACGGGCTGTGGTGCGAGTAAGCGGGGCCGCTCGCGGGTTCGGCGCCTACGAAGAAGAAACAGCCTGGCACGCGGTTGAGGAAGAACGACATGTCCTCAGACCCCATCACGCCGGCTGTGGGCAGGACCGCCGACTCGCCAAGGAGTTCGCGGGCGACACCCATCAACAACCCGGCCGCGTCCGCGTCATTGACCGTGGGCTCACACACTGGGGCCACCGCCACGTCAGCCTCGGCGCCGAACGACTCCGCCACGCCCTGCGCGACATCGCGAATCCGCTTAACGACCTCCAGACGGACGTCGTTGTGGAAGGTACAAACCGTGCCGCCAATACGCACGGTCTCTGGGATGATGTTCACGGCGGTGCCGCCCTCAACCTGCCCAAAGCTGACAACCGCCGAGTCTAGCGGGCTGACGTTGCGACTTACGACCGTCTGCAGCGCTGAGATGACGTGCGCAGCGACGACAATGCTATCCACGGTGTGGTGCGGCATGGCGGCGTGTCCGCCGCGCCCTTTGATGCGGATCTCCAGGGTGTCGGCGCCGGCCATCAGGGCCCCGGCCTTCGTCGAGACGGTGCCAACGGGCGACCCGGTCCACAGATGCAGGCCGAACGCGACATCGACCTCCGGGTCCTCCAGCACGCCGTCGTGGATCATCGCCCTGGCGCCGCCGAGTGTCTCTTCGGCAGGCTGGAAAACGAACTTCACGGCGCCGCGTAGAGCGCCGGCCCGCGAGGCGAGCAGCTTCGCGGCCATCAGGCCGACCGCGGTGTGCCCGTCATGCCCGCAGGCGTGCATCACGCCGGGACGCGTCGAGGCGTACGGTGTCGTGGACAGTTCGTCCATCGGCAACGCGTCCATGTCGGCGCGGATCAGCACCGTTGGCCCCGACTCGGTGCCGTCCAAGACACCGACAACGCCCGTGCGCCCGACCTGCGTGTCCACCGTGAGCCCCAGCTCGCGGAGCGCATCGGCCACGATACGCGCGGTGCGCGTCTCCTCGAAGCCGACTTCAGGGTGCGCGTGGAGATCCCTGCGGACGGCGACCGCCTCAGGCTTCAGGGCCTCGGCCTCGGCGCGGAGCGTCAGGATATCGTGAGCCGCATCATGCATCGCGCGTGGCCGCCAATGGCAGATCGGGAGTGGCGTCGGCGGCGCGTCGCGGCAGGTCGTCCGGGTCGCCCATGTCGTCGTAGTACGCGTTACGAAGTCGCGGCGTGTACCCCGCGTTGCGGATCAGACGGCAGATCTCCTCGGAGTTGACGTAGTGCGACGTGCCCGCAGCGCTGACGACATTCTCCTCCATCATCGTCTGGCCGAAGTCGTTCACGCCGTACTCGAGAGACACCTGCGCGATCTTGGGGCCCTGCGTGACCCACGATGCTTGCAGGCCGTCCACGTTGTCCAGCATCAGCCGGGCGAGCGCCATCATCTTGAGGTGCTCCAGTCCACTGGACCGCTTCTTGATCGGCAGGTCGGTTCCGTCGGGCTGGAAGCTCCACGCGGCGAATGCGGTGAAGCCGCCGGTCTCGTCCTGCAATTCGCGCACCCGCATGAGGTGCTTGATGCGGTGCTCGATGGTCTCGACGTGCCCGTACATCATCGTCGCTGTCGAGCGCATCCCTAGGCCGTGCGCGACGCGCATGACGTGGAGCCACTCCTCCGTCGAGTCCTTGTACGGCGCGATGATATCGCGCGCTTCGTCGTCGAGTATCTCACCGCCCGCGCCGGGAATCGTGGCCATTCCCGCATCGCGCAGGCGCACCAGGGATTCCTCGAGCGAGAGCTTGGAGATCTTCGCGATGTAGAGGATTTCGGAGACCGAGAGGCCGTGGATGTGCACGCCTGGGAATCTGGCGCGGATGTTCCCAAAGAGATCCTCGAAGTAGTCGATCCTGAGCTTGGGGTTCAAGCCGCCCTGGATGAGGATCTCGTACCCACCCACGTCCACGAGCGCCTGGATCTTCGCGTAGATTTCCTCGTGCGGGAGTACATACGCATCGGCGGCCTTCGGCAAGCGGTAGAACGCGCAGAACTTGCACTGCACCCAGCAGACGTTCGTGTAGTTGATGTTCCGCGACACGATGAACGTGACGACGCGATCGGGGTGCTTGCGGAATCGCACGTGCTGCGCGAGGCGTCCGATCAGGGGCAGGTCGGGACATGCCCAGACGGCCATTGCGTCGTCGAACGTCAGACGCGCGCCGGCGTCAACCTTGTCGGCGACCAGTCCCATTCCACCCGTCATTGGCGCCTGTTCCCCCAGATGTCCGGCGACGAAGCGGCCGCTAAGCCGCGATCACGTTGTAGAGGGTGTCTCGCTCGACCGGCACGCGGCCCGCCTCCGAGATCATCTCGACGAGCTGGGCGCGTGTGAGCGCCTGACGCGTGTCGGTGTCGGCGTCGCGCGTGATCTCGTATTCCTGGATCGTGCCGTCGGTGTCATCGGCTCCATACCACAGCGCCACCTGTGTGATCGGCGCAGTGTTCATGATCCAGAAGCTCTTGATGTGGTCCACGTTATCCAGCATGAGCCGTCCGACGGCGACGTTGCGCAGATCGTCCTGGCCGGTCGGAGGTGGACAGTGCTGGAGGTCCGTGTTCTCCGGGTGGAACGACAGCGGGATGAACGTGAGGAAGCCACCGGTGTCGTCCTGCAACTCGCGTATCTTCACCATGTGCTCGACACGCTCTTCGGGGCGCTCGACATGCCCGTAGAGCATGGTGACGTTGGACCGAAAGCCGGCCGTGTGCGCCGTTCGCGCCGTATCGAGCCACTCGTCGCCGTCTAGCTTGCGGTCGAACAGCTCCATATGGAGCCTGTCGCTCAGCACCTCGACGCCGCCGCCAGGGAGGGAGCCCAGGCCGGCGTCTCGCAGGTCGGCCAGGACGTCTTCCATCGGCTTGTCGGCGACGAGCTGAATCTGCTGCAGCTCGATCATGGTGAACGCTTTTATGTGTGCGTCCGGGCGGACGCCGCGCACCGTCTGCAGAAGGTCAAGGTAGTACGAGTACGGAAGGCGCGGGTGGATGCCGCCGACTATGTGGATCTCAGTAATGGGGATGTCGATGTGCGCTCGCACGCGCTCCTCGACCTCTGCCATGTCCAGCGTATACGCCGCCGGGCCGTCCTTCTTCGCGTAGAAGGAGCAGAACCGGCAGAACTTATTGCAGATGTTCGTGTAGTTCAGGTGCTGGTTGCGCACCCAGTACGCCTTGCTGCCATGTTTCCGTTCGCGGACGATGTTGGCCATGTGGCCGACGCCGTTCAGGTCGTCGGTGTCGTACAGCAGGATGCCGTCGTCCCACGACAGGCGACGGCCTTCGAGTACCTTCTCGTGCAGCGGGAGGAGGCGTTCGTCGCGTATGGGCAGCATCAGGATTCCAAAGGGTCGACGTGTGGGCCGCTATGCCGCAGGGGCGTCCCAGTTGGTCAGGATCTCGATGCCGTCCGAGAGAACCAAGACCGTGTGCTCGAAGTGCGCGGAAGGCAGACCGTCGTCGGTAACGACTGTCCAACCGTCGTCGAGCGTTCGCACCCGGTGCGTGCCCGCGTTCACCATGGGCTCGATGGCCAACGCCATCCCAGCGCGCAGTTCAGGCCCGTCGCTCGGGCCGCCGTAGTTCGGGACGTGCGGCTCCTCGTGCAGCTTCGCCCCGATACCGTGACCTGCGAACTGCCGGACGACGCCGAACCCGTGGTCCTCAGCGTGCGCCTGCACGGCGTGTGACATGGCTCCCAGCGGGACGCCCGCGCGCACCTCCGCCAATCCCAGGGCGAGGCACTCGCGCGTCACCTTCAGCAACTCGGTCGTCTCGGGCGCGACGGCCCCAACGGCGTATGTGCGCGCGTTGTCGCCGTGGAAACCCTTGTACAGCACGCCGACATCCACGCTGATGATGTCGCCGTCCTTCAGCACGCAGTCGTCAGACGGAATGCCGTGGACCACCTGTTCGTTGAGCGAGGCGCATATCGATGCCGGAAATCCGCCGTAGCCAAGGAAGGAGGGCTCGCCGCCTGCCTTCACGATGAGATCATACGCCGCGCGGTCCATTTCGGCTGTGGTCACGCCGGGGCGCACGCGGTCCTCGAGAGCCAGCAGGACGTCGGCGGCGATCCGGCCGCTTTGCCGCATCCGCTTGACGTCGCTCGGCGATTTCACGGGGATCATGCGGAACACCTACCTGTCAGGGCGACGTGCGATCCGTCGGGCGCCGGAATGACGTTGGAATCTTACTCAACGGCGCGACGGAGGGTCAACGCGACGGCCCTTGGCCCACTGTATTCACGTCCAGTGTAGGACATCTCGCGCGGCGGGCGCCGACTGCTGACGGGGCGGGGCCGTGCTCCAAACGCCCGCCGCGTTCCGCCACGCGCATGGTCGCCGTCGCCGGGCCGCCGTATGATGCCGCACGCCGAACTCGCTGACGGCAAACGGGAGGGGAGAATCGTGCCACCGATCTACCGCACGTGCCTTATAGGTTGCGGCCGCATGGGAGCCACGATCGACGACGAGATCCGCGGACACCCGCACCGGACGCCGACGCTGCCCTGGGCGCACGCGGCAGGCGTCGGGGCATGCGACCGCACGGAACTCGTCGCGGTCTCGGATATCGACGCGGACAAGGCCGAAGCGATCCGCGCACGATACGGGGCCTCGACGGCGTACACGGACTACCGCGAGATGATCGAACGGGAGCGCCCGGACATCGTCTGCATCGCCACACGACCCGCCACACACTGTGAGATGACGGTGTTCGCCGCTGAGAGCGGAGTACGCGGCATCTATTGCGAGAAGCCGCTGGCCTGCTCCATGCGCGAGGCCGACCTCATGGTCGACGCCGTGAAGTCGCACGGCGTCAAGTTCAACTACGGTACAAACCGGCGGTTCTCGCCGCTGTTCCGACAGATGCGGGCCATTGTCGACTCGGGCGGGATCGGCGACGTGCAGTGTGTCGCAGCGTACTGCGGCACCGGGTCGGCGCAGTGGTGGCACACGCATGCCGCGGACGTGTTCCTGAACCTGGCGGGCGATGGCCCGGTACGTTCGGCGCAGGGCTCGATCCTAGCCGACGACTCGGCCTGGGACGCGTTGCATCTGCAGACCGACCCCGGCATCGAGATGGGGTTCGTGACATTCGAGAACGGGGTCCGCGCGTACTGGACGGCCGCCGCTGGCTACGAATTCGAGGTCACCGGGACGCTTGGAAAGCTGCGCACGTTGGACGACTACAACACGTGCCAGTGGCGCGTCCGAACCGAGCCGTGGGGAATCATGGAGGAGAGAGAGTTCCCGCACGTGCCCGACGAGAGCGCCACCGTGAACCTGCTCCAGGATATCGCCACCGCGCTCGACGTCGACGGCGAGACCGAGGGGAACATCGAGCTGGCGCGGCGCAGTCAGGAGATCATCTTCGGCGTGATCGATTCCGCGCGGCTTGGGGGGACGCGCGTCGACTTCCCGATGGTCAACCGCGACCTGCGCGTGTCCAGGGATAACTGGTGACAGCGGGTCAGTAGAGCGGCAGGAGGGTTTCCGCGCCGGCCGGCGGGTGACGTTCGAAGTCGCCTGTGACCCACCGCGCCCGCGACGGAAGCCCGGGCCTCCTGAAAGCGTACACGACGCACCAACGTGTGTCGCTCTCTGGGCGTCGCGCGGTGACGGCGTGTGCGGCGTGCGTCCACATGACGACGACCGACCCCTCGGGTGCGTCGAGGCCCTCGATGGCCAGCTCGTCTCCGGTCACCGGGTGTCTGTTTTCGGCTAGCCATCCTGCTGACAGCGCTTCGTCCGTGCGCGCGTGCAGCTTGTGGTCGCGCAGGAGGTGGCTGCCTCGGACTACCTTGAGCCCGCCGTCGTCTGCTGTGAACCCGTTCACGTAGAAGAAGATGCGCACGAACCCCAGTTCAGGCCGCTCTTCGCCATACGAGTGCGAGTGCCACCCGATGCCACCGTTCCCGCCCGGGCGATTCAGCGACACGCAGTGGTCGTAGCGGATGTCATCGCCAAGGATGGCTCGCGCCAGCGCCACCAACTGTGGGTGGCCGATCAATGACGCCAGATAGTCGTCGTATTCGGCGGAGTAGCGGTTCGGGTGGTCGCCCAACTCCGCGCGCAGTTCCTCTACACGCGCGAGCGAGCCAGAGAGATCCGCGCGGGCGGAGCCGCTGAGAATGCCCGGGAGCACGTAGTGTCCGTCGGCATCCATGCGCGCGCGTTCGTCGGGCCCGAAGTCGTACTCCGTGAAGATGTCGTACATGCGCTCCCTAGAGGGTGACGACGCGCAGGCACTCGGCGTCCACGCCGAACGGCAAGTGGGCGGCGACCTCGCCGTCGCGCCCGATGGCCAGCGATCGGCCGATGCAGTCGTGCCCGTCCCACGGGCCACCCGTCATGCGCCCGACGTTGCTGACCCCGACGACCGGCACGCCGGATTCACGCGCGAGTGTGCCGTAGGCATCCAGCCACAAGCCGCCGTACGGCGTCTCGTCGTCGTCGAAGCTTGGCGGTACTGCCCACGCGCACGGCGACAGGATGATGTCCGCTCCCATGCCGATCAGCGCGCGCGAATAGTGCAAGCAGCCACCGAAGTTGTCCGCGCAAATGGGTATGCCGACGACGCCGAACGGCGTGGCCGCGACCGACAGGGACGTACCCGGCTCGTAGACGTCCCGCGCGATGTCGAGGAGGTTGATCTTGCTGTGTTTGAGCAGAATGTCGCCGGCTGGCGAGATCAGCAGTGATGTGTTGCGGACGTGGTCGCCGTCGCCCTCAGTGAGGCCCGCGACGACATGGACACGGGCTTCCCGCGCGGCACCGGCAAGGACGCCGCTACGCGCGCCTGGGATCGGGTCTGCGGATGTTCTCGCCGATGGGTGGGTCCAAGCCAGGTCAAGGCATTCCGGCAAGACGACGACATCGCAGCCCTCGGCGCCCGCTTCCATTATACGTGCCACCGCTCTGGCCAGGTTCGCGTCGGGCGCGCCGCCCTCGACGAGGATCTGTGCCATCGCCACGCGGACGTTGCCCATACTGCTACTCCCGCGGCCGCGTGGCAGGTTACGCGTCCAACGACCGGTCGCGACCCCCGATAGACGGCGGCGACAGGATGCGGCGCTGTTGTTCGGTCAATGAGTCGAACTCGTCCAGATCGTAGAAGCTCCCCGACCACGCCGAGTGCCCCGGAGAGTACTTGTACAGCAACGCGCGACGTTCGTGGTCTGCCGTCCAAGGCATCGTCCCGTGAACGAGCGCTTCGGTGAAGAAGAGCACGTCGCCGGCGTCCACCTCTGGCTGCACGACATACCCGGCCTCGCGGTCGAACGAGCGCACATCGCGAGGGATGGCGCCGAGAAAGTTGCTCTTGTGACTGCCCGGGATACAGGCGAACCCGCCGTCACCGGCGCGGGCGGGCGTCAGGAAGAAGGTGAAGACGCTCAGCCCGTTGCGCATCACGCCGTCACGGTAGCGGTACCAGTGGTCACCCTCACCGCCGCCCGGTCGCCCGCCGTCTTCGCCGCCGTGGAGGCCGCCGCCGGACGCGCCGGCCTTCATGAAGATGCTGTAGTCGTGGTCGAGCCGGAACCAGGGCCCGAGTAGCTCCTCGACGTAAGGCGTGACCTTGGGGTGGTCGATTAGGCCCTTAAACGCGTCGCCCCAAAGGCAGACGCGGCCCTTGCCGCGGCGTAAGCCGTCGTCGTCCGCGAAGAGTCGATCCGCGACCTCGTTCATCTCCGCAAGTTCGTCTTCGCCGAGCACGTCCTTGATGACCAGGTAGCCGTTCAGATCCGCAACGAATCTCTCTTCGTCCGTCATTGCATCCCCCTGTCCTGGGCCCGCGACGGCCCCGATTGTCGCAGCAGCCGTGCGGGCCGACAAGCCCCATGGCTCAGGATATGCCCAACGCGGCGCGGAGCATTTCGATGCTCTTGGGCACCGCAGTGTGCGCGTCTTCCTTGCCCTCGAATTCGAGCGAGACGTACCCATCGAAGCCGACCTCGTCGAGTATCTCGCGGACTTTCGTGTAGTCCAGGTCCAGCGTGTACCACTCGCCGCCACCGTGGTAGGTCTTGGCGTGCACCAGCGCGGTGTGCGGGGCTATTTGTCGGAGCTTTGTGTACGGGTCGGCGAGGAAGTTCCCGCAGTCCATGGCGCCCATTAGCCACTCCGACTCAATGGCCGCGAGGATCCGGGTCACGCCTTCGGGAGTCGCCGTCAGTCCCCAGTGGTTCTCGAGGGCCAGAACGACCCCGTTGCGCTCCGCATATGGGAGGCACTCCTCTATGCAGTCGACGATCCATCCGTACGCGTCGTGATCTGTGTGTCCTGGTAGGCGTGGCTCGACGCCGTCCAGGGCCATCAACTCCGTGAAAGACCCTACGGTGTTCCACCGGCCGGAATTCAGCCGAATGGACGGGACGCCCAATTCGTACGCCAGCTCAATGCACCGCACGGTGTGCGCCACGTTCTTCGCTCGTTCGTCCGCGTCAGGCGACACGAAGCCCTGGTGGATCGACAGCGCGTGCAGGTCGAGCCCGTTGAGGAAAGCCAGCCGCTTCAGCCGCTGCGTGTATGCGCGCTCCTCGGATTCCATCTGCCGGTGCAGGATTTCGACGCCGTCTAGATCGAGCCTGGCGGCCTCTTCGATCACGTGCTCGATTGGCACTTTCTCGGGGGTGAAGTGCCAGTAGGAGTAGCTGGATACACCAAGCTTCATGTTGGTTCTTTCCTAGGAGGCGTCTCAGGGAGCGGGGCGAGTGACTTCGTATATGCGTGTACCCCCGATTTGCTTTACGGGGTGGAACACGTCGGGATTGGCGTCGACGACCGGCCCGAGGTACGTCTGCGTGAAGGCGTTCGTGACCGCGTGCGTCACGCCGTTGTCTCGGATGGACGCGAGGATCTCTGCGTGATCGGCGACCCACGGTACCGTGTACGTCGGCCTCTCTGCCCACAGCACGCCGTACGGAGCGCGGTTAGTGACCAAGACGGCGTCCTCGGCGGAGTTCTCGCGGAGCCACACGAACGCGCTGATGTAGTCGCCCATTGTCGCGGCGTGGTACGGGTCGCGGTGCTCCGCGCGCAGGCGCGCCACGACTTCCACGCGGCCGGCCAGAAGGAACGCGAGAGCGATCGCGGCGGCGGTCGCGCCTTCCGCCACCGCGCGGCGCGAGGCCGTCCCACGAGCAACACGCGCGACGGCCGCCGTGCCAACGGCAAGAGCGGCCACCGCGTAGTAGAAGATCAGGGGCAAGACGGGCACGAGGAATCGCTCGCCCTGGTGCGCTGGCCACAGGATGTAGATGGCCATGTAGCCGCCGAAGTACCACTCCACGGCCGTGGATCGTCTGATCGCAACGAGCAGCGACCCGGCGACAACGACGAGCGCCAGCCACGGGGCATTGGACCTCTTCGACGTCAGCAGGAGCGCCGTGAGCTGGGCGTAGTACCGCAGATTCCTGCCGAGACGAGCACGCAATGTCGGCCATGTGACGGTGTCCGTGAACGGCATGTTCGGGTCGGCCGCGACCAACTCAGCCTCGTAGCTTAGGGCCTCCCGGAGGGTGGCGGGCAACTCGTTCGTGACGGCGGCGTTCCGGCCCATCCACACGGCAGCCACGACAGCCACGGCGCCAAGCACGATCCCCGCCGCGCGCGCCGCCTCCCGCCACGGGAGGCGGGGCCGGTCGAGGATCAGCGAGATCGCGGCCGCGATGGCCACAGCGAAGCCGACGATCCGTACGAGATACGCGGTGACGCAAAGCGCGGCGACGGCCACCAGCAGACGCCACGATCGCCCCTCGCGCAGCCGCTCGACGGCCAGCAGAGCCACGAGAGAGACGAGCATGTACGGCACGTCTGACAGAATCCGCGTCGCTTCGAACAGCAACGCGTACGAGCCGGCCGTCATCGCTGCCGCCGCTGCCGCGACCCAGGGGCCGGCAGCGCGCCGTATCAGCACGTACGCGACGGCGAGCGAGGCGACAGCGCATCCCGCCACCAACGCTCGCATGAGGAGGAAGTTCGTCCCGAAGAGCGCGACGATCGGGGAAAGAAGCAACGGGAAGCCTGGCGGGTACTTCGTGTGATCGTACCCCATGTACGTGTAGCCGTCGCCGGCGACGAGCGACCGCGCGAGCGTGATGTACGTGGCGCTGTCCCACGTCGGCTGCCAGTGAGGTACCAGAAGGCACGCATACAGGACCGCGGATGCCCCTACGACCCAGGACCCCGGGTCGCTGAGCGCGCGACGGCACGTGACTGACAGCGAGCTGTTCACGGGTCTGTGTCCATCCGAGCATGCGGAACGGCGCACACGCGAGGTCGCCGGGGAGATGCTGGCCGCGCTTCCTCACGGGACGGATGCCGGCGCGACGGCATGTTCGACGAGCCCGCGCGGACGGTCAAGCGCCACCTGCGGCGGCGGAGGATGTGCCAACGGCGGGCGCGCAGGTTGACCCCCCGCATGCCCACCGGTAAACTCCGTGCGTCCCGGTGCCACGCGCCAACCCGCCCTGGATCGCGCCATGCCGCTTCGTGTAGGTATCTCCCAGTTCGCCCCGACGCTGGGCGATCTTGACCGCAACCTTGCGCTCATCGAGGCGCGAATCGAGCGCGGCCGCGAGGAGAACGTCGATCTCCTGGTGTTCCCGGAGCTGGCGTTGACGGGGTATACGCTGAAGGACATGGCCCCGACCGTGGCGCAGCGGCGAGACTCGGTCATCATCCGGAAGCTGGCCGCGGCGAGCGACGAGATGTCGGTGGTAGTGGGGTTCGTCGAGGAATCAGACGACTACCGGCTCTATAACGCCGCAGGCTACTTCGAAAACGGCAAGCTGCGGCACGTGCACCGGAAGGTCTACCTGCCGACCTACGGGATGTTCGAGGAGACACGTTACCTGGCATCCGGGGATCGCATCCGCGCATTCGACACGAAACACGGCCGCATGGCGATGCTAATCTGCGAGGACATGTGGCACCCGTCCGCTCCGTACATCACGTCGCAGGATGGCTGCGAGGTGCTCATAGGCGTGGCATCGAGTCCCGCGCGCGGGGTGCAGGAAGACGACGACATCTACAGCGCAAAGGCGTGGCGCGCGCTAAACCGCGTCTACGCACACTTCTTCGGGCAGTACGTCGTGTTCGCGAACCGCGTCGGCTTCGAAGACGGCGTCGCTTACTGGGGTGGATCGGAGATCGTCGGCCCCGGCGGCGAGGTCGTCGCCCGAGCTGCGCAGTTGGAGGAGGAGTTCCTCGTCGGGTCCATCAGCTCGCAGCGTGTCCGACGCGCGCGCATCGTCTCTCCTCTGCTGCGTGACGAACGGCTCGACCTCACAATGAGAGAACTGGAGCGCATCCAGGGCGAGAGGATGCGATAGCCAATGGTCAGCGCGAACCACGAGCGCGACGGATCGCAGCGACCCGGCCCCGAGGCGCTCCTGCTGAATCCCGGCCGCGCGCTACCCATCCTGCGCGGCTTCATCGCGGACGAGGTGCGGAAGGTCTCGATAGCAGGGGTGGTGGTGAACCTGTCGGGGGGGATCGACTCCGCAGTGTCGACCGTCCTCGCGGCTCAGGCCCTGGGGCCCGAGAACGTCACCGCGCTCATGCTGCCGTACGAAACGAGCCACCCGGATAGCTTGGCAGACGCAGAAGATCTCGTTGACCAGTTGGGGATCCGGTCGCTCACGATCACGATCTCCGAGCAGGTAGATCCGTATTTCGCGAAGTTCCCAGACATGAGCACGTTGCGCCGCGCCAATAAGATGGCTCGTGAGCGCATGACTATCCTCTACGACCAGTCGCAGGCGTTGTCTGCGCTGCCGCTCGGAACGAGCAACAAGACGGAGCTGCTGCTGGGTTACGGGACGATTTACGGCGACATGGCGTCGGCGCTCAACCCGCTAGGCGACCTGTTCAAGACTCAGGTGTGGCAGATCGCCCGCGACATCGGCGTCCCGGATACAATCATCGACAAGCCACCCACGGCGGACCTGTGGCCGGGTCAGACGGACGAAGACGAACTGGGCTTCGCCTACGCCGACGTCGACCTGCTGCTGTACCACATGGTCGATCAGCGGCTCTCACGGGCCGAGCTGGTCGAAGCGCAATTCGACCCGGCATTCGTCGACGACATCGCGCGCCGCGTCCAGAACTCGCAGTTCAAGCGGCGACCACCGCTCATCGCAAAGCTGTCGACACGGACGATCACAACCGACTTCCGCTACCCCAGAGACTGGGGAAGATGAGCGCGCTCTTCGTTGTCAGCACGCCCATCGGCAACCTCGAAGACATCACGTACCGCGCGGTGCGCATCCTCGGCGAGGTCGACCTGATCGCCGCTGAGGACACACGACACACACGGAAGCTGCTCGCCGCATACGACATCCACACGCCGACGACGAGCCTGCACAGCCACAACGAATCCGGTAAGGCCGCGTCGCTGTTGCGGCGCATAGAGGACGGGGAGGACATTGCCCTCGTCAGCGACGGTGGGACCCCGGGCATATCAGACCCCGGGGGCCGGCTGATACGCGCGGCCATCGACCTGGACATCCGGGTCATCCCGGCGCCCGGGCCGTCTGCGTGCATCGCGGCGGCGTCGGTGGCCGGCCTGCCGACGGCCTCGTTCTACTACGCCGGTTTCTGCTCTCCTAAGTCGGGGCGGCGACGCCGCCGTATGGAATCCCTGCGCGACCTCGAGGTCACGCTGGTGTTCTACGAGTCGCCGCACCGCGTCAAGCGGTTCCTAAGCGACGCGGAGGAGGTGTTCGGCGCGCGTCCCGCCGTCGCCGCGCGCGAACTGACGAAGGTCTACGAGGAGTTCGTGCGAGGGTCATTGACGGATCTGCGCGCGCACTTCGAGGAAACCGCGCCGCGCGGCGAATTCACGATCCTCATACACGGGCGCGGCGATGACGAGCCAAGCATCACAGCCGACGACTCTGGCGGAGCAACGGGCGCTTAACCTGTCGCCGTGGCGGCGCGCCTTCAAGCGGCGGGCGGGGCGAGCGGCGTGGTTGACGTGCTTGGCCGCGTCTGCGTGCATAGGCGCGTACGCGGCGTGGGCCCTGCTGCATCTGCCGTACGACGCGCCCGTCCGGATGCTGATCCCGCGGGAGCCGGCGCCCGCTGTGCTCGTGGAGGTCCGCGACGCGGCGCGCATCGCGGGCCTAGACTGGGTGCGGGACGGCCTCCTTGGCCCGGCCTGGCACGACATGGCCGCGTCCGAACAGTACGGGCCAGTCCTGTCCGCCATCTCCACAGACGACCCGGACGCCCCCTGGGGCGGGTTGGCTCTCGCCCTTGGCGACGATGCCGTTGTCGCGCTGTACCCTGCCGGGGCGGCCGATGGGTCCTTCCTGCTGATCGGCGCCATGGCTCCGCTCGCGCGGTTGGAGCTGGCGAGGATCGCCATTGCCGAGCGTTGGCCCCGAGAGGACGGGCTGACCCACGCGGACGTCGAGGGCGCCGACGTCGACGTGTACTACGCGGCGCGCGGTCGCCTCGTTTTCGCGTCGGACGCTCCCTCGTTGGCCCAAGACGCGCTCTCGCATATGGGGGACGGGTCCGGCTTCCTTTCTCCCAGGGACGACGCTGACGTGTCCGCCTTGGCCGCCCGCGCGGCCGACCAGGACGTCGGTCGGTCGGGGTCGTTCTACTGGCGGACGGACGGAGGCGCGGTGCTAGGCGAAGTGTCGCTACACGCGGGCGACTGGGCCGCGACTGTATGGGTTCCGTCGGCCGCAGCAACCACCGACCGCGAGGCGATCGACGCAGCGCGCACCGCCGCGCGGCGCGCGCCGGAGGCGTCGCACCTGGTCCTCTGGCACGCTGGGTTGAGTGCGCGCACAGTCACGGATGCGCTCGCGGACCATGCTGGCGTGGCATGGCTGCCCCGCCCCTCGCAACTCGACACGCCGCTTCCCCTCGTCGTCACGATCCCCGGCGCGGAGGCCGCCGGCGGCTTGCTCCCCGCGGTCGCAGTGACGGCGGTCACGCCTTCGGCGCGCGCGGCAGTAGACGGACTCGTGGGGGGCGAGACGCGACTGACCTTCGACGGCTCAGCAGTGCGCGTCACGCCGTCAGATGGCGGCGCCACGTTGGGTGTGCCCGTGGGCTTCGGGCTCCGCTATCCGGTGCACATGACTGCGCGACCCGGCGAGTTGACCGTCGCGACGACGCAGCGCGCACTGGCCGCCCTGGACGCAGGCGGGCCGCCGGCCCTGGGGGCATCGACGCAACGACAGGCAGACCTGTTCCAGTTGGTCGCGGATGGGCCCGCGTTGCGTGGCGCCCTGTCACGCGCCATGGGGCTCGCCAAGCTGGTCGGTGGGAGAGCGGCGGCCTCTCCGGCCGCGGCCTTAAGGCTAATGCCAGTCCTCGCGCGAACGAGGACGATCACGGCGAACGGCTTGACGACGCCGGACGGGTTCCGCGTCGATGTGCGTGGGTCGATCGCTGCGCCCGCGGCCTCTCCGGAGGCGGGAACACCGTGATACGGACGGTGGCGCTGTCCAAGAGGTACGGTGCGCAGGACGCCCTGCGGTCTCTCGACCTACACGTGCCGGCAGGGGAGCTGTTCGTGCTGCTAGGCTCGAACGGCGCCGGCAAGACCACCACCATGAACCTACTCGCAACGCTCCTGCGGCCAACCGCGGGCAAAGCGTTCATTGCCGGCCACGATGTCGTCAGCGACCCCTTCGCCGCCAAGGCCGAGTTGGGGTACCTCCCCGACGCTCCCGCTCTCTACGAACGACTGACCGGAGTCGAATTCCTCAAGTTCGTATCGGACCTTCGCGGTCTACAAGACCGCGGCCGGATCGAGGAGCTGCTGGGCCTGTTCGACTTGCACGACGCGGCGCGCAAGCTCATCGGCGACTACTCGCTAGGGATGCGAAAGAAGACCGCGTTCGCGGCGGCCATACTGCATCGGCCGCGGGCGCTGCTCCTCGACGAGCCCACCGGCGGCTTGGACCCTCGTGGAGCCAGAGTCGTCAAGGACCTAATCCCATCCCTGTGTGCCGACGGCGCCGCGGTTCTGATGACGACGCACGTGCTGGAGGTCGCCGAACCCCTCGCGCATCGAGTCGGCGTCCTTCACGCAGGCTCCCTTGTCGCCTGCGGGGCCGTGGAGGAGGTGGCGGCGCAGAGCGGCGCGACATCGCTGGAGGATGCGTTCCTCGCGGCGACGGAGCCGTGACCCCCGCCACGGCCGCGCTGCGCGCCATGGCAGCGGCGCGCAGTCGGATGGCATACAACGCCATCGCGCGCGCGTCGCCCGCGCGGCACGCGACACGCGTCGTCTTCGGCGCCGTAATCGCCGCGTATATCGTGCAGGCAACATCGGCGGCGACCGCGCTGTTCGCCGACCCGACGACTGCCGCAGACTTAGCATGCGCGATGTTTGCCGCCGTCTGGGCATTCGCACTCATGCGCGCGGTGGCCTGCTCGCTCCAGTGGGTCACCGGCGAACCCGATCTTCGTCTCCTAGGGGCGCTTCCGGTCCGCCGGCCGCTGCTGTTCGCCGCGCAATACGGTGCCGTCGTGTGGGATGTCGTCCGTGTGCAGGTTCTATCCGCGCCGCTCATCGCCGGTTACGCCGTTGCGTCCGGGGCTCCGGCGCCGCGGATCGCCGCCTACGCCACGGCGTGGGCGTTCACCATGCTGGCCGCCGCCGCGGTCGGGGTGTTCAGCGCCGTGTTCGTAGCCAGGTGTCTGCACCCCGAGAGGGCGCAGGCCGCGTTCCGAGTGATCTCGATGCTCTGCATCGTCGCGGTCTTCGCGACGCTGATGCGGGTCGCGGACGTGGGCGGTGGCTGGCGGCCGACTCCCGGCTGGGACGCCACCGCGTACCTCGCGTGGGCGCCCACGTCATGGGTCGTTGCACTGCTCGGCGAGGGCGGCTGGCCGCACGCTGGCGGGGTTGCGTTGGTCACTGCCGCTGCCGTGGTCGCTGCAGCGGGCGTCTTCTCCCGCTGGTTCGACCTCGAAGCCGCCGTAGGTGGCGGCTATGCGTCGGATCGTCTCGCGCGAGGCGGCCGCGGCGCTCTGACCCGGCCCCGGCGTTCTGTGTTCACGGCGACCGTCATCAAGGAGCTCCGTTCCTCCCTTCGATCGACCACCACAGTCGCCCGATGGTTAGGTCCGATCGCGCTTACGCTGGTCTTCGTGCGCCTCGCGGGCGGGCCAGATTCGTCGCACGCCGAAGTGGCCGCGTTGCTCCACGTCGTGGCGTTGGTGGCATCCCTCGTTGTGAGCCACAGCCTCGCCGTCGACGAGACGGGCGCTGGCTGGGTCATCCGCGTCAACGCGCGGCGGGGACAGATGGTGACCGCGGCGAAGGCCAGTGTCGTGGCCGCGATCACCGGCGTGTCGGCCCTGGTGGCCGTCGGTCTGTGCGAGGGGCTCGCAGGGCTCACACAGCGTCTCGACGAGGTCGGCATAGTGGCGGTCAGCTACGCTGCCTTTGGGCTGGCCATTGAGCGGGCGACCCTACGCCCGGGCCAGGGCGCGAAGCCTCGTGGGCCGGGCCTCATCGGAGTCTTCGGGAGACAGCTATTCCTAGCCGTGGGCGTCACCACAGCGGTGGTGGCTGAGATGACGGTCCCAGCCTTGTCGCTGGTCCCAGTGGTCGTCGCTGGCGGGTTCGTGGTCGCCGTCGAACGCGCCGTGCCGTCGGATCGGCGGCTGTGGTAGCTCGGCGTTGGCTAGCTGAGCAGTCCGGCGCGGTCGAGCGCGGCGTGGATCCGGGATTCCTGCGCGGCCGTCGTGACGTGCATCGGCGCGCGCGGCAATCCGCCGTCGCGGCCCTGCATCCGCATGGCCGTCTTCACGTTCGCGGGCAGGTTGTCGTCGAGGATCGCGTTCCAGATCGGCAACAGCAGTTCGTGTAGACGCCTCGCCTTGTCGTGGGCTCCAGCGCGCACGGCGCCCCAGAGTTCGACGCACAGCCCTGGCGCCGCACTGAGTATCGCGGCGATGCCTCCATGTGCTCCGAGGGCGAATGACGGGTATAGGAGAGCGTCGACGGCGGACATCACGAGCCCGCCATCGCCGAGGATGAGCAGCAAGTCCGCGAGAGCCTTCATGTCCTCTGCGCTCTGCTTGACGCCGACCACGCCGGGTATCTCGCGTATCACGCGCGCGAGCAAGTCGGGACTGAGGTACGACCACGGGATGACGTTGTATATCAGCACATCCGCGCCCGTCTGCTCTGTCAGCTCCCCGAAGAACGTCAACGTCGCGTCCTCGGACGGTCGGAAGAGATAGTGCACGGGCGTAACCTGCAGAGCGGCCACTCCGAGATCGGCGACGAGCTTCCCGCGCTCGACCGCTGCCCGTGTGCTGTCGGCGATAACGCCCGCGACGATCGGCACGGCGCCCGCAACATGCGCCACGGCAGCGCGCGTGACGGCGTGGGCCTCGTCCGGCGCCAGCGCGTGCCCTTCGCCGGTGCTGCCGCACACGGCCACGCCATGCACACCCGCCTGAATAAGGACGTCCAGATCGCGCCGCAGCAGGTCGATCTCCAGACGACCGTCGGCGGCGAACGGCGTCACGATCGGCGGGACGATGCCGTGGATGCGTGACGTGGCGTCGCTATCCCTCAATGAGCTCCCCGCCCTTCTTCGTGAACGAGATTGAACTACGGAGGATGTCGACGCGGACGCCTTCGGCGATGCTCACTTTGAGAACGGCGCCGTCGTCGGCCGTGGTTTCGACACGCCCGTGTAACCCCCCGGACGTGACGACTATGTCGCCCTTGTCGATGTCGGCCAGCATGGCCTTGTGCTTCTTGTCACGGCTCTGCTGCGGGCGGATGATCAGGACAAAGAACAGTACGAAGATCAGAACGAACGGGAGCAGGCCGCTTATTGCGCCGAATCCCTCCATGCCTACGATCCTTCCCTACAAGATGAGCATGGCGTCGCCGTAGCTATAGAAGCGATAACGCTCCCTCACGGCGACCTCGTACGCCGCGCGCATGAAATCATAACCCGCGAACGCGGCCACGAGCATCAGGAGCGACGACTTGGGGAGATGGAAGTTCGTGACGAGGGCGCCGATTGCCCGGAACTCGTACCCGGGACGGATGAACAGGTCGGTGTCCCCGCTGCGCGCGGCGAGGGCGCCAGTGTCAGTTGATGCGGATTCCAGCGTCCTGACGGACGTAGTGCCCACCGCAACGACTCGCCCGCCGTCGCTCCGAGCAGCATTGACCGCGGCCGCCGCGTCTGGCGACACCTCCGCCCACTCCGAGTGGAGTCGCACCTCCGCGAGCGGTCCGTCTTGCAGCGGACGGAACGTGCCAAGGCCGACGTGGAGCGTCAGCTCCGCGGAGCCGACGCCTGCCTCGGCCAACGACGCCATGAGACCAGGCGTGAAGTGCAGGCCCGCCGTCGGCGCGGCGACGGCGCCGTCGCGGCTCGCGTACACGCATTGGTAACGCTTGTCGTCGTCGGCATCGGCGTCGCGTGCGATGTAGGGTGGCAACGGGATCTCGCCGACAGAGCCGAGTGCGGCATGCACGCCGTCTGGCGCGTTCAGTCGCACCGCAAACACACCGTCCGGCAGACGCTCCACAACTTCCGCGCGCAGCTCGCCGCCGCCGACGACCACAGCCGTGCCGGGCGCCATCCTCCTGCCGGGCCGCAAGAGCGCTTCCCACGCGCCGTCGGCCCGCGGGCGTAACAGCAGCACCTCGACACTGCCACCCGTGTGCTCCCGCCGACCGTGCAGCCGCGCGCGCATCACCTTGGTGTTGTTGACGACGACCACATCAGGGGGCGAGAGGTACTCGACGATGTCGTGGAACGACCTGTGCTCGACCGAGTGGTCGGCGCGGCGCAAGACCATCAGGCGGGACGCATCGCGTTCAGGCGCCGGTCGCTGGGCGATGAGTTCCCCTGGGAGGCGGTAGTCGAAGTCCTGGACGTGCAGAGGCGGCCCACCCTCCGGCTGCCGGCGCGTCACATGACCTCGCTAAGGTCCGGCTGCGCCCAGACGCCCGTTGTGTTTGACAGGATCTCGCGCTGCCGAGGGGTAACCGCATCCATCGTGGCCGGCGCGGGCGCGTATCCTGACCATACGCCGGCGTCTACGCGGCCGAAGTTCACGATGATCGTCTGCCTGGTCGCATCGGTGCTGTTCGGTCGGCCGTTGTGCAGCAGCCCCTCGTTGAACAGGATGATGTCGCCGGCGGAGACATCGTCGAACACGTGCTGGCCGGGCAGGTCTATTCTTCCCTTGGTCTCCACCGGCAACCTCGAACGGTGCGACCCCGGGACGACTACGAACTCGCCGCCGCCGGGCCCGACGTCGGTGACGCAGTAGAACGCTTTGACCATCGGGCAGATGAAGGCTCCCCCGACGACATGGCCCACGACATGCTCGCTGACGCCACGGTGCCAGCCGCCGCCCTCGTAGCCGGGCGCCGTGTAGTAGAGTTCGTTGTCGATGTGCCGGTAGTCGGCGCCGAGGAACTCCACGAGGTACGGCTCGACGGCGGGGTGGTCAAGGAAGCCTGCGAACCGCGGGTCGGCGTCGATCACGCGCGAGATGGGACGGTTGAGGTGGTACTGCACCCTCTCGGCATCGTCGGCGTTGAGCGCGCTGGTATCCACCGACTCGACACCCGCGATCCAACGGCCGTAGTCGACAAGCTCTCCCGCGGTCAGCGCTCCCCGCAGGTGGATGTACCCCTGCACGTCGAACTCGAAGCGCGCGTCGTCGCTGATCGGCATGCGTCGGCCTCGTCGGTGAAGACGTCTGGCTACGGACCGGGCCATTCGTCCCTTGGCACGTTGCGGTAGACGTCCTCAAGCGCGTGGAACCCGTCCCCTACCACAACCGAGTACAGGTTGTCGGCGTGGATCTGGACGGGATCGAGCAGCACGGAACGGACATCTGTCTTACCGTTCGGGATCACGCCATCGGCGGCGATCTCCTCACCCTTAGCGAGCGCGACCGCGAGTTCCGCGGCGCGCGTGGCCAGGGGCTGCAACGGCTTGTAGACGGTCACCGTCTGTGACCCCTCGACGACGCGCTGACAGGCAGCCATATCTGCGTCCTGGCCGCTGACAGCGACGACACCATCAAGTCCCTGGGCGCGAAGCGCGGCAATGGCCCCGCCGGCGGTGCCGTCGTTGGAGGCGACGATCGCGTCGATGGCGTTGTCGTTGGCGGTGAGCGCGTTTTCGACGTGCTTGAGCGCCTCGTCAGGATCCCAGTTGTCGGTGAACTGGTCGCCGACGATGCGGATCGCCCCACTGTCGATGAACGGCTGTAGCGCCCGCATTTGTCCCTTGCGCAGCAGGTGGGCGTTGTTGTCGGATGGCGAGCCGCCGAGAAGGAAGTACGATCCGGTTGGCTTCACGCGGATGAGGTACTCCGCCTGCATGTAACCCACGCGCTCGTTGTCGAACGAGATGTAGAGGTCAAGGTCGCAGTCTCGGATGATCCGATCGTACGCGAGGACGGGGACGCCCTGCGCGTGCGCGGCCTCCACGATCCGCGCGGCAGCTACGCCGTCTCGGGGGATCGCGACGAGGACGTCGACGTCCTGCACTAATAGGTTCTCGGCCTGCGAGTTCTGACGGACGGGGTCGCTGTCAGCGGACTGCACAAGGACTTCCGCCCCTAGCTCCTGCGCGCGAGCGACGAACAGGTCGCGGTCGCGTGTCCACCGCTCGACGCGCAACGAATCCATGGACAGGCCGATGCGCACCGGTCCTGTCGGCCCCGCCGCATCGCCACCACCCTTGCAGGCCATGAGGCCTACGAGAGCGACGACGGCAACCACGGCCGGCGCCGATCGGAGGCCGAGTCGGGGCCGTTTCATACTGTACTCCTCCGGCGCCTAGCGCGATTGACCGCCCGAGTCCGGCGAGTCCGGGGCCGGGTCGTCTGTTGGCGCCGGGAGGAGTCGGACAACGTCGCCCTCCTCCGCCACGCCGTCGGTTACGCGTGTCCTCGACAGCTTGTCGCGCGCTACCTCGATCACCTCGATCGCGCCGACCGGCGTCTCGGTCGCGCCGAGGCGCTCTCCGGTGTCGGGATCAGTGATGGCCTCACCCTCGCGCAGGACGCGGAACACATCGCCGGGCGCGATGCCATGCCGCGTGCCGAGGTTGATGTAGACATCGCCCGTCTCGCGTTCGATGAAGGCGACCTTGCCCACGAGCACTACGGGGGGCTCATCCGCACTGTCGTCGGGCAAGGGAGGTCCGACGCGCTCGCGCACCTCGCGGACCAGCTCAGCCATGACGTCCTGCGTTACGCGCCCGAGGAGCGTCCGTCGGAAATTCGGCGCCCTGCCAGGCGTCGCGGGTGTGTCCCAGCCCTCACGTCCGAATGCGATCTGGTTCAGCGCCTCCGGGTTGACAACGGGGGCGCCCTGCACGCGCGGAAGGAGAGGCTGCGGGCCGATGCGCGCGGACGGCCCCGCATCGGACACCCCGGCTTCGAGGGGGCCGGACTTCACACTCGCCGTGGTGAAGCGCTGCCCGCGCGAGACGCGCTTCGCCATGATCTCCGTGCCAGTCCGCCCATGTACGGTGAAGTCGACCTCGACGCCCGCGACGTAGTATGCGCCGACAACCCCTACCGCCGCCGAGGCCTCGACGGTCGCTGCGATGGAACCGGATCCGGCCCCTGTCTGACCGCTCACATCCTTGCGGTACATGCCGCGCGCACGCTCTTGCTTGAACGACCGGATCACGCCCTCAACCAGGGCTGTCGCGTTCAGACGTTCCGCCAGGAGACGACGAGCGTCTCCGCTCCTGCGAAGGTCGCGGGCGGAAATGTCGAGTTCCCGCATGGCCGCGTCCGCCTCCTCGGGCGCGATCGCTTCGTAGCCGTACGCGTCGCCGAGAGTCGACACCAGCATGTCTCGGAAGCCGACGTCAAGCTCCCAATACTCGCGCTGTCCCCGTGACCTCCCAAAGAGGCCCGCGAGCGGCCCGAAGACCAGGCACCCGCACCCGTGCGGGGAATCGAACCCGGAATGGTCCAAGAACTCCAAGGCGAGCACGCGCTTGTCCTGCGCAACGACCGGCGCCGCGAGGACGCAGCAAACGAGCGCGATCGCGGCCGTCCGTAGCAGGGCGTGGCCGCCCAAGCGAAATGCAGTCAGTGCCAAGTGTGTCCCCTGTTGCCGCAGGCGATTCTAGGCGTGGCGACGCTGAAGTGTCAAGGATGGTGGTGGCGTTTCTGCGTCCGCCTGGCGTTGCCTCGCACCCGTCGTTCGGCGACTATAGCGGGCATGATCCACCTGACCGAACGTGTGCGCGTCTACACCGGCCACATTAACGTCGGCGTCCTCCTGGCCGATGACGGAGCCGTCCTCATAGACTGCTGTGCGGATGCTGCGCAGGCCGTGGGCCGCCTGGCACCGGCGGGGGTGGGTAAGGTCGCGTTCACACACTACCACCGGGACCAGACCGGAGGGCTGACCGCACTAGCGTCGGCCGGCGCCCGAGTGTGCGTCCCAGAGGGCGAACGCGATCTGTTCGACAATGTCGAAGCGCACTGGGCCGACCCCGCTCGGCGATGGCATCTGTACGATGACCACCCGTTCCCCCCTGTGCGAACCACGTCCGTGCCGGTGGCTCAGTCCTACGCGAATGGTGACACATTCCTGCATGGCGACACGCGCGTCACCGTCCTCCACACGCCCGGCCACACGAACGGCAGCGTGTCGTACCTGGTGGACGACGACGGCCGTCGCGTTGCGTTCGTAGGTGATGTCCTCTGCGAGGGTGGCCGGTTGTGGGACATCCACAGCCTGCAGAAGGGCGAGGAGGGCCTCACGGACTACCACGGATTTCTAGGCGCCCGGGCGGAGTTGGCGGAAAGTCTCGAACGCCTGAGAGACGCGGCCCCCGACGTGATCGTGCCCTCGCACGGTGGGATCATCCAGGATCCGCAAGGCGCCATCGCGGCGCTCCTGGAGAGGCTCGAGGCCTGCTACGATCAGTACGCATCGGTGTCCGCCCTGCGCTTCTACTTCCCGCGCATGTTCACTGAGTTCGACGGTCGCGAAGACCACATGCCCATCCGTGACGGCATGGACCCTCCGTCGTTCCTGCGCCATGTAGGCACTAGCTGGATTGTCGTGTCGGACAACCGCGAAGCGTACGTCATGGACTGCGGATCCCCGCGCGTGCTGGAGTCGCTCGGAGAAATGCGCGAAGGGGGCGAGATCGACAGCGTCACAGGGCTGTGGATCACTCACTACCACGACGACCATGTAGACGAGATTCCGGCATTCCAGGCTGCGCACGACTGCGTCACGCGGGCTGACGGCACGGTGGCGGATGTCGTCACGAGGCCGGCTGCTCATCGGATACCGTGCATCTCGCCTTCGGTCGCGCGTGTCGACCACGTGACCGCCGAGGGGGAGTCGTGGGAGTGGAACGAGTTCCGCATGACCGCATACCACTTCCCCGGCCAGACGTACTACCACGGTGGCCTGCTCGCCGAAGGCCACGGCACGCGCCTGTTCTTTGCTGGCGACTCGTTCACGCCGGGAGGCATGGACGATTACTGCGCGATGAACCGCAACCTGCTCGGGCGAGGGCGCGGGTACGACAGGTGTTTGGCGCTCTTGGAAGAGCTGAAGCCCACGCACATCTTCAACTGCCACGTCGACGCCGCATTCGCCTTCACGGACGCGCAGGTGCTGCAGATGCGTGAGAACCTGCGCGCGCGTGAGGAAAGCTTCGGCGATCTCTGCGCGTGGGAGCACGTCAACTACGGTCTGGACATGCACTGGGTACGATGCGACCCGTACGAGCAGCGCGTCGCGGCGGGTGACGCAGCCACCGTGCGTGTGTGCGTCACGAACTATTCCGACGGGGCGCGCGTCGTAGGGGCGCAGCTCGATACGCCGTCGGGATGGTCGGCGCCGGCGACGGCCTCCGCAACGATTCCGGCCGGCGCCGACGGCTCCGTGCCCTTCCGCGTCCGGGTACCGTTGGGCACGCCCTCGGGTAGATACGTTGTTCCCGCGGACATCACATACCACGGTCGGCCGCTTGGGCCGATCCGCGAGGCCATCGTGGAGGTCGTGTGATCCCGCCCGAACACTGGAAGCGCCTCTTTTGACACGACTGGCGTTACTCTACGAATTGGCGGCGCGACTGGAGAAGCGCGCGGACCAGACCGCCGTCATGGCGCCGGTCATGCAGGTAGACGACATACCTGCGCGTGTCACAACGCCGTACGGGTTCCACCTGTGCGGGCCCTCCCACAACGCCGTCATGTTGGCCGCGATGCGGCTGAGCGGCTCGCACCCGTACGAGCCGTTGGTGTCGCTCCTGGCACTCTACATGACGCGGGCGGGGGGCACCTTCATCGACATCGGAGCCAACATCGGGTACTTCAGCCTTCTCGTCGCGAGGAATACCGGTGGGCCCCTGCGGGTGCACGCCCTCGAGCCGCTGCCGGAGAACTTCCGTTGGGTGCGCGAGAACGTCGCAGCGAACGGGCTTGGCGACGACATCATGGCGTACGCCGTGGCCGCCGGCGCGGCGGCGGGCGAGGCATCCATGTCCAGCTACGGCACCGGCGCGTCCTTGATCGAGGGATGGGACGGAGGCAAGGGCGACGAGCAACCGAAGGTTCTCGTGCCGGTCCGGCGCCTGGACGACCTCTTCGCGCCGGATGAGTTGCCTGGGCCGATCACCATCAAGATGGACGTCGAGGGGTACGAGTCGGAGGCAGTCAAAGGGGCCCCTCGCCTCCTGGCGTCGGAGTCCGTGCGCTGCGTCCTGATGGAGCTTGGTTACGGTCTCAACGATGACGTCTACAACACCACCGCCCGGGACACACTGGCCCGGATGGCCGACCACGGCTACCTCTGCTACGGGCACCACTCACCCGTGAATGGGCGCGTCGGGGTCGAGGACGTGCGCCTGTGGTCGCCAGATGATCCCGAGATACAGAACGCTGAGCGTTGGCCGACGAACTGGGCATTCGTACGGCCAGACCCAACGTGGGATGCGCTCGTGAGCGGTCTGCGTACGCTTTACGGCATGTTCTGCTCGACGGGGCATCGCACGGTGGCCGAGATCCGGCGATTCCTCGACGGGTTGTGACCGTCGCCGCGATTTGGCGATCCGCGGCTGACGGGCCTACACTCTCCTGTGGCCGCGATGGCGGTCCACCGACCCACAACTTGGCACGGCTATACGAAAGGCAGATGGTCACATGGCGACGGAACACACAGGCCTCGTCACGTTCCAGGGCGGAGCTCTCACCCTTGTGGGTGACGCCGTAGCGGTTGGCGACCCCGCGCCGGCATTCACCATCGGCTCCGGTCTCGCGGATCTCGCATCTTTGAGCGACTACGCGGGCAAGGTCGTCGTCCTTAACGTCGTCCCGTCACTCGACACGCCCGTGTGCGATGTCCAGACGCGACGATTCAACGAAATCGCGACGGGCGCGGGCGACAACGTGGTCGTGCTGACGATCAGCATGGACCTACCACCGGCACAGGCGCGATGGTGCGGGGCGGCGGATGCCGAGAACGTGGTGTGTCTGTCAGACTACCGCGATCATTCGTTCGGCCACGCTTACGGCGTGTACATCAAGGAAATCGCGATCCTCGCGCGAAGCGTCTGGGTCATCGATGGCCCCGGTGTCGTGCAGTACAAGCAGATCGTCCCCGAGACCGTGGACGAGCCCGACTACGACGCCGCAGTCGCGGCCGTCGAGGCGCTCGCGTAGGACCCCTCGAGCAGCGCCGGGCGGCGCGGGTGGTGTTGCACCAACGCTGCGTCGCCTGGCGCCCCGCTCCGTCGCTTCCTCCGCCGGTCGTGAGGTGGCATAATCCCACCGGCGCCCCTACCGGGCGCCCGCCCTCACACCTGGACCACACATGATCCTCCAATGGGCCGCCGCTGCCGCCGCGTTCATCTTCGTGTTCGTGAACACGTTCCGGGTGCTCCGCGAATACGAACGCGCGGTCGTCTTCAGGCTGGGGCGCTTCACCGGAGTGCGCGGCCCCGGGCTCATTGTGCTGCTGCCGTTCTTCGATCGCGTGGTCAAGGTCGACCTACGGATCTACACGGACGACATCCCGCCGCAGGACGTCATCACGCGGGACAACGTGTCGGTGACTGTGAACGCCGTGGTGTACCGTCGCATCGTCGACCCCCAGCGCGCGATCCTCGGTGTCGAGGACGTTGCATTCGCGACGGCGCAGGTGGCGCAGACCACGCTCCGAAGCGCCCTCGGCCGGGCCGACCTCGATACGCTGCTGACCAAGCAGGAGGATCTGGCCGGCGACCTGCAGTCCATGATCGCCCAACAGGTGGCGGAGTGGGGAGTGGACATCCTGTCCGTAGAGATGAAGGATGTACAACTGCCGGAAACGATGAAGCGCGCGCTCGCTAAGAGGGCCGAGGCGGAACGCGAACGGCGCGCGAAGGTGATCCACGCCGATGGCGAGCTTGCCGCGGCGGCCCAACTCTCCCGGTCCGCCGAGATCCTCGCCCGCCAGCCGACGGCCATGCACCTGCGGTTCCTGCAGAGCATCACTGAGGTGGCCTCCGAGAACAACAGTACGACGATTGTGCCGCTCCCGCTCCAGTTCCTGCGCTCGCTGATGGCCAAGGTCGCGCCTGCCTCCAGCAGCGGTCAGTGAGTTCGGGAACGACCGTGGACGCCGCCGTCACCCCCAGGGGGCAGTCCGCCCAAGACTCCCGCATCGAAGCGCAAGTCTCGCGCATCGCCGCTGCCAAGCGCAGGGTCATCGACCTGACGCTCGAGCGCGCTTCCGTTGAGGAGGCGCTGGCGACGTTCGAGCACGAATACGCCGCGCGCGTCGGCTCACTGTACGGTGAACTCGACCGGGTTCAGCTCGACATCAAGGAACTGCTCTATCGCGCCCGACTCGTTGAGAAGGGCATCACGCGGGATGCCGCGCACCTGGAACGGAGGGTCGAAACCGCGTTCCGACGTGAGCGCGAGCGGATTGAAGGAGACCCGGCGAGCGGCGACGATTCCACGACGGGGAGGCGTCGTAACCACGATTCATCCCACCGGCGCGCTACGCCACGCGCCGGCGACGCGCGCGAACTGCGGCGACTGTACCTGGCTCTGGCGAAGCGCTACCACCCTGACAAAACCGGTACGGTGGCGAGCGAGATCGACGTGGAGCGCCTGATGGGCCTCATCAACGAGGCGTACGATGCCTCGGATCTGCGCAGGCTTCGGCAAATCGCCGCCACGCTGGACGACGGCGATGAGCCCACCGACGAGCGGGCGGACGCGAAGGAGCGGCGTCTGTTCCGTGAAAGCCTCGAGCTTGACCGCGCGGCGCGCGATGTCGAGCGGGAGTTGGAGCGACTGAAGCAGCGAGACGCGTACGGTATGATGCGCGACGCGGAGGAGGCCCAGGCCCGGGGAGACGATCTTGTAGGCGCCCTGCGCGCGGACCTGGTGGCCAAGCTAGACGCAGCGCGTACGCGACTGTCGTCTATCCGGTCGCAGTTCGAGACGCTCGCAACGGCAACCTTCGCCGCGTTCCGCCGGTAGCGCCCATACCCCGCAGTTCGACAGCGGGCCCCCTGTATGACATAATCCGTCCCGTCGCGCCGCGGACGCTCGCCAGCCGCCGCCGGTAAGGAGCCGCATGGGCCGCAAGAAGATCGCCGCGATCAACACGATCTACCACAAGTACTCCCACGCGCAGCACATCGTGGACCGATTCCTGGAGGGGTATGGTTGGCAAGGTGGGCACCACGTCCCGCCCTTCGAGCTGGCGTCGATGTACATCGACCAGATAGGCGAGAGCGACCTCGGCCAGGAGCGATGCGACCGATTCGGCGTCCCCCTCTACCCGACGATCGCGGAGGCGCTCACGCTCGGTGGCGAGCGCCTTGCGGTGGATGGGGTGCTGCTCATCGGCGAGCACGGCGAGTACCCCTCGACGGACAAGGGTCAACGCCAATACCCGCGCCACGACTTCTTCATGCAGATTATCGACGTATTCCGCGCGAGCGGGCGCGCCGTGCCCATCTTCAACGACAAACACCTGTCCTACGACTGGTCGCAAGCTGTCGAGATGTACGACGTGTCGTTGGAGCTGGGGTTCGCGTTCATGGCGGGGTCGTCGCTGCCCGTCACGTGGCGCGTGCCCGCGTTGGAGTTGCCGTTGGGGTCCGAACTGCGCGAGGCAGTGTGCGTAGGATACGGAGGCGTGGACAGCTACGACTTCCACGGCCTCGAAACGGTGCAGTGCATGGTCGAACGACGAGGCGACGGTGAGGTCGGCGTGTCCGCCATCCAAGCGCTCCGCGGAGACGCGGCTTGGGAGACCCTATCGGACGGCCGCGTGGACGCGGACCTGTTCTGGGCGGCCGTGGCGCGTAGCTTCACGCGGAAGCCCAAGGGCGAGGACGACGGCGACTTTCGACCCGGTCTCGACGCGGCGCGCGCTCACGTCAGCGACCCCGTAGTCTACGTCATGGAATACGGCGACGGCCTGCGCGCGAGCATGTTCCTGATGAGCGGCTTCGTCGAGGATTTCAACTTCTCCGCGCGGATGGGTGACGGGTCGATCGCGTCCACCCAGATGTACCTGCCGATGCCGCCTCGCAGGGCTAGCCTCGCCAGCTTCTTCAGTCCTCTCGTCTATAACGTCGAGCAGATGTTCGAGACCGGTGTCGCGACGTATCCCGTCGAGCGCACGCTGCTCACCACGGGGCAGACGGCATTCGCTGTAGACAGCCTCGACCAGGACGGCGCGCGATTGGAGACGCCGGAACTCGCGATCGCGTACGCCGCTCCTGAAGCCTCCCACTTCTGGCGCGACTGACGCCCGCCGGTTGGTTACCCATGACAGAACGCCGCTACGAGTGGCTATACGGGGACGAGCTACCGCGCCTAATGCGCGAGCGCCCGGTGGCCTGGGCGCCGCTTGGGGTACTCGAAGAGCACGGGGAGCACCTGCCCTGGGGACTCGACGGGCTGAAAGCGCACGCGGCGTGCCTCAGGCTCGCTGAAGCCATCGGCGGCGTTGTGCTTCCCGCGTGCCACATGGCCGGCATACACGGCGACGCTGTCCCGGGACGCGAGGCCGAGTGGCGGCGTGGCGCAGAGGCGGCCGCCGACATGCTGTACACACAGGCCACGTTCCGCGCACTGATGCGCGAGACGTTCCACGGGCTCGCCAATCTCGGCTTCCGTGTGATAGTGGCGTATACGGGCCACTACCCGAGCGTGCAGACCGATGCCCTGCGCGAGGTCGCTAACGAGTGCTCCGGGAGTGGTGTCGCGGTCATCCCGTTCTGGGAGCCGCTCGCTTGCGGCGGGGGCGACCACGGTGGCAAGTGGGAGACGAGCATATTCATGGCGCTCCGCGAGGGCGGCGCACGACTGGAGGCCGTCGCCGACCGGCGGACGGGCGAGCCCGGCCACTACCGAGGGCAGCGCGTAGGCGAGACGGCTTCTGTGGCGCTCGGAGAGTGGGCGCTGGGGCGGATCGAGGAGTACCTGCGTGACGCCGTCGACGATGCGTTCCGCCGGCTAGGGAGGACCTGTGAGCAAGACGCGTAGCGCGTTCTACCCGGCCCGGACGTTGGACCGCGTCCAGGCCGCGTCCTCGCGGTCGCCGCGACTCGCGGCCGCCTCCGCCGAGTTCGTGGCGGCGGCCGAGCCGTGGATGAGCCGAAGCTTGGACGAGCTGTGGGCGATGGTGGTCGGTCCGACGATGACCCGTTCGTGGATGGTGTGGTCCGACGGACACTGCCCCGCATGCTCCCAATCGGTGACGATGTACCACTGGAAGATCGACGCGGTCGCGCGCCCGTGGACGCTCACGTGCCCGCGGTGCGAGGAGCAGTTCCCGAAGAACGACTTCGCGGCGTACTACGCCTCGGGCCTGGATAGCAGCGCCGTCTTCGATCCGGCACTCGCCGACAGGTCACTTCTCTACAACGACGAGCATCCCCAGGAGTTAGACCCACTCCGCGCCTTCGGCGTGGACGATGGCGACGGGTACCGCGACGGGGACAAGACGTGGCGATTCGTCGGGGCGTACCTGATCTACGGACACTGGAAGCAGCTCGTGGTCGGGGGAGTCGAGGCGCTGTCGCGCGCGTACGTCGTGACGCAGGACCCCGCGTTCGCCGATAGGGCGCTCATCCTGCTCGACCGGGTGGCAGACCTCTACCCGACGTACGACTACGCGACGCAGGGACTGGTGTATGAGACGGCCGGCCATCGCGGCTACGTCTCGGTCTGGCACGACGCCTGTGAGGAGACTCGACAGCTCATCCTCGGATACGACCGGATCTACGAAGGCCTCAGGGACGACTCCGACGCGGTGCGCTTCCTCCGTGGGAAAGCCACGCAGGTCGACACGCCGCGGCCCAAGCAGTCACTACGCGACCTGCAACAGAACATCGAGACGCGTATCGTCGCTGACTCGCTCCTCGATCACGGCAAGCTCCGCACCAACTACCCTCGCGAGGAAATGACTCAGATAGCCGCCGAAGCCGTGCTCGGGTGGCCGTCCTCGCGCGATCGCGTGGTACAGTTGCTCGACGACCTCATCGCTGACGCGACGGCGGTCGACGGCGTCACAGGCGAGAAGGGGCTCAGCGGGTACTCCGTCATCGGCCCGTCGGGTGTGGCCGACATCCTCTCGCTGGTGTCACTGCTCGACGACGACTTCCTCGACGATGTCGTCGCACGGCACCCCCGCCTGCACGATACGTTCCGTTTCCACTACGACACGCTCTGTCTTGATCGGTACTACCCGACCGTGGGCGACTGTGGGAGCTTCGGACGTCCCTACGGTCGGTACGCGGGCGCGTCGTTCACGACGCAGCCTGGCCTCACACCGTCCACGCACACGCTCTTCTGGCGTATGTACGGGCTTACCGGGGACGCGATGTTCGCGCGCACGATGCTGGACGCGGCGCCGGCAGCCGGCGAAGCACTGCCGGACGGCTGGTTCCAGGCGGAGGCGCCGCCATCCCGCGGCGAGATCGAGACCGCCGCGGCCGCGGCGGCGCCTCCGCCAAGCGTCAACAAGGAACAGTGGGGGCTGGGCATCCTCCGCTCCGGCGAAGGCTTATGCCGGCGCGCGCTCTGGATGCACTATCAGGCCGGCGGGCGGCATGGTCACGCCGACGGGATGAATCTCGGGCTGTTCGCCTTTGGGCTCGACCTGCTGCCCGACTTGGGGTATCCGCCCGTCCAGTACGGAGGATGGGACTCCGAGCGGGCCAACTGGTACAAGGCGACGGCGGCGCACAACACAGCGGTAGTGGACCGAGAGAATCAGCGTGCGGCACAGGGATCGACGCTCCTATGGGCCGACGGATCCGTCGTGCGTGGCCTGCGCGCCGCGTGCCCGGCTCTCACCGGCAGAGAGCGGTACGACCGCACGTCGCTGCTGATCGAAGTCGACGCCAGATCCTCCTACGTCCTCGACGTGTTCCGCGTCGCGGGAGGCGAGGAACACCTCTACTTCCTCAACAGCTCGTTCGCCGAGTTCGCAACGCACGGTCTTGACCTAGATCAGGCTGTGGGCATGCACCCCCCCTGGCAGATGCGGAACTACCGGGCGGACCCGGGTCCCATGCCCGGCTGGCACGCGACGTGGGCGATCGAGGACCGCTACGGCCTCCGGCAGGACGCCGAGCCGGTGTTCCTGCGCTACACTGGCCTCACGAGCGAGGCAGAGGCGGTCGCCGCGGAGGGTTGGGTCGCGCTGAGCGGCTCGACGTGGGGCGTCGACGAGGCCTGGATACCGCGCTTGATAGTCCGGCGGTCGGGCGCGGACCTGCGCAGCGTGTTCGTCAGCGTCATAGAGCCTTACGCGGGCGCCGCCCGTGTGGTGTCGGCACGTCGGCTCGACATCGTGTCACAGAACGGAAGCGGCGACGTCAGCGGCGACATCGCCGTGGAGGTCATCCTCGACGACGGTCGTCGGGACATCATCGTCGCTGCGGACGCCTCCGGCGCGCCTTGGCTCATGGAGGGCGAGCCACCTTCGATGGCCGTCCCCGAAGCTGAGGTCGAGGTCGCGGCGCGACTTGGATTCGTGCGCCACGACGCAGATGGCACGGTCAAGCACGCGGCCGCGTGGCACGGGCGTTCGCTTCGTGCACGCGACCTTCGTGTCGAGATCGCGCCGGGCGCGTCCTCGGCCGAAGTCCACGCGGAGGGCTAGCATGCGCAGCGCCATGCCGTTCCGCAAGCACGTCTGCCCCACCGTAACCATCTGGGCGTTACTTGTCATGACTCTAGACGCGTCTCCTGGCGTTCCGCCCGACCGCCTGTCCGTAGACGAGTACGTGGAAGCGTACCGAACCTTCGATATGGCACGGAACGGTGGGATGGGCCACTCTGAGAGCGTCGACGCGGCCCAACTCGGGTGGGGTGAGAGCTACGTTCTCGCGGACTACATGTACCTGTGGCGCGTTACCGCCGACCGCGTGTGGCTGCGGAAGGTCTGTGAACATGCGGACAACATCTTCGTCACCATGTCCGACCACGACGCCGATGGGTACTCAGGTTGGCAGACCGATCGCTACTCGGTCGCCCTCGCGGAAGTGGAAGCCGGGGGTGCACCCGCTGGACTGCTGGACGTGCAGGGACGCATCGCGGACATCAAGGCGGCGCACGCCGTCACGGGCCATACCTATCGTGTCGAGTTCCGCGGTGATGGGCGCTATGTCGTCGAGGACTTGACGAGCGGGAAGCGAGAGAGCCACGCCGTGGCCGACGGCAACCTTGTCGGCGTGCCAGGCGTCCGCATCACGCTCGACGGTGCGCCGAAGCCGGGCGACGTGGTCGCTATCCGCACGACGCCGGTCGCGCCGCTGGAGTATCTCATCCACGAGGGGATGCTGCTGTACCCCATCGCACTGTTCATCGAGGCCGTGATGGCGGACGAACACGACGAGCTGCAGGCAGACGCGTTGCGGTATCTTGGGCTGATCCGAGACAACTTCGTCCCGAAGTGGGATCGCTGTTGGGTGGATGCGCCGGAAGGTCGCGGAGCATACACGGCGACGGATTCGCCCGCGGAGCGCACGCCGGGACGGCTCCTTCCGCACAACCAGTACGCGATGCACGCGCAGGCGTACGCCGTGCTGGACCCCTACCTGCCAGACCTGGCGTTGGCCGGCCGCGCGGAACAGATGGCACGGAACTTCCGCGCCAACGTGCGCGCAGTCGGTGACGCGTACGCGTGGAACTACTGGGACTGGGACGGGGGTCACAGCGGGGCGGAAGATAGCAGTCATGCCGCGATCAACGTCGGCCTCGTGGTCGAGGGCGCCCAACGAGGAGTCGTCTTTGACGCAAGCGACGCATCGCGGATCGCGCGCACACTGCTGGACGTCATGTGGAACGGATCACTGACGGAGCCGAACGTCGGCGACCGAGTAGACACGGCCGACGGGGACACGTATTTCACACTTCGCCGTTGGGCGGAACTGGCCGCGTACGACCCAACCGTGTGGGACGTGTGCCTGGCCGTCTTCCGCGCGCGCGGCGAACAGGCGACGGACATACCCACCATGCTGCACGCGCAGAAGGGCCTTGCCGATGAGTAGCGCCGACCCACAGGCGGAGCGTCGTGACACGCGTCCTCCACATGTGACGGTCCTGTACGGCGCCGGGAGCCCGGGCGACGCGCGCTATGTCGAGGAGATCCTGACGCACGCGGGCGTCTTCTACGAGGCCCCCGACGCAGACCACGGCCCAGGCGAACTCCGGTCCATCGTCGTGGTCTGTGGTGGGGCCCTTGGCGAACGCGCTCGGGACACTGTCGCGCGTCACGTCGTGTCGGGTGGAGGGCTCCTGTGCATCGGCAGCACCGGAGGGCTGGACGGCCTGCTCGGTGTCAGTGCGGTGGAGCAATGCGGGCCCGGTTGGATCGAAGCCTGCAACGACACGCATCCCGCGGCCGTCCACGCGTCGCCCCTGCATGTGTTCGGAGGTGTAACCGTTGCCGCGGACAGCGCGGACGAACTTGCGACGCTCCACGGTCGCGCGGCTGTGACATGGCGACGGCATGCCGATGGCCACGCGATGCTGATAGGCCCAGACATCTGTGGAGCCGTGGCGCACATTCAGCAGGCAGACACTGTGGTCGGCGACGGCGAGCCGGCGCCGGATGGAACGGCCCCGCTGGACGACGGTATCCTCAAGGCCGAGGATGGGGTTGTGCTCGACTGGGAGCGCGACCGCCATACCGTCCATGTGCCGCGCGGCCTGTTCCCGGGCGCGTGGGGCGGCGGCGCGGCCCCCCCGCACGCCGTCGGGCCGGCGGACGAACCACACCCGTTCCCCATCTTCCGTGACCCAGTCGCCGACGGCCTCCGCGAGGTCCTGCTCCGGGCGCTGCTGTCGCTGGCGTCGGCGGCGTCGGTTCCGCTCACGATGCTCTGGTACTGGCCGCGCGGACTCCCGGCCGTCGGTCACATATCGCACGACTCGGACGGCAACGACCCCGAACTTGGCGCCGAATTGCAGCGCGTCTGTCTGGACGCAGGGGCTCGGACGACCTGGTGCATGCTCTACCCGGGTGGGTACCCGCCCTCGCTGTATCGGCAAGTGCGCGACGACGGATCGGAAGTCGCGCTGCACTACGACGCGCTCGAAGGCGCGGGCGTTCGGGCGTGGGGACGCTCGAACTTCGCCGCGCAGGCCCGTTGGCTACGCGACATGACCGGCCACGACTCCATCATCAGCAACAAGAACCACTACACTCGGTGGGAAGGGCGCGTGGAGTTCTTCGACTGGTGCGTCGATGAGGGCATTCGCGTCGACCAGTCGAAGGGCCCAAGCAAGACCGGGACGATTGGGTTCCCGTTCGGGTCATGCCACTTGTGGAAGCCGCTGGACACAGACGGGGCCGCGCCGCGCTTCATCGACGCCTACTGCCTGCCGCTGATGACGCAGGATCTCGTCATCACCGCGCCCGCTGCCTTCGCTCAGGTACTGACCGACGCCGCGCGCGACCGATACGGCGTAGCCCACTTCCTGTACCATCCCGCGCACATCGCAAAGGAAGGCGTCGCGGAGTCGTTCCACGACCTCGTGAACTACGCCCGTGACTGCGGCATGGAGTGGTGGACATCCGCGGAGTTGGCGGAGTGGGAGGACGCGCGCCGCGGAGTGGAAGTGCGCCACGGCGAACTGGCGGCGCCGGCCACTCTCTCGGACGCGACAGTCCTACGCCTCCTGCCGAACGACGCCGAGCGCGAGGACCGACGGCCCGTCGTCGAGCGCTATGGCTTCCGGTTCGAGCAGACGGTTGGGAGCCTGGCGCCATCGTGAGGAGCGCTCGCGCTAGCCGGCCAACTCGACCGTCTCCCCGTCCTCCGGGATGAAGCTGTTCCGGAAGTCCCGCCGCGCCGCCACGACTGCGTCGTTCTGCTTCTCCTCGGGGCAGTGCACGAGCGCGAGCCGCTCGGCGCCGGCCGCGTTAGCCAGGCGCGCAGCCTCGGGGGCGCCGGAGTGCAACGACGCGTTGTCGGCGGGCGCGGCCGATCCGCCGTACGACGCCTCGGTAACGAGAAGGCCAACGCCCGCCGCGTGCTCCGCGATCGGCGCGTGGTACGCAGTGTCGCCCGTGTACGCCAAGCTCGCGCCAGACTGAGTGTCCGTGAACCGGTAGCACAGGCTGGCGACAGGGTGGACCGTTCGGCACGTCGTTACGTGGACCGCGTCGTCCGAGTATGTATCGCCAGGCGCCATCGGGATGACGTCGGGCGCGTACGCGACTGCGTCGAAGCGTTCGGGCTGCAACAGGGCCAACGACAGGTCCACTACACGCTGGACATCCTCCTCCGGACCGATCACCTTCAGCGGCGGCCGGTCCGGCCGCTCGCTCGCGCGCATGCACATGTGGAAGAACAGGTGCGGGAGGCCGATGTAGTGGTCATGGTGGCAGTGGGTCAGGAAGACGGCGTCGAGCAGCATCGGATCGTAGCCATCGCTCTTCATCCCGATGGCCGCGTTCCAACCGGTGTCTATGAGGTACCTGCCGTTCACAATCGCGCACGCGGTCTCATGGCCCGCAGCCGGAACAACCGTCGATGTGCCGAGAAACGTGATCTTCACAGACGGGCTCCGTGGATGGCGCTAGAACGTAACGCGCGCGAGTGGAACAGACACAACCAACTCGCGGGCGGATTGCGTCGAGACCTGAGGCGCGACATGGCCGCCCGGCGCCCTGGCGGTCGCGCGCGGGCGGCGCTCTGGACGGCTCGCGAACAGCCGGGACGTCGACAACGTATAGCCGGCGCTCGCCAGCAGTGGGGAGAAGTACGCGCCGATCCGCGCGCCACGCACACGCGATCCACCGTCGTCGGCTCCGCCCGCCAGCATCGCCGCGAACACGCCCGCTAGCGGCGCGACGAAAGCGCCCGCTACCGCGTTACGTTGGGCGCCGTGCCCGTAGCTCCACTCCTTGGCCACCTCAGAGACGCGGAGCGTCGACCCGAAGACCATGCCGGCGCTCAGCAGCGCCAGCTGACCGTCCGTATCCTTGTATCCCATCAGGCGGCCGAAGAAGACGAACCAGCCGCCGATGACGGCGCCAGTCATGTAGGAGCCAACGACCTGTCCCGCAAACGTCGCCTTGGGTGAGAGCCGCTCGCGCGGAGCATCGTCGCCGTCCGGCAGAGCCCAGTGCACGATATCGAGATTCGCTCGGGCTCGCGTGAAGTTCGGGCGGATGTTGAGCGCCGCCTCGAACGCGTCGCGGGCCTCCTCGAACTGCTCTAGCTCGTAGTACGCCTCGCCGAGGTCGTTGAGGATGTTGGCTCGCGTCGCGGTGTGCGTGGCGCGGTCCAGCGCTTTCTGAAAGAGGGTTACGGCCGACGAGTATTCGCGTGCTGCCGCGGCCTGCTTCCCCTCTAGGTAGAGGCGTTGCGCGGGCGACGGCTGACCGCCCCGTAGGGACCGTTGCGCGCGCGCTGGGCCGGCGACAGCTAGGCACAGCGCGCACGCCACGCACGCCATCCAGCGCGTCATACGGCGGCCTCGACCCGGTTGTCCTGACAGTGAACCGGTCGGAAGAGCGAACGCCGCTTCGTAGGCATGGACGCCACGAGGTCTGGGTGGGCGTCCCACTTGTGCCACTTGCTGCCGACGGTGTTGTAGCAGTTGAAGACTGCGACGCGATCCCACCGCTCGTTCGTCCACACGGCGCCTGTGTGTCGCAACGCCTCAGTGAAGAACAGCGCGGAGCCGGCGGGACAGTCGTACGTCTCCCACAGGTCACTGTCGATGTTGGCCGTGGACGCGGGCGCCGGGAACGCCGCCTTGTGACTGCCGGTCAGGAAGAGCGTGCCGCCCGTCCCGCGTTCGACAGGATTCAGCTCCCAGACGACCCGGGTGAGCCCGCTATTCGCGGAACCGGGCAGGCAGTTGTACGTGTGGTGGTTGCCAGGGAATCTAAGCATGCCGTTCCCCCCGTGCGGGCGGAAGTTGTCGTCGCCCGCAGAGCGCACCGACAGGAAGCTCCCGTCCATGCGGAAGCCGTAGCCGTCGTCGCTAGCGAGGGGCGCGTGCGCAACGAACTCCTCCATGAACCCAACCACCACTGGGTGGTCGGTGAGCCGGTGGAGCGGGCCGCCGACGGACGACCTGTCCTTCTCCGGCAGAGAGGCGCCGTGCGAGCGAAGGCGGTAGCAGAAGTCCCGCATCGCCGCGACCTCATCCTCTGTCAACACACCGGGCACAGCGATCCAGCCGCGCACGTCGAAGATGTACTTCTGCTCGTCAGTGAACGGGACGGTCGGCCGTCTTCCTGAATCGGTCGCGGCATCCACCACGATGGAACATCCTCCTTCATCCCTGCGGCGAGTCCGGCCCGGCGGCGCCTGGGCCGAGGCGAGTATAGCGAGGCCGGAGCGCAAGGGCATGCCGTCTGACGGGCCCACAGCCGTCCGACCGCCGGCGCGATCAGATGGAGGGTCGGCGCCGGCGCCCGGCCGCCCTATTTGCTCAGGTAGATCCGCCGCATGCCCGCACGCGCGTTCCCAGCGCGCACCTCCGTGAAGTAGAGGCCGCTCGCGACGCGCTCCGAATGGCCGTTGCGACCGTCCCAATGGGCAGCGCGGCTTCGGCCCGTGTAGGCGCCCGGTTGCTGCCGACCGAGTCCAATCTCGCGCACGACGCGTCCGCTGACGTCGTAGACGACGATCGTGACGTCCTGGGCGCTCCCGAGCATGTAAGGGACCCACACTTCCGGGTTTGCCGGGCTCGGAAACGGCGCGAGCGAGTCCACCGTCCGGATGCGGCCCCACTGCGTAAGCCAGGTCTGCGCCAACTGGTCGGCGCGTGACAGCATCGCGATTGGAGCCGAGACCGTGCGCCGGTCCATCGTCCCGTACCCCACGAGGCGGTAGTATCGCGTCTTCGTGTCGTCGCCGGTCGCGTCGTACCACGTGTAATCCAGGGGGCTTGTTGACGACGGCCGCCTCGAGGCGATCACGCCTTCCGTGACGCGCTCCATCCTGCCCTCCGCGGTATCGCCGCGCAGCACATGCCACCCGACGTTCCCGTGCTCTCCCGTTGTGACCCAGGAAAGACGCGCGCCCTCGCCGTCCCAGATCCCCCGCGCCTGAGTAACCTCCGCGCCGACCGGAACCCCGTGCGGTGAGACGCCGATCTTCGCGGGGCCGCCCTGCTCCGACCCCCAGGCCGCGCCAGCAAACGTGTAGGGCAGGTTCCACACGAACAGGCGGCCGCCGATCTCCGGGGAGTCGGTAGGGTTGTCCTCATCCGCCAGTCGCCGCAGCGTGGTCGCGATTAGCTCCGCTTGCCCGTCGCCATCCAGATCCGCGACGGCAGGCGTCCCCGCGACGTTCACCTCAACGGTCACCGAATCGAGGAGCGACGCGTCGCCGTCGAAGATGTAGATGACGGCGCCGAAGTTCCTGCCCCGATTGCTCACGACGATGATCTCGGCGTCCCCGTCTGCGTCGAGATCGGCGGTGACGGGCGCGGGCTTGCCGAAGTTCACAAGGTCGGTGGGGAACCCCTCGACGAGTGATCCATCATCGCGCCATGCGTGCAGCAGGCCGGACTCGTCCGCGGCGATGACTTCGAGACGTCCGTCGCCGTCGAGGTCCCCGACCGACACGGGCGCCCCGATGGGGCTGCGCAGGGGAACAGGGAACCCGGCCGCGACCACGCCTTCGGAGTCGTGAGCAATCACGCCGGCGATTCTGCCTCCGCTGAGCAATGTGAGGGAGTCACCTCCCAGGTCGGCGAGCACGGGGGTCGCGTGCTCAGGCACGCCACCGCCTCCCACGGCCACGCCTTCAGGTATGAGTGGGAAACCGTCGCGGGCAGACCCGTCCTCATCCCAGCCAAACACGCCGCCGTTCCTGGTGCTCGCGTACACCTCCGCGTGGCCGTCCAGATCGGCGTCCGCGACTACCGGCGCAGTGTAGATGGGCGCCGTAGGGATGAAGTCCGGCAGCGCCAGGAACTCCGCCGGCACGAACGGGTAGCCTTCGACGAGGCGGCCCTCAGCGTCCCATGCGTACACCCCGGCCGTCCCGTCAGACACGGTCGCAAGGACCTCAAGCGTGGGGTCCTGATCCACGTTGGTGACAACAGGATGGGCGCGAATGGCGTTCGGCGTGTCGACCGGGAACCCGCGCATTTCGGAGCCGTCGGCGTGCCACACGTGCAGTCGACGGCCGCCCGCCGCGACTATCTCCGCAACGCCATCCAGGTCGATGTCCGCCACCGCGACGGACCCCACGATCGGCTCGCCCGTGCTCTGCGGCCAGCCCGACAACGGCCGGCCGCTCTCGCGGAACCCGTAAACGCTGCCGTCGACGTTGGCTGTGAATATCTCCACCGTGCCATCGCCGTCGATGTCGGCCACCGTTGGAGGCGCGATGTAGTCGTGTCCCGCTTCGATGGGGAACCCAGGCCGCATGGCCAGGCCGGTGCGCGTCAACACAGGGGTTGGTCTCGGCAGCGCGCGCGCAGTCTCTGACCCGACGCCCACCACCCCATCGAATCCGATTCCGGTGACGCGGAAGAAGTACGTGACGCCGTTCGCCAATCCCGCGATGGTCGCGCCGGGGAAGATGGTGTCAAACACATTGACCAGCGCGTTCTCGCCGAGGCCCCACTCGACCCGGTAGCCTGCGGCGCTGTCGACAGGCGTCCACTCGAGAGTCACGCCGCCTTCGAGGTTCTGCACGGCGATCGATTGCGTAGGGCCGAGGCGAGACCCGGCCGGCGTGACGACGATGCCAGCAGACGACGCGCTCTCGTGGCCCGCGGAGTTGACCGCTGTTACCTCCACGCTCAGTTCGCCATCGCCGAGATCTGGGAGTGGCAGGCTGCTCCCGCTCCGCACGTCCGATGCGACGCCATCCACATACACGCGGTAAGAAAGGCCGAGCACGAGCGGGGCGTCCCACGACACCACGGCGCTGCCGGCGACCAAGTCCGCGCGGACGCCCGTGGGCGGCCACGGGACGTCGAGCAAGGCGTGCGGGTCGAGCGGCCCGTATCCGAGTTCGGGGCTCCAGAAGCCTGCGGCTCCGGCGTTCCGCACACGGTCGACGATCTCCGCCGTTGTGAGCTGCGGATTCTGCTGAAGCAGCAACGCCACCATGCCTGTCGTGTGGGCCGCCGCCATGCTCGTGCCACGTGTCACCGCGTAGGAGCCATCCGGGGCGACGCGGGCGTCGTCGAAGCCGATCGCTGCGCCCGCCGAAAGAGGGCCGACCACCCACTCGCCCGGCGCCGCGATGTCGGGCTTCTCATAGCCGTCGCGACGGGGGCCGATACTCGAGAACTCCGACCGCTCACCTACCGGGGAAGTCTCGCTTGTCCACAACGAGCCGCGCAGGCCAGGCCAGGCGTCCCGCGTTGTCATCGAGACGGGTGCGATGATGAGGTCGGCGTCTGCCGGGCCGCTCACCGTCATCAGCCCGTCGGGCAGCACCGCGTCCGGGTCCGCGGGTCTCGACAGGAAGGAACCGTCGTGCACATAGGCGTCGACAACGCCGTCCCCTTCGATCTCTATCGCGAAGACGTGGTCAGCGAGCGGCACCGCGAGGTCGCCGTCCTGTAGGAAGCCGGCGACGATGCGGTCGAGATCCTCAAACTCCGGCTGAGCCGGCGCCTCTCGGAAGTCCAGAAACGCTGTGAGGCCACTTACGGGGCCGCCGTCCACCGGATCGACGGTGACCTCGCCCTCCTCGACCCAGTCGAAGCCGAATCCAGTCAACTCGCCCGCGTTGTTCCTCGGGAAGAGCGGGCGGAACCGCGCGTTCGCGCCGCGCTCTTGCCACGCCTCCACGAACACGGCGTCCGTGCCGGCGTGCGCGCGGAAGTACAGCCGCCGTGGGGGGTCGCCGGGGTTCAGGGCCACCTGAGCGTGGTCGGTCGAATCGCCGCCGTTCCCCGCCGACGCTATCAGCCCAACTCCCGGTCGTGACGAAGCGAGATCCTGTATCACATCCTGTAGCACGCCACGCCCATCGTGCGGGCCCCACGACGTGCCGAGGCTCATGTTGATCGCTACGGGCATCCCGAACTGGTCCGCCCGGGCGAGGATGTAGATCATGGCGTCCAGGATCGCGACGTTGCTGTACGTGGTCCGAACTAGGAGGATGTTCGCCTCGGGCGCGACACCGACATACTGCGGCGTGGACTCCCCGGGCCGGCCGGAACCGTCCCTAGTCGCTCCATTGCCCGCGGCGATGCCGACGACGTGCGTGCCATGGCCGCCTCGGTCGCTCACGCGAGCGCGTCCGGCGTCGATGTCGTCGGCCGTCCATTCGGTCCCGTAGCCGAGTTCGACCGGGCTGCGCCCCGCCAGGGTGACGTTTTGGTCCCATACCGCTAGGACGCGTGTGGCGCCGTCTTCGGTCTGGAACGCGGGATGCGTGATGTCGAGGCCGGAGTCGATGGCGGCGACCATCACGTCCTTGCCACGATACCCGGGGTTCGCGGTGTGGATGGAGTCCAGCCCAACGGCCGGGAGGCTGCGGTTCAGGGCCGCAGCGGCCGGGACCATCCGCTTCGGGCCCTCGATGTACACCAAGTCCGGCGCCGAGAGGACACTCCGTAGATCCTGCGGCGCGATGTCCGCGGACGCGATCTCCCCTACCGCGGCCCGGATGCGCATTCCGTAGCGCTCCAGCGCGTAGGGCGACCCGGTCGTACGAACTAACACCGGCAAGCGGCCGTGCTCAAGCATTCGCGCCAGGTACGGGAGCCGGTCGATGGGGCGGGTGAGCAACGGCGCGAGATACGGATCGACGTTAAGCCGCGGGGCGACTTGGGCGTGGGGGCCGCCGGTGGTCACCGCAAGCGCGATGAGCGCGCATATACACAGATCGCGTCGACGCATGAACGCCCCCTGCTGCGTGTGACTGTGTTCCTGCCAGGTCGGTGCTAGCATACATGTGGAACTTACGGGAAGGCAAAGGAATGCGGCAACTGTCAGCGGCGCCGAGGGCCCACTGGGTCCTGGCTCTCGGCGCGATCCTGTCCGTGATTCTCACAGGCTGTGGCGCCGTCCGCATGGCGCTGAACCGCAGCTTCGATCCGCCATCGGTGTCGGTCGTGGACGCACGCGTCGAGTCACTCACCTTCTCGGGGGCAGAGCTGGCGTTCGACCTTGAAGTCGGCAACCCCAACACCGTAGGTATCGATATCACGGGGTACGAGTACCAGATCGAGATCGCTGGGGAGCGCGTGATCGTGGGAACCAGCGAGGAGCGGCGGCCCGTCGCAGGCGAGAGCGCGTCTCTGTGGACGGTGCCGGCGTCGCTCCGGTTCGCATCGCTGCTATCGTCCGTGGCGTCCCTGGCGTCGGAGGACGAGACGACGTTCTCGTTCGAGTGCGCGGTGCGGCTCGACGTGCCGTTCGTTGGGGAGATCAGCGTGCCGGTTACGCGGATCGGCGCCCTGCCGTTGCCTAAGCCGCCATCGATCAGCCTCGACGGGGTGTCTCTCCAGGGCATGTCCGCCACGGCAGCGAACTTGCTCGTAAAGCTGCGCGTGCAGAACCCGAACGGCTTCCTGTTGCGCCTTGAGTCGTTGACATACGAGCTGGGGCTGCGCGGCAAGACATGGGTGTCGGCATCGCAGGACGTGGGCCTCGAGCTGTTCGCCGGCGCCAGCACCATAGCGGAGCTGCCTGTGCGTGTGGACCTCAAGTCGATCGGCGCGGCTGCCGTATCCCTCCTTCGCGACCCAGGCAATCTGCCGCTGGAACTGGGGGGCGCGATGCGTCTGACCGCGCCGTTGCCGCAGATGCCAACGGCTGAAGCGGCCTTCGAGTTAGAGGCCTCCGGCCGCCCTTGACGGACACTCCGCGTGTGGCCGTCGCCCGGCAACGGGCTCGAACGGTACATCGAAACGCCGTGCCAGTCGTTCCATACGCCGGCGGCCCAGGCGCGTCCCCGCGCCGCGACAGCAAGTGCCCTCGTCGCAGAGCGCGCGTCGGGCGATAATTGCACGTGGGAAACCGGCTCGGCAATGTCTTCATGGCTGTAGCGAACATATGAAGGAGGCCCGTGCGGTGAAGAAGGCCTTGATCATCGGGGCAGTGGTCATCGTGGCGGTCGGCGTGGTCGGCGTGCGGCTTGTGACCGGCCAGACCGACGTCGCCGAGGCGGAAGCCGCCCGGAGATCTCTGTTAGGACTGGCGGCCCGGGACGTGACAGATGCCGACGTCGCGGGTGACGCGACGTTGTCACGCGGAGTCGGCGTCATCGTTACCGCAGTCCAGGCGTACGGCCTTGCCGAGGCCGCGGGCGTCCTCTCCGGCGATCTCATCACAGCCGTCGGCGGCCTGCCCGTCCCCACAGAGGCGGATTACCGCACCGCGCTCGATGCCGGCTTAGCGGCGGGAGCTGTGACGTTCGCGGTGCGCCGCGGCGGCGCCAACCTGGATCTGCGCGTCGCGCCGGATCTGGCGGTCATGTACAACAACCTTGGCATTGCGTACGTGAAGGATGACCGCGCCGACGTGGCGAAGACGGCCTTCACCAGGGCGCTCGAACTGGAGCCGGAGTTCTCCGAGGCGCACTACAACCTGGGCAACCTGCACGCCGCCGCTGGCGATCGCGCAGCGGCTGCCGCGGCGTTCACGGCCGCGGTAGAGCACAACGAAGGTTTCCGCGAGGCGCGGTACAGGCTTGCGGAGATGCACGCAGAGGCCGGTTCGTACGAGCTGGCGCTGACGGAGTTGAAACGGGCCGCGGGCCTCGACCCCGAGGCGACAGCGGAGCGGGGTCTACGCCCAGTGGAGACCGTGCTTGCGACGCGCGGCGACATCCAGCGCGAGATTACGACGTCCGGCACTATTGAAGCCGTCGCCGACGTGTCTGTTTACGCGAAGATGCCGGGTCGCGTCGAGGACATCCTCGTCGACGAGGGCATGCGCGTCGGGGTCGACGATGTCGTCGCGATTCTTGAGCATGAGGAGCTCGAGCTGCAGGCGCTGCAGGCGAGCGCGGCGGCCCTCGCCGCCGCCGCCGCCCATGAGCAGGTGCACGCGCTCGCCGAAGTGCGGGTGCGCGCGCAGGCTGCGCAGGCTGCGGCCGGGCTCCAGGCGGCCGAAGCGGCGTTGAAGCTGGTGCAGGACCTGGCGGAGACGCGGGCGCACTCGCAGACCGATCAGGCGGAGGCCGGGCTCGCCGTGATCCAGGCGAACCTGGCGAAGCTGCGCCGCGGGCTCAGGGACGAGGAGCGGGCCCAGATCCGCGCCGGGCTGGCTCAAGCGGTGGCCGCGCGGGAGGACGCCAGCCGGAACGCTGAGCGCATGCAGACTCTGTTCGACAACGGCGCGATCAGCAAGCAAACACTCGACAGCGCCGGGACGCTGCTCGACGTCGCAAAGGCCCAGGACCGCGCGGCGCGCGAGCAGTTGGCGATGGCGGAGAACGGCAGCCGCGAAGAGGACATCAGTTCGCTTGAGGCCCAGGTGCGCCAGGCCGAGGCCGGCGTAATGGTCGCCCGGAAGCAGGCCGATTCGCAGACGTGGGAGTCGGACATCGCCATGGCCGCCGCGCAGGTCGAGCAAGCGCGCGCCGGCGATACGACGGCGCGTTCACTCGTCGACGCGAAGAGTTGGGAAGCGGAGATTACCGCGGCGTCGGCCGCAGTGACGCAGGCGGAGGCCTCGCTGGCGCTGGCTGAAAAGCGGCTGGACGACGCGTTCATCAAGGCCCCCATCGCGGGCACCATCGCGCGCCGCAGCGTGGACCCGGGGGACATGGCGAATCCGGCCGCGCCCATACTCGACATCGTCCAGATGGACACGGTTCGCGCGACGGTGCGCGTGCTGGAAGCCGACCTCGCCGATTTGGCAGTAGGAGGCCCAGCCGGCGTGCTGCTGCAGACGCTTCCATCGGCCGTCGCCGCGTCGATATCACGGATCAGCCCCACAGTTGATTCGGCGAGCCGTACAGCCGAGGTGGAGATAGAGATGTCCAACGCCGACGGCGCCGCAAGGCCCGGGATGTTCGCGCGCGTGAGTTTCCCGATCGACGTGCGACGCAACGCCATCCTGCTGCCACGCGACACTGTCGTGCAGGGCTCGGCGGGCGACGGCGCCTATGTGTACGCAGTGTCCAACGGACGTGCGCGGCGCGCGCCGGTTGAGCAAGGCCTGACCAACGGCGGCTCCGTTCAGGTCATCGCCGGTGTAGATGCCGGGGTGGAGGTCGTGTATTCGGGGCGGCAAAGCCTGCGAGAAGGCGATTTCGTGAAGGTCGTCCGTCGCGTAGACGCGTGGTGAAGGCCCCGTTCTAAGGATACGTAGCCATGTGGTTCGCGCGATTCTCCGTCCGCAACCCGCTGCTCGTGAACCTCGCGATGGTGACGATCATGCTCCTCGGAGCATACGCGTTCATCGTCATACCGCGCGAGGCTTCGCCGGACATCAACTTCAACTGGGCCTTCGTCACCGTCGTGTACCCGGGGGCGGCGCCCGAGGAAGTCGAGCAACTCGTCACGGTGCCGCTCGAGGACGCCATCGAGGGCGTCGACAAGATCAGCATGGTCACGTCGACGTCGGACGAGAGCCTGTCCTTCATCAGCGTGAAGTTCGAACAGAACCTGTCGGAGGACGACTTCGACAAGCGCTTCCTCGACTTGCGTCAGGCGGTCGACACCGTCCGCCTGCCGGACGAGGCTGAGGACGCCGACGTGCGTGAGCTGAACACGCAGGACTGGTGGCCGGTGATCAGCGTGGTCGTGAGCGGCGAGCTGTCTGAGCGTGAGCTCAAACGCATCACCGAGGAAATCGACGATCTGGTCCGCCTGGACACGGACGTGAGCCAGGTGACGATCGCGGGCAAGCGGGATCGCGAGATCTGGGTGGAGGTCAACCCGGATCGCGTGGAGGGCGTCGGACTCACGGTGCCGCAGGTCGCGCGCGCCATCGCGACGCGCAACCTTAACGTCCCCGGGGGAGCCGTGGCGGCCGGCCGCACGGAGTACCTGCTGCGCACGGTCGGCCAGTTCGACGAGGCGGACCAAGTCGGGCGCGTCATCGTCCGTTCCGGCGCCGTTGGCGACGCTGTCCGCGTCTCGGACGTGGCGACGGTGACCGACACGTTCGAGAAGGCCGAAATCCTCTCCCGCCTTGACGGCGAGCCGTCGGTAACGCTCAACGTTGCGAAGAAGGCCGGCTCCAGCACGCTGTCCGTCGTGAAGTCCGTGCGCGCCGTCGTCGACGACTACAAGAAGGAGAAGCTCCCAGGAGGGGCCCGTATCGCGCTCGTAAACGACCAGTCCATCTTCATCAACGACATCATGCGCAGGCTGCAGACTAGCGCGATGTTCGGGATCGTGCTCGTCCTCGCGTCGCTGTGGGTCTTCCTCGGATGGCGCGCTGCACTCGTCGTCGTCATAGGGATGCCTGTGACGTTCGCGACAACGTTCATCTTCATGCGCTTCACCGACAGGTCGCTGGACGGGAACGCGCTGTTCGGGCTGGTGCTGGTGCTCGGCATGGTGGTGGACCACGCCATCGTGATGGTTGAGAACTGCGTCCGCCATCTCGACATGGGGAAGGAGAAGGCGCGTGCCGTGGTGGACGGCATCGGGGAGGTATTCCAGCCAGTCGTCGCTTCTACCGCGACAACCATCGCCGCCTTCCTGCCGCTCATGCTGATGCCGGGGATCATGGGCGCATATCTGCGCATCATCCCGCTTGTCGTCACGTTGGCGCTGGTGGCATCAAACATCGAGGCGTTCCTGATCTTGCCCGCGCACGCCGTCGAATGGGCCAGGCCCACTGGCGCCGGCTCACGACATGAGCACAGGTGGTTCCGCGCGATCCGATTGCGTTACGTTCGCACGCTGGCTTGGGTCGTTAGGCGCAGGTATTGGGCTGTGAGCGCCTTCCTGCTGTTGGCGGTGTCGAGCGCCGGGTTGGTGCCGCTCGTCGGAGTAGACATGTTCTCGGGCGACGAGATGTCGTTCTTCTATGTCCGCGTGTGGATGCCACAGGGGACAAAGCTCTCGACGACCGATGACTTCCTCAAGCGGGTCGAGAACATCGCCCTCGACCTGCCGGCCGCCGAGTTGGAAGCCGTGATGGCGACCGCGGGGATGATCGCGGAGGACGACGGCACGATAACCGGCACGCACCTTGGGCAGATCGTCGTTGATGTCGTCGAACGCAAGGACCGCGGCCGGGACATCGACGACATCCTCGCGGATCTACGTCTGCGATGTCAGCTCCTGGCGGGCTACGAGCGGATCGAGTTCACTAAGATCGAGGAGGGCCCCCCGACCGGCAAGGCGGTCGAGGTCAAGGTGAAGGGCGACCGGCTCGACACGCTGGAGGCCCTCGTCGCCGAGCTGGAGGGCGAACTGGCGACGATGCCCGGCGTGTACGACATCGGCAACAACTTCTCACCGGGTAAGGAAGAGATCCGCGTGAGCGTGGACGAAGATCGCGCGCGGATGCACGGCCTGGATGTCCTGCAAGTTGCCGGAATGGTCCGCGCGTGTGTGGACGGGACAGTGGCGACGACCTTCCGCGATGGCGATGAGGACGTCGATGTCGTTGTGAAACTCCGCGGCGCGGATGGCGCGTCCGTCTCGCAACTCGAATCTCTCACCGTCGGCGGATCTAACGGGGCTCCGGTGCCACTACGGGAGGTCGCTAGCCTTCACGTGGAGCGCGGGTACTCGGCGATCCGACGCTTCGAAGGCGAACGCGCGATCACGCTCTCCGCGAACGTCGACGAGGCGATCACCGGGGCAGTAGAGGTCAACACGGAGCTGAAGGAACGCTTCCGCGAACTGAGTCACCGGTACCCGGGGTACGCGCTGGATTACCGCGGTGAGTTCGCCGAATTCCAGGAGGCGTTCTCAGGGCTGGCGCGCCTCTTCGTGTTGGGCGTGTTCATCATCTTCCTCCTGCTTACCGCGCAGTTCAAGTCGCTCATACAGCCCTTCATCATCCTGTTCACAGTGCCGTTCGCGTTCTTCGGCGCGGTCGTTGGGCTCATCGTGATACAGGCGCCGTTCAGCCTCATGACGCTCTACGGGATCGTCGCTCTGGCTGGGATTGTCGTCAACGACTCCATCGTGCTCATCGACTTCATCAACCGACGACGACGCGGTGGGGCCGACCGGTGGCGCGCCGTTATCAAGGCCGGATCGCTGCGTCTCCGCCCGGTGATGCTGACGACCATCACGACCGTCGCGGGCCTAATGCCGATGGCCCTAGGCGTCGGTGGCACATCACAGACGTGGAAGCCCTTGGCAAACACGATCGTGTGGGGGCTGTCGATGGCGACCTTCCTCACGCTGTTCATCGTCCCAGCGCTCTACGTCATCAGCGACGACGTTGCCTGGATGCAGAAGCGGCGCGCGCGCAAGGCCGAGGCCGCCGGACTGGCGGTACCGGCCGAGATGCAGCCAGCGGACTGACCGGGCACGCTCATCGCCGGGAAGGGATCCCGGCGATGAGTGCGACGGCGTAGCTATCCTGCGGTCGTCCCGAGCAGGACTGGCGTCGCCAGATAGCAGGTTCGGCCTTCGCCGCAGTCGCGCGGGCCGGCTATGTCCTGGTCCGGGCCCATCGCCCCTCCCGTTCGGTTGCACCAGTACACGCCGGTCTCCGACGGCGTGACCAACGCTTCGGCCCCGCGTTCGTCTGCCGTATACATCGACTTCGTGCGGAGGTACTTGCACACGTGTGCGATCGTTGCCATTGTCTGCCCCTTCCTACGCCAGGCGCGCCAGGGCGCGGCGCACCATCGTCTTCGTCAGGGGCACCTTGTACCCGTTGTTGGAGAGCGGCTCTGCGCCGGCGAGCGCGGCCTCGCCCGCGGCGCGGATATTGCCCTCGTTGAGTGGCTTGCCGTCGATCTCAGCCTCCGCGTCGGTCGCGCGCCACGGAATGGGCGCGACCGCGTAGAGCACGATACGCGGGCTCGTGATGACCCCATCGCGGACCACGCCCGCGACGGCCGCTCCTGAGATGCCCCAGTCGAAGCCGGCGCGCTCGGATGTCTCGAGGAACGCACTCTTGGACCCGTCTGGCGGCTCGGGGATCTCCACGTGCGTGACGATCTCGCCCTGCCGCAGGACGTTCTCCTGGAGCAGGCGCTCCGTCGGCAGCACGAAGAAGTCATCGGCGTGCACAGCGCGGGGGCCGTCCGGCCCGGCCACGTGGAACGTCGCGTTCAGCGCTACGAGAGCGGATGCGCAGTTGGACGGGTGGACGATGTACGCCGGCCCGCCGCCGAGAATCGCGTTGTACTGGTTCTCCGCTTCGTCGTCCGCCGCGAAGCAGCGGGGGCCGCCCTTCTTCAGACACTTGTAATGCTCGCTGCGGAAGTACCAGCAACGGGGTCGCTGACACAGGTTCCCGCCGAGGGTCCCGACGTTCCTGATCTGAGGGGAGCCGACCTCGAGCGTGGCCTCAGCCAACGCCGCGTACTGCGACTGGACGACGGGGTGTTCCGCGATCTCTGTGAGCGTCGTCAGCGCCCCGATGACAAGCCCGCCATCCGTCTCGCGGATGCCGCGGATGCCGTCGTCCTGGATCGACTTCAGGTTGACCACGCGATCGGCGTCGATCACGTTGTCCTGCATCCCCGGCACCATATCCATGCCGCCGGCGAGCGGCATAGCGCCGCGTTGGTCGAGGGCTTGCACGGCCTGAGCGACGCTGCCAGGTCTCACGTACTCGAAGTTCTTCATCCTTGCGCTCTCCCTTCCCGTTCGAGCGCCTCAAGCACTCTACGCGGCGTGATCGGCAGACCGGCGACGCGGGCGCCGATGGCGTTGCGGACGGCGTTGCCGATCGCGGCCGCGACAGGTATCACCGGCGGCTCCCCGATCCCGATGACACCCCGGCTGAGTGACTGTTCCGTCATCCACACTACGGGCTCGATCTCGGGCATGTCCATCGTGCCGGAGATCTTGTAGAACTCCATGTTCGCGTTGACCTGATGCCCGAGTATGCGGTCCATCACTCGGTCCTCATGCAGCGCGTAGGATATCCCCTGGATCACCGCGCCGATCAGCTGGCTCTCTAGCGTCAGCTTGTCGATGACGAGACCGGCCTCTTGCACCGATACGACTTTCTGCATACGCACGTCGCCGGTTTCCTCGTCCACGGTCAACTCGACGGCGCACACGCCGGCCGTGCCGCTGGACGACAGGCTGCCGTCGTGCTGCTCGGTCTCGGAGATCGGTTCGGCTCCGAGGAGTGCGCAGGCGTCGGACCACGATAGCGACGCCGACGGGTCGTCGATGCGACGGATCGAGCGATCCACGGCCTCGAGGTTCTCGGCGTCGGTATCCAGCGCGGCCGCCACGCGCGTCAGGAGGGTGGCCAGCGCCGTATCGGCAGTCACTTTGATCGCGGGCGCGACCGCCGCGCAGGTGGTCGACCCTCCACTGCCGCCTGACGGCGGGAACCGGGTGTCGCCAATGAGGGGCGTGATGTCCTCGACCGCCAGCCCCAACTGCTCGGCCGCCACGACCGCCACGACGGTGCGCGTCCCGGTGCCGAGATCCTGGGTGCCGCACTTCACGACGACCGACCCGTCCGAATGGATCTCAACCGTCGCGCGTGTGCCGCCGCCGCCGCCGCCCCACGTTGCTCCCCCGATGCCGAAGCCGGTCTTGACCGGCCCTGCTCCAGCTCCCGGGTCCGCGCTACGGCGACTCCACCCGACGCGCTCCGCGGCGTCGCGGTATTGCGCCTGGCGGGTTTCGTTCGGGTCGTTCAGCACGCGAAGCTCTACCGGGTCGATGCCCAACGCGTACGCCAACTCGTCCATCGTGGCTTCCATACCGAACGAAGCCTGCGGGTGCCCGGGCGCTCGCATGGCGCGGGCATTCCCCGCGTTCACGCGGACGTCGTCACGCACGATCCGACGGTTCGGGATGCCCGACGGGTCGCCAAGCACGCCGTATATGTAGGGCGCTGGGAAGCCCGCCCCGGCGCTGTAGCCGCCCGTGCCGTAGGCTTCCATGTCGAACGCGGTCACGCGCCCGTCCGCATCGGCGGCCGCGCGTATGTGTTGGACGCTCGACGGTCGGTTGCCGGAGTTCGTCTGTTCCTGCTCGCGCGTGAGTAGGAGTTTGACGGCGCGCTTGGCGTCCCGAGCCAGTCTCGCGCAGACGATGCCTTCGACACCGGCTCCGAACTTACTGCCAAAGCCGCCGCCCATGTAGTCCGTGGTCACCACCACGTTGCTCTCAGGCATCTCCAAGGCGCCTGCGAGTTCTCCCCGCACGCTGAAGACGCCCTGTGTGGAGGCCCAGACGCGCAGGTTCTCGCCGGTGTCATCCCACCGGCACGTCATGCCGTGGGGCTCGAGAGACGTGTGCGTCTGCACCTGCGTCGAGTACGTCCCGTCGACAACCGCGGCCGCCGCCTCGAAGGCGGCCTCGACATCGCCGGCCTCATCGTCGGTGGCGCGATTCACGTTCGGCCGGGTCGAACCGTGGACCTGCGCGGAGTTGGTCTGCCTGGCGTCGTCCGCCTTTACGACGAACGGGTAGCGTTCCCATTCGACGCGAACACGTCGGGCGGCATCACGCGCGATGTCGCGCGTCTCCGCCGCGACGGCCGCGACGAACTCGCCGGCCATGCGGCACACCTTGCCCTCGTCAACCCACACCGCCTTGACGCCCGGCAACGCCTCGGCAGCGGCTGTGTCGATCGCCACAGCCTTGCAGTTGGGGTAGGGCGATGTCACGAACAGGCCGATCAGCGCGTCCTTCGGCAGCACGTCGTAGGCGTACTTCGCCTTGCCAGTGACCTTCGGGACAGCGTCGACGCGCACGGTGTCCTTCGTGACGTGCGTCATGTCGCCGGCTGGCTTCCAAGGTATGACTGCCATACGTTACGCCCCTTCCCGCACGCGGCGCGCGGCGGTCTGCGCGGCGGCGAACACCCGGGTGTACGTCCCACACCGACATAGATTGCCGCTGAGGGCCTTCTTCACCTCGTCCAGCGTCGGGTCGTCGTTCTCCGCCACCAGCGCGGCGACGGACACGACGAAGCCCGGCGTGCAGAAGCCGCACATCAGAGCGTCTTCCTCGACGAACGCCTCCTGGACCGGATGCAGGTTGTCGCCGTCCAGCAGCCCCTCGACTGTGATGATCTCGTGGCCCTCGGCGTCCATCGCGAGGATCGAGCAGGCATATACCGGCTTGCCGTCGAAAAGCACGCTGCAGGCGCCGCAGCTCGCGCGCTCACACACGGGCTTCGCGCCCGTGTATTCGAGGCGGTTCCGCAACACGTCCAACAGCGTCGTCCGAGGTTCGACCCGCGACACCGCGTGCGCCTCGCCGTTGATGTTGAGGGTGATGCTGGCTACCCGGACGCCCTCGGCGCCCTCGGCAGCGTCAGCTTCAGCGTGCGTCGAGCTGGACATCGCGGCCGTCGCGACGGCCGTCCCGCCAACGCCCTGGATGAACGAGCGCCGGGACATCCCCGAGGGAGGGCCGTCTTCGCTGCCCGCGGCCCGTTCCTCGTCCTCCGGGCCTTCGCGCTTGATATCTGAGGTCGGTTCGTGTTTTGGCATTGCGCTACATCCTCACGTAACTGCGAATGGGCCCGCGCTTCCGAGGCTAGGCGGCGTAGTCTGGCGCGTCGGCGGAGTGTAGCATCGCGGCCGGCCGACGGTCAATCGCCGAGGCCGATCGGGTTCGTCCCGTCGTTTGTGTCTCGCCGATCTACGTGCTAGCATGCGCGCGAACGTCCGCGAGAGCGCTCACGCGGATTCGCCCGCGACTGGAGGCCAGCTGGCCTTGGGTCGCACGTCGATGCCGAAGCCATGAGGAGATGCCACGTATGCGCCGACACGTTCTGGGCGGGTCCGTTGCGCTTGCGGTCGCCGGCCTGCTGGCCATTGGATGCACATCAAGCGCGCCACTGAGTCGTCTCTCGCCGATCCAGCCGTTGGCAACGTACGAAGGCGAAGACGCCGAGATTATCGTGGACATGGAAACCGCGCCAGAGCCGACTCTGGAACTCACGCGCGACGGCGTGACTATCCGGGCTCAGTATTGGCGTAAGGCCGACCTCGACCGCAAGTTCAACCGAGGCGCCGAGACCTCCGCGTTCTACTTCGAGCCATCGTGGCCGCAGGGCAGCCGCGTGGACGTCTGGCATGTCAGCGTGAGCCACACGTACGACAAGCCGGTCCGACTCAAGCTGATCGACATCAATGACGCGTACGTGTACATCGAAGACAACCAGCGCATGCGCGCCGACATGGACCCGAACTACTACTACGCCATGACAGAAGTCGAGAACAAAGGGCGGCTCCAGAACAAGAAGGGCCTCCACCTCGACACCAAGAACGGGCTGGAAACGATGCAGCCGCTCCTGTTCGAGCGGAACCTCATCAACAAGGAAGTACCGGTCGGGGCGACGATCGAGGGGTACCTGCCGTTCCAGGCCGTCAAGCCCAACGCCGAGGACATCTGGATGCACATCGCGGTGGAGACGCCGCCAGATTCGGACATTGGGCGTTACCAGAAGGTCGACTTCTCGTTCCCGTACTACTTCGACCGGACTATCTACGAAGCGCAGCCGGCGTCCGTGCGCCACTAGGTCCAGTCGATCACGGTTCTACGCGGCTGCCTCTCCCTGATGGGAGGGGCAGTTTGCGTTCCGGGCCGGGCGACTCGAGACGCGACCGGGCTTCGCTGCGCTCCCTCGCTGCTCGCACGCCGCTAGCTGTGATCGCCCTCGCGGGCGCCTGCCGCGGAGCTCACTTGCGCCGTCAGTCGGCGCCTCGCCGTCCATCGACGACGAGAGCAATGAGGAGATGTCACACATGCGCGGACACGTTCTGGCCGGGTACCTGGCTCCTGTCGTCGCGGCGCTTCTTGCCATTGGGTGCGGGTCCGCCGCGCCTCCGCATCGTCGGCCGATCAAGCCGTTGGCAGCGTACGAAGGCAGCTACGCCGATATCGTCGTGGACACAGAGACCCAGCCGGAGCCGACTCTGGAGCTCACACGCGACGGGGTCACCGTACGCGTCCAGTACTGGCCCAAGGGTGACCTCGACCGCAAGTTCACCCGAGGCGGCGAGACATCCGCGTTCCACTTTGAGCCGTCGTGGCCGGCGCACAGCCGGGTGGACGTGTGGCACGTGACCGTGTCACACGCTCACGACAAGCCCGTTCGGATCAAGCTGGCCGACGTCGACACTGTGCGCGTGTTCATCGAGGACAATCAGCGGATGCGCGCTGACATGGATCCCAACTACTACTACGCCATGACCGAGGCGGAGAACAGGGCCCGACTCGAGGCGAAGCGCGGGCTGCGCCGGGACACGGAGGCCGGCCTGCGAACCGTGAATCCGCTCCTGTTCGAGCGGAACCTGACCGGCGACCAAGTCCCACCCGGCATCACGGTGTCCGGGTACCTACCGTTCCAGGCGGTCAAGCCCAACGCGAACGATATCTGGCTGCACATCCCCGTGGAGACGCCGCCAGGGTCGGACGGGGGCGCGTATCGGACGGTGGACTTCGTGTTCCCGTACGAGTACGACCGAACCATCTACCAGGCGGTCCCCGGGGGCTAGATCTCAGCTAGGCGCAGGCGACTGGACGCGTCATTCGAAATGTGGTCGCACGTGGCTGGGGTCCATCGGAGCGCCGGCACGTTGGTACCGGTAATCCACCGAGAGCCGCACATGCGCGGACGTGTTCGGTAGGCCTGCGTGCACCGTCAGGCTGTGGAACACCAGCGCATCGCCGACCCGCATCGGCGACCACGCCCAGGCGCGCGGGTCGCCATCGTCGTCCACGCCGTGGAATCGCGAGTCGGCCCGTTGCGCGTGCGGCGTCGGCCCTCCGCTCTGAGGGCCCGGGCGCACGGCGAGGCCGCCCAGCGCCGCGCTAGTGTCGGTCAGCGGCGTCCAGCACGTGTACGTCTCCTCCGCGCCCTTCACGTACCAGAAGTCCTGGTGCGGCCCGACGATGTCGTAACTGTCGTGCGGGTACTTGACTCGGCAGATCTTCCGCGCGTGCGTCCTCACGGCGTCGCCCAGGAGGACACTCATGACCGCGCGTATGCCCGGCTGCTCAGACAGCGCCGTGAACGCGTCGAGCGTGTTAATCCGCTTGTGCGCGCGCTCGAGAACACCGCGATCGGGCGGTTCGCCTCCGCGGAACACGAGATCGCTGGCCGGGGTAGCGCTCGCTAGAACATCATCGTCGGCGAGCACGGAGGCGATGGCGTCGCGCGCCGCGTGGACTGCGTCGCGGTCGAGGAGGCCGCGGAGGCAAAGGTAGCCGTCAGCGGCCATCCTCTGGGCGAGGTCAGGGTCGCCGGGGAGCGAATCGGCGAACGGTCGTGTCGCGTCAAGATCCACCGGCGACTATCTCCGATGCGATCGCGGCTTCCTGGGTCCACTTCTCAGACGTCTGGAGATCCAGCGGGTCGTGCCCGTACCTGCGCGCGTACTCCGCGTGCTGTATCTCGTCGTAAAGGGGCGCGCCATTCGCCGGCAGCGGCACGGCGGCGTTGCCCGCGAGCGTCGATTCACGCGCCGCGATCATCATCTCCATGTCCCGATAGCCGCCGATCCCGCCGTAGTCGAGGTCACGGCCTTCCGTCGCGGCCGCGTGGACGCTCAAGAGCACGTCCGCGCGCGCCACATCGTCGGCATCCGCCAGCGGGTAGCTGCGATGCGGGTTCTCCCACAAGACCTCGCCCGCCGAAGTCTCGACCCGCAGCGCGTCGATCCCGCGACCGTTGGAGCCGTCGGAGTACAGGGTCTCAACGTCCAGACGGCGCCGCTCGCCGTCCACAACTTCGTAGATGTCGTTGGCGACGAACTCGCCAGCAGTGAGGTGCGTCTCCCAGTGGTTCCCGCGCACCCCGCCGATTGGGTACTGGTGCGTCGACGTGACCCCGTTGGCGAACGTCGTGACGCCTAGTTCCCATGTGACGAGCGATGGGTCGCCGGCCGCCCCCGACGGCGCAGTCACCGTGCCAGGGTGCTCCCCTGCTGAACGCCGGGTGAACGGATCGAACCAGCGGCTTGCGGCCATACGCACGTTGTGGGCGTGCCCAATGACCTGTGTCGCCTCCGCCGCTGCGATGTTCCTGATGGCGCTGATTCCGTGGTACATGCCGCTGCCGTACCAGCAGTGTATCTGGGTCACATCGCCCAACGCCCCCGAATCGACGATGCGCCGCTTGAGGCGCTCCATCGGCCACCGACGCACGTTCTCGCTGACTTCGAGCAGCGTGCCGTGGCGCTCAGCGTCGTCGAGCATCCTCTGCGCGCACGCAAGGCTGAACGACATCGGGGTCTCGCTGACGGCGTGGATGCCCCGCTCCGCAGCTTGGGCGACGAGGACATGGTGACCCTCCGGTGGCACCGCGATCAGGATCACATGCGGCTTGACCGTGTCCAGCATCTCGACGGGATCCGCGAACGCCGACACGCCGTGGGCGTCCGCAACGGCGCGCGCGCGGGCGATGTCGAGGTCAGCGACGGCCGTCAGGCGGAAGTGGCGCGTCAGCTTTGGTATCGTCGCGAAGTGTGCGCCGGCCCGGCCGCCCGTGCCGATGACGGCGATATCTAGAACGTCCATGGAGGATCTCCGGGGAGGGGCGGTCAGTGGGAGCGCACGGATTGTATGACCGCCAGGGCGCGCGCTCAACGTCGTGTCGGGTCGCGGTAAGGGGGGCGCGGATCCGCGCGTGGGCGCGCATCGGTCGGGCACGGTCGCGCCCGCGCGCTGTGCCGGCGCGCGGGCGCTACACGTGATGTCGTCGTGAGGCGAGTGGGCGCGCTCTACTCGACCACCGGCGGGTCGAGTACGCCTTCCTCCTCGGAGCCGAAGCGATCGCGCTGCAGAGTGTCGAGACGCGCTCGGTCGGCACTGTCGTTGATGTCGACTATGTGCGGGGTGATGACGATCACGATCTCAGAGTCCTGCGCGACATCCTCCGTGCGCTTGAACAGCGAACCGAGGAGAGGCAGATCGCCCAATATCGGTACCTTCTCCTCAATCTCCTGACGCTTCTGCTTCTTCAGACCGCCGATGACGATCTGCTGGCCGTCCTGCGCGTCGATATACGTGGAGATGCTGCTGTCTTCCGTCAACGGCGCGTTGAAGCTCGTGAACTCGAGGAAGTTGCTCGCCGTGACCTGAGTGATGTCCAGGCCGATCGTGCGCTTGCCACCCTCAACCGCGCTACGCCGCGCGATGTGCGGCGTGATGGTGATATTGATGCCGACGTCCTGCAGGAAGTCGAAGTTGAATATCTCGCGGTCGGTGAACTCGGACGTGCTCGCGCTCTGTAGGTACGGAATGTCGCGGCCACTGTTGAATGTGGCCTCCTCATTGTCACGCACATACAGCGGCACACGGGAGAGCGTCCGCACCTGGTTGCGGCGCATCAGAGTGTGTAGGAATGCCATGTACTCCTGCGTCGCCAGGCTCAGGGAGAACCCGCTGATTTCTTGGCTGAGGCCTACGTCGGAGGAGAATGCGCCGGTGAGTGGGTTCGTTCCCGGCGCCCGATCCTTCCCGAACGCGTCGGCGCCGAACAGCCGTCGTTCGGTGAGTTCCATCTCCAGCCCAAGCTTCGTCGTGTCGTCGAGCGTCAACTCGAGAATCGTGATGTCGATCCACACCTGGCCGCGGACGATGTCGAGTTGCCGTATCAGGTCTTCGACGTCTGGCAGGTAGCGAGCGCTGGTCGTGACCACGAGCGAGTTCGTCTGATCGTCAGAGAAGATGCGTACCTTGCCGGTGAGGCTGTTGATGTCGTTCTGCTCGGGCCGGAAGCCACGCGTGATCGCTCGGCCGAAGTTGAACCCCTGCTGACCGTCACCCTCCCACAGGTTGTTGAGGAGGCCCTCAAGCTCGCCCGCGGTTGAGTATTCGAGGTTGAAGACGCGGGTGACCTCGCGCTGCTCAGTCGGCGTGGGGACGTCGAGTTCTTGGATGAACTGCTCAATGAGCGTGAAGTTCCGAGCGGTCGACGTAGAGACGATGACGGCGTTAATCGTCGGATACGCCTCAGCTACGACGTTGCCGGCGAGCGAGCCGCGGGCCTGGTTGCGCTGGTTGCGGCCGGGCAGGAAGTTGAAGAAGCCACGGTTCTGCTGACCGCCGCTGCCCTGGTACACGCTGTTGAGGATGTTCGCGACGTTCTCCGCATCGCCGAAGTCGAGTTCATATATCCGGGTGCCCCACTCCTGGTCGGGCATGTTGACGTCGAGACGGAGGATCAGATCGTCGAGCACAACGAGATTGGACGAGGATGTCGCCGCGACGATGGCATTCAGCCGTGTATCGGCCGTGAGGTTGACGACCCCACGCAACCCGAAGACGCCTTCGGAGGGTTCGTCATTGCCTCGACGGTCGTCCCACCACCATGGCGTGTTGTCCTCCTCCTGCTGACCCTCGACCAACTCCGTGATGTTGGCGACGAGCGTCGTCGCGTCGGCGTTCTTCAGGTGGTAGATCTTGATCTCTTCGCCGGGGCGGTCTTCCTGATCGATAGCCGCTATCAGCGTCTCGATGATGCCGTAGTTGCGCGGGTCGGTGCCGATGATAATGCCGTTGAGGCGGTCGTCGGCGGCGATGCGTATCTCGCCGGTGATCCCCTGAATGGTGTCGCCGCCCTGGTTGCGCCGGTTGCGCTCCCACCAGGGACGGTTCCGGTTGCTGCTGCTACTGCTGCCCTCGAGGATGTCCTCGAGGTCTTCGACGACGTCTTCGGAGTTCGCGAACTTCAGACGGAAAACCTTGAACTCCATCTGCATCGAGGGGGCCGTATCGAGCGTGGATACAAGCTTGCGAATGCTAGCCAGGTTCGCGGCCGACGCTTGGACGATGAGCTGATTTGTGTCTTCGTTGCTCGTGATGAATACCTCGTCGTGCATCTGCGACGCGCCGGGTCTGCCCTGGTCGCGGATGCGGCGCTGTCGGTCGCGGGCGGTGCCGTAGAGGTCCTCGAGCGCGTCCTCGATGCCGTTGACTTCGGTATTGTCCACCTGGATGACAGCGATCTCGAGAGGCGTCGCTTGCGCGGAGTCCATCCCCACGAGGAGCGTGGCCACGCGGCGGATGTTGGACGCGACATCGGTGATCACCAACGCGTTGGACACCTGGTCGCCGAACACCACGGCCGCGTCCGACGTCATCGGCTTGATCTGCCCGGAAAGCTGGTTGGCATCCAGGTAGCTGAGCGGGATGACGTGCGTTATCACCTGGTCGGAGTCCGGGATCGACTCAGGATCGGCGCCCGACGACACGGGCACCTTCATCTTTACGGCCTTCTCGACGGTAGTGATGATCATCGTGGAGTCGGTGCGGATCGTCGTCAGGCCGAACTGCATCAGGCCCGACTTCACCTTCTCGATCGCCTCGGCGACCGTGACGTCCCTGAGGTTGAGCAGCGACAGCTTCTTCCCCTGCACGTCCTCTTCGGTCGCGATGATCGTGAGGTTCGTCTCGGTCTGGAGGAACTTCAGGAGTTGCTGGACCTCGGCATTGACGAAGTCGAGCGTGATGCGCGTCGCCTTGTCGTCCTCGCCGCGTTCCTCAACGGTCATCGTCGCGTCGCCCTGACCGACGGCCGTGGAGACCGACCCGGTGGCCCACGCGAAGCAGGCCAACAGAAGGGCGACACCCGCCAGCCTACGCGCCGTGGCGGAGGCCTTGGTTGGGTCGGGATGCTCGGACGTGGCGGTTGACGCAATCATCGCGGTGTTCCACGGCGTGTGTTGTGTGTTGGCCACTAGCCTGCGTGCTCCTCGGGGCCCGCTGCCGATGCGTCGTCCGCCTCGCCCGGCAGCCCTGAGGCCGCTCTGCTGGCAGCGCAACCGATGGGAGTTCTCATGCTCATCCGCCTGACTATCTGTGGCCGTAGGGCTAACAGTATTGGATTGCTGAGGTCGTCGTTAGGTTTATCTGTCTGTAGTATTTGGCTGCTACCGGCCGCGGCCGCCGCGGCCCCCGCGGAATTCCGAGCGCATCCGCTGACGGTCCTCTGGGCTGGCGTTGCGGAAGCGCTCCATCATCTCGCGCGCCTGCGCCGGCATTTGCCCGCCGAAGCGACCCCCACCTGGCCCGCCCCCGCGGCCGCCCTGCGCCCTTCCGCCAGGCCCGCCGCCACGGCGTCCTCCTCCGCCACGCGGCCCGCCGCCGCCGCCTCCACCGAAGCCGCCCTCGCCCATCGCGAGTTCTGTTTCGGCCCCGTCCTCGCCCGAGAGCTTCACGTTACCGGCCTCAATGCTGACTACCGTAAGGTCCTGGACCTTGTCGCCCGCTTCGACATAGAACGTGTCACCCGACCCATTGCGGCTGATGAGCGCGCGGTTCTTCCGCGGCTCGACGGGCTCCACGTCCGCGACAGGGGTCGCCTCGGCGGGTGGCCCCAGGATGCCTGCCCAGAAGTCGTACTCGGCTGCGGCCGCTGGCTCCGGCTCGGGGTCGGGCTCCTCCGCGATGGCTATGAGTATCACCGTGTACCGCGGTGTTTCGTTCGGCGGCGCCCAACCCAGCTTCCGGAAGATGTTCTTCTCCATTACGACCTGGTACCGGTCCGCCCCGTTGTCCTGCGCGCGCGCCACACCCACGGCCGCGATAACCATCAAGGCCGCTGCCCAGCAGATGCCCGGTGCCAGCCGGCGCGATGGCGCCGGCGCTGTTGGTATGGCGTCTTTGGGGTGCGAGTCCGTCATAGCACCGTGGCCTCCAACGTGAGCGTGAGCGAGAGCATCGGCTGATCGGCGTTGTCTATCGCGATCCGCATCGCTGTCACGCGCATCCATGGCTTCTGCGTCTCGAGCTTGTGCACGAAGTTGACCAGTTGGTCCAGCGGGCCCTTGAATTGCAGCGTGGCCGTGTACTTGCCCCCGCGAGCAACTCCCGTGCGCTGCAGCGTGTCCGCGACCTGCCACAGGCTATCCACGAGTGCCACCTGGTAGGCCCTCACCACGTGCGCATCAGGATGGGCCGGGGCCGGTGCGTCCGCCTCCTCGTCCTCGGCGGAGGCGTCGTCGGCCGTGGCTTCGCCGTCGGCGGCGTTGGCGTCTTCGTCGGCTTCGCTCGCGCCCGACCCGTCGTCTGCTTCGTCTCGTTCGTCTGCCGTCGCCGTGGTTTCCTCAACGATCGCGTCCTGGGCGGCGTCCGGTTCATCGGGCGCGTCCTGATTGCCTTCGCCCGCCGTCGCTCCGTCGTCCGCTACATCGGCCTCGACGCTCTCGTTGGCGTTCGCCTCGACGTCCTCGTCGGCATCGCCCGCACTCTCCTCGCCGTCCGCGGCAGAGGCGGGCTCTGGGTCGGGCGGGGTCAGGATCGCCGTCACTTGCTTGTCCGTCAGCCACGTCGCACCGGCGGCCTTGAGCGTCGTCAGCAGCCTGCGCTGCACGGACGCTGCCAGCACAGGCAGCGCGGGGAACGGCTCGGAATGGAACGCGACCGGATCGTCCGTAGGCGGTGGCGCCGCGTCGTCGGACGCGTCATCACCGTCGGTGGCTGGGGGGTCGTGCCCATCGCCGGTCTCGGCCGAGGGGGCCTCTGCGTCGGGCTCGGGGTTGGGCGTCTCGACGTCCTCGGATGGTGCGGCGTCGGGAGCCGGAGGGGCATCGTCGGATGGCTCCGCAGCGTCGCCTCCTGACGCCGACGGGTCGACCTCCTCGCCGTTGTCGCCCTCCTCACCGTCGCCGCCGCCATCTGACTCGGTTTCGGCGGTCTCGTCCGGCTCGGCCGGAGGCGCTGGCAGCGCGGCAAGAGCATCGTCAAGATGCGCGTTCAGGATGTGCCCCAACGCCCGCATCGAGTCAGGCTGGCTCGCGAGCGAGGCGAGCCGGATGCACGCCGCCTGCGTGTCAGACAGCCCATGCTCGTCGAGCAGACCCACGATGGCGGCCCGCGTCGATCGGCGTATGGAGGGGTCGGCCGCCGCGAGCGCGACGGCGGCGCGTAGCGCGTCCCGCAACCCAGCATCGTCGCTGCCTCCGAGAGCCGCGGTGGCGGCATCGACGTGGTCCCTGAGGTCCCGCGCGGAGGTGGGGTCGGCCTTGACGGTGGAGCCGTTCTTGCGCGCCGTTGCGCGGCGGCCGCGGACCGCCCGCGGCGCCTCGACCTTCACGCTGTCGAGCTTGCCGATGCCACTCTCCGCAGCGACCTTGCTGATTTCGGAATACACAAGCGCCTGCAGCGTCGCCCGGTTCTCGTCGAACAGGTTGCGCTTCCGACCGGCGACCGCGTCCCAATCCGGCAGATTGCGCGCCCCCGTGATGAACTCCGCAGAGGCAAAGTCGATGCTCATCGCGCTGGCGAGCGCTGTCGATGACCCCGGCACGCGGGTCTTGCCGTCCCCGCCGGTCAACGAGTAGGCCGCCTTCAGCCGGTCTACCAGCGCCTCCGGCAGCGCCGAGCCTTCCATGCCGGCGTCGCTCTGGAACGACTGATGCGCGTCCTCAATCACCGGCGCCATGGTGGCGACCAGCTTCGCGTCCTCCAGGTCCAACCGGCGTTGCGTAACGGCCGCGCGCCCGCCAAAGGCGCCGAATAGCTGGAACGCCGCGTACAGCGCGACGCCGGCCGCCATGCCGACCAGAGCCACGCGTGGCCCGCGGTCCCTGAGTCCACCGAAGAGCCTCATGTGCGTCTCCACGTCGAGCCGCGCGCCCATCTACTTCTCGTCACTGTCGTCTCCGTCTACCTGCACGCGCCGCACCCTGACCTCGGTCGTGTCGGACCGTACCGTGTCATCGGCGTCGTCGGTCTTGCGCTCGTCTGTCGCGTCTCCGTCGGCGACGAATACGCCGCCCCCCTTGTCCTCGCCATCATCGGCGTCGGCAGCAGCTTCGTCCTTGGAGGCCCCTTCCTCGAGGCTGGCATCGTATTCCTTGATCACCGAGCCGCTAGCGGAGTAGAGCGTCACGCGCCCGCCTTCGATGACCTTCGATCCGCCATCCGCCGTACGGAACTCCTGTCGGCCCCCGGACGCACCGGATCGGCGCGACCCGCCGTCGTTGAAGCCCGACTCAGACGACCCGCCTCCGGGCCCCCGGGCCCCGCCGCGGCCTCGATCCGATCCACCACCGGAGCCGGCTCGTCGGCCCGGGCCGCGGCCGTTGGCAGAAGCGACGTCGCCGCCCTCGTCCGTTTCGCCGGGGGCGGCCTCGTCGGACACCGCGTTGGGGTCGCCTTCTGGCGCCGCTACGCGGCGCGCAGCCAGCAAATCCGCGTCGCCGGTGAGGTCAAGCGTCACGGCGAACTGCTGGATCGGCTGGCCGTCCTTCTCTGCCGAGGTCACCTGTCCAGGGCGCACGTTCTCGAACCACCGGGAGCTGCCCATGTTGCGTACGGCCGTGCCCATCGCGTCCGCCGACCTAGCCTCGAAGCTGACGGTCACCTTCCCGGTCGACTCGATGTTGAGCGTCGTCACCGCAATGTCCTGTCGGTTCGGCAGCTGCTCGGTGAGTTCGCGAAGGACGTCGATAACGCTGTGCTTGGGTTCGAGCATCTCGGTCATGGCGCGCATGTCACTGAGTTTGGCGCTGGTCCGTTTGCCGGACGGGCCGAGCGCGCCGATTTGTCGGTCTAGGTCCAGCAACTCGCGCGAGCCGTGGGCGCTGATTTGGCTGCTCAGGAACGTGAACGCGGCGATGAGTAGCGCCGCGGCCGCGCCGTACGCAAGCAGAACCCGGGTCTGGGCGCTCTGCTCGTGGCGGAGCCTCTCCCGCGTGGGCATCAGGTTGACGGTCATCTCGCCGGCGAGCGCCGCGATCCCCAGCCCAATGGACAACGCGTACCGCTCCCAGCCACGATCCATGCTGCCAAGTCCGGCGCCGTCCTCGATAGTGCCCGCCCGGACGTCCACACTCACGGGCACGCCGAGGCGCCCTTGGAGGAGTTCGCTCAGCGACTCGGGACCACCCTCGGACGCAGGCAGCGCCGTCGCCGCGCCCCCGCCAGTCAACCACACCGCACTGAATGGCATCGTCGTGGGCGATGTCGCGATTTCGGAATCGCGCTGTATCGCGCTGACGCTGCGTTCTGTCTCTGTCACAAGCCGAGACGCCGCGTCGTCGGCGTCCACGGCGAACGCGGCCGCGCCCAGCGGGAACGACCTGGTGTAAACGACAGCCCCGTCGCGCACGAGCGCTGCATCTGTCGAGGTATGCCCAATGTCGAGAATCAGAAGGGCCGAGCCCTTCCCCGAGCCCAGGCCCTGGGCCGCAGCCATAGCGCCCAAGCCGACGACGCCCGGCATGACGCCCATGGGCTTGCCGCCGGCCTCGCGAACCGGGGCGATCAGGGCCTCGACATCGGCCGTCCGGGCCGCGACGAGCTCGACAGACGTGCCTGCCTCAGTCTCGCGGGCATCGTGATAGTCGTAGAAAGCCGTGCCTGGATCGAACGGCAACTCGCTTTCCGCCTGCAGGCCGATTATGTCGCGCAGGCTTGCGTCGTCGAGGCCAGGGGGCAAGTCGTGAAGACGGCGCACAACGGTCTGGAGCCTGGGCAGTCCTATAACGCATTTCGCGGACCGCGCGCCTGCCTCGGCGAGAGCGCGCTTGACGGCGGCCGCGCGTTCCTCGGCGTCGGCCTGCTGGGAGGTAACTACGGACGCGACGCTATCAACGCGCCACCCCTGCCCGGCCGGGGCGATCACCGCGACCTTAACGGCGTGCGAGCCGATGTCGACGGCGGCGATCCGGTTCTTCGCCAACGTGTTGCTCCCTTAACGGGCCGTCAGTTCGTAAGCCAATACCGCGTCTCGATGCCGTCGCCGCTCCGGTCCAGGACGGCGGCGATCCGCGCGACGGCCTCGCCTTCCGGGGTCAAGCCGTTCGCCTGCACGCGGAACGCCTGCGCGCGGTACGTGATGGTGTTCACCAACTGCTTGAACGTGTCGTCGTCGATCTGCTCAACGTCCAGCAGCTCGCCCAGGGTCTTGAACGGCGACGACTGCGGCTCGTCCTGCGACGACCCCTCGGGCGCTGTCTCTCGGCGCTCGATGATGGCCTGCGCCTTGTCTGCGTCCATGCCGGGCAGCAGGGCGAGGATCTCCTGACTCGCCGTATTGATGTTCACTACGCCGCGAAGCGTGTCCTCGCCCGCGATGGTCGCCTTGTCGACGACCCACTTCATGTCGTCTCGGTTGAGCAACATCGCGTCGCGTATATCGTCGACGCTGCCGTAATCACCGTTATCGTCACGATGCCGTACGATGGCCTCGCCCGTGCCTTCGTCGAGTCCGTCCACCTGTGCCAAATCGTCTGCGCTTGCGGAGTTTACGTTCGTCCGCTCGTCGTCGTTGTCGTCACTATCTTCCGTGCTTAGCTGGTCGCGCACGCTGTCGAGGACGCTCTGGCTGATGGCCGGCACGTCCATCAGGTCTCCGAGCGAGTCGAATTGCTCCTCATCGCGCTGCGCCGTGATGGCCTCCGCCTCTCCCTGACTGAGCAACTCCGCGCCGTCCTGCCCCGTTAGGCCCTGCACGAGCGCGTTGGCGTCCGCGTCGTTGATGTTCGTGCGCTCCTCGCCGCCCGTTTGCACGTTCTTATCGACGGCGTACACGGTGATAAGGTTGATGAGTGGCGTCGCTTGCTCGGCGCCCTCGATCTGCTCCCCACCGTAGAGGATATCTGCTGTCATGCCCTCTGCTCTGGCGACGTCTCCGGGCGATCGGAACGGCCTGGCCGCGACGATGGCCTGCGCAATCGTCGGTCGTTCGTCCTCGAGCGCGGCGGTGAGCCCCAGCAGGCCGGTAATCAAGCTTTCATCGGCGGCGTTCACGTCTACCAGGGCGTTCTCGTCCGTCGCGGTGAGTTCATAGGCGTACGTCTTGGTAGCGATCGTCGGGTCTTCAAGCTCGCCCTCGATCGTCTGCGCCCACTCTTCCACAGCGTCGTCGTAGGTCGTGTCGTCCTCGGCCAGGACACGCGTGAACTGCGCGATGCCGGCCTTCGCCGCGTATTCGAGCTGAGTTCGGTCGACGACGTTCTCGGCCATGCGTGTGTCGAGGTGGACCATGTACAGGTACTCAGTGGCGAGCACCGACAACACCGCCATGATCCAAAGGGTGGCGATCAACGCGAGGCCGGAATCGCCGGGTCGATGCGCCCGCGCGCACTCCCTGCGCATGGTCATGGGCCTCCTGGGGGCCCTTGCGGCCCCGGCTGTCCCTGCTGCCCAGGCTGCCCGTCCTGCCCGTCCTCTGCGGCCGTGGTCTCGGCAGGCGACGACATGAAGCGCGCGGCGGAGGAACGTGTGTAGAACACCGCAGCGTCGCCCTCGTCCTGGACTGTAAGCGCGACCCGGACGACGGCCGGGACGCCCTGCTCCTCGACGTCCCACTGCTCCCACCATTCCTCGCCGTCGAAGAACTCGAAGTTCAGCGACCGTACGCCGTCGATGACGGCGTCCACCACGGCCCCTTGCTCCTCGAGCATCGCGACCATCGTCGTTGGGTCCTGCCCAAGGGCGTCTCCGAACGCCTCCTCGAGTTCCAGCGTCGATGTGGTGATGCGCAGGAGGGACTGCGTCGCGGCCTCGTCGGGGTCCGCGAGGGCAGAACCTTGCGGGAGCGCGGGGTCCGGGCCGACCATGTAGGCGACGCGCAGCAGGTCGCTCAGGACACTCCCGATCGCATCTTCGTCTTCCTGGGTAGGGCCGGTGTTCTGCCGTAGACTCGGCGGCAACGACGACATCGGCGCCGCCTCCCCCGACGACTGGGTCGGACGCACGTGTGCGACGAACGTGACCATGTCGAGGCCTTCTCCCTCGACTTCGCCAGGGGCGTCCTCGAAGTACAGCATCAACGCGTCGTCATCAGCGTCGGCGATGCCGTTGGCGATGTCGCGCGTAAGTTCGGCGATGCCCATGCGTACGCTCTGCCCAAGCGCGAGCCGGCCCACGCCCTGCTGATATACATCCACGGCGTGGGTGAAGGACGAGTACGCCATTCCTGCGACGATGGACAGAAGCGTCATCGTTACCAACAACTCGACAAGAGTGAAGCCGTCGTCGCGCTGCGCGCGGAGGTCCGTCATCGGCCCGGACCTTGCGGGCCGCCAGGGCCGCCCTGGCCGGCGCCGCCGTCCTGGCCCCCAGCCTGACCGCCGCCCGCCATGTACGTCCGCACGGCCAGTTCACGCTGTTCGCCGGCCTCAAGCCATTGCACGCGGACGGTCACGTCGTACAGCTCCTCGATCTCGGTCAGGCTTGCCACAGAGGTGGCCCAGGTGAACAGACTACCCTCTCCGAAGTCGCCCTGATCCTCGCCCTCCTCCGGTGCCCCGAGGGCTTCCATCTCACTCAGCTTGTCGCGCAGCAGGTACGCCGCGGTCGTCTCCCGCTCCGCCGTCGACCGCGACCGCGCGCTCGTTGTGAAGGCGATCATGACCGTGGGAAGCACAGCTGCCAGGATGGCCATTGCTACGAGGACTTCGAGAAGGGTGAACCCGCGATCGGCGCGGCGCATCACAGGGCCTCCGTCGACAGTCCCGCGAACGACATCTCGTCCTGGGAGAGCCGCCGCGCCTTCGTCCGGGCCGCCGCGAGAGGGACGTCGACGACGGCTCCGCGGTTATCCGTGTTCACGAAGTAGACGCTCGCGGGCTCCGCGGTGCCGTCTGGTCGGAAGGTGATGTAGTCGAAGTCGACGGTCGTTGTATTCACCGCGCCCTCACGGTCGACGTCAATCCGCGCCAAGACGACGGCCTTGACCATATCCTGGGGCCGGCCGAGTATGCCGCGCGTCAGGCCGGCTGCCGCGCCACCCACCGCCACGCCGGTCTCCGCCGCTTCCTCCTCGGCGTCGGGCCCTAACGCTCCCAAGCCGACGGTCGCGGACAGGTCGCCGAATTCCAGCGCGGCCTCCTTGGCGAGCCAAAACGACTGCTCCGTGAAGTCGAACACGACCACGAACGCCTCGCCCTCCGCCATCGCGGCGTCGCGCGCGTACAGACACAGGCCGCGGACCGAATCGGCTGCGGCGTTGAGCTTCCGGCCCTCGGAGAACGCCCTCAGGGACGGCGCCCCGATGGTGAGGAGGATCGACATGATGGCGAGCACGACGAGCATCTCGACGAGCGTGAAGCCGCGGTCGGATCGCGGTCTGCGTCGACGGAGGCGCCGGCGTGGCTCAGCCGCCGTCATCCACCACACCCGCGTAGTTCGTGATGTCGGCGTCGTTGTCAGCGCCACCTTCCTGGCCATCCTTGCCGTAGGAGATCAGGTCGAACTCGAAGCCGAGGTCGCTATTGTCGCCAGGATAGACGTAGACATAGGGCGTGCCCCACGGGTCGTCGATCACGCCGTCCGAGGTCACCATGCCGCGCACGTACGGGCCTGTCCAGCCGTCCGCGGTATCGGGCTGCGTCACGAGCGATTCGAGACCCTCCTCGGATGACGGGTAGTCGCCGACATCGATCGCATAGCGGTGCAGCGCGTCCTCGAACGTGCGGACCTGCATCAACGCCTTCGTCTGCCGGGCCTGGTCGATACGCTTCAGGACGACCGGCGATATCCCCGCAGCCAAGATGCCCACGATCGTGAGCACGACGAGGATCTCGACGAGCGTGAACCCCTGGTCACGGTCCGAGTTCTCTCTCCGCCATGCGGCGCCGGCACGCGCCAGGCGGTGCAGCAGCCGAGTCATCATGCGCCCTGTGCTCCTTAGTAGATGCGCTCGCCCGCGGCGTCGCTAGCCGAGGCTCTGCGAGATGTTGACGATGGGATAGATGATGGCGACCGCGATCACGACGACAATGCCTGCCATGAAGAGTATCAGCACGGGGCCGAGGGCCGCCACGAGCCTCTCCAACGAGCGCTTGATCTCTAGGTCGTAGTATCCCGCTAAGTGGGCCAGCATCACCTCCGGCTTGCCGGTCTCCTCGCCGATTGCGAGCATGTCCGTCACTATCAGCGGGAACAGCCCGGTGTCGCCAAGAGGGCCCGCGAGCCCGGCGCCGCGTTCGACCTGCCCCTCAACTTCATCGAGAGCGCGCTCGTAGACGAGACTGCCCGTCGTGCCCTTGGCAACGCGCAGGGCCGGCAGCAGCATCACGCCGTTGTCTAGGAGAGTGCTCATCGTCTGGGTCAGGCGCACCAGCGCGAAGTTGCGAACTACGCTTCCCATAAGAGGGAGACGCATGCGCGCTCGGTCAAACGCGAGCATTCCCTCGTCCGTGCGCTTGTAACGTCGGACCGCCCCGACGACGACGAGAACGACCGCCAGCAGCGCGCCTGGGAGCGGCACGCCGTGCAGCAGCGGTACATCGAAGGCCCGCCACATCCAGAAGATCCCGTAGGGCGCACTCGCGAAATTCACGACCGCGATTAGCCCGCGGGTCACCGCGGGGAGGTCCGCTCCGAGATCCTGGAACATGGACACGAAGCGCGGAATGACGACGAACATCAACACGGCGACGATCGTCACCGTGATGCCGAGAAGGATGATCGGGTAGATGAGGGCCGAGACGACGGAATCGCGCAGTTCACGTTGCTGACGACTGAAGTCCGACAGCCTCTGAAGGACCAGACCGAGCACGCCGCCCTGCTGTCCCGAGTCCACCATGTTGGTGTAAAGGGTGTCGAACTGCTTCGGGTGCTTTGCGAGGGCCTCTGCGAGCGACTCGCCGCGCTCTACATCGTGCCTGATCTTCTCAACAACGCGCCGAAGGTCGACGTTCTCCATCTGTTCGGAGCACACCGTCAGCGCTCGATCCAACGGCACGCCGCTGTTCACTAGCGTAGAGAGCTGGAACGTGAAGAACTCGACCGCCTGGGGCTTGATCGGGTCGCCAAAGCGGAAGCGGCGTAGGCCGCCCGCCTCGTCGTCCGCAGCCGTCTCCTCGACGCGCGTCGGGAAGTAGCCCATGTCCCGCAGCCGGGCGACGAGTTCACCGGTCGACGAAGCGTCCATGGCGCCGGACGTCTTCGATCCCGTGGCGGTAACGGCGTGATACGCGTAGCGCGGCATTCGCGTCTCCGGCCCTTAGGACACCACCATTGCGGCCTCGGCGTCCGGTGTCAGTCGGCGCACCTCGTCGACCGTCGTGATCCCGGCAAGCGCCTTGCGCCAACCGTCCTCCCGCAGGGTGCGCATCCCGTTCCGGACCGCAGCCTGCCGAATCTTCGTCGCCGCGATGCTCTCGAGCGCCAAGGCGCGCAGTTCGTCGTCGATGTGCATGATCTCGAACATGCCTACCCGACCCTTGAAGCCCGTGTTACGGCATGCCGGGCACCCGACGGGACGCGGCACGCGCCACTCCGAGGACGCGTCGCCCGGAGCTATGCCCATCGCGGTCAGATCCTCCTCGGTCGGCGGCCCATGCGTGGCGCACTCCTGGCACACCCGGCGCGGCAACCGTTGCGCGATCACCCCCTCAAGCGTCGACGACACGAGGTACGGGTCGACACCCATCGCCACGAGTCGCGTAATCGCTGACGGCGCGTCGTTCGTGTGGAGGGACGACAGAACGAGGTGGCCGGTGAGAGACGTGTGGATCGCCATGTCCGCCGTTTCCATGTCCCGGATCTCACCGACCATGACCTTGTCGGGGTCCTGGCGGAGGATGTGTCTGAGGGCGCGCTCGAACGTGACGTCGATCTCTGCGTTGACCGGGATCTGGTTGATGCCTTCGAGGTCGTACTCGACCGGGTCTTCGACGGTGATTATCTTGGAGCCGACGTCCTTCATCTCGTTCAAGCACGCGTTTAGCGTGGTCGTTTTGCCGCTGCCCGTTGGGCCCGTCGCCAGGATCATCCCCCACGGCTTCGCGATCATTCTGAGGAAGGTCTGATAGTCGTCGTCGAGCAAGCCCACCTGGGCGAGGCCAAGGCGCACCATGTTTCTGTCGAGGATGCGCATCGCGATGCTCTCACCCCAGATGGTCGGCACGGTGCTCACGCGGATGTCGATCTCTCGGCGTCCAAGGGTGGCGATTATCACCTCAATGCGGCCGTCCTGCGGTCGGCGCGTCTCGGCGATATTCATGTGCGACATGAGTTTGATGCGTGACGTGATCGCCGCCTGCAAGTGCTTCGGAGGCGACGGGCGCGGCTCAAGTACCCCGTCCAGACGGAATCGGATCTGTAGGTTCGCCTCAAACGGCTCCACATGGATGTCTGTGGCGCCCTCCCGCACGGCGTCGATGATGATCTGGTTCACCGCCTCCATGACCGTCGGGTCTTGGGCGAGGATGTCGGCCTGTAGACCGTAGTCGTGGATCTCATCGACGGTCTGGAGAGTCACGTCGCCAGTCGGACTCGCGAGTTGCCCGCTGATGAGCTGCTCGGTGCTCTTCCCATAGAAGCGGCGGATCGCGTCTTCGATGTCATCCGGGTCGGCGAGTGTCGCCGCGACCTCACGACCGGTTAGCACGCGCAATTCGTCAAGCAGTTGGATGTCCAGTATGTCCGCGACGGCTACGACAAGCGAGCCGTTCTCCAGGGCCAACGGAGCCACGTGCTGCTTGTAAGCATACGCAGCGCGAACCGCCTGAACGGCGTCGATGTCCGGCAGCCTGTTCGCGAGCCATACGCACGGGACCCCCAACTGCACGGCCTGCTTGGCGACATCGAGGCCGGCCGGCGTCACGTACTCGCGCAATATGTCGTCGGTGCTAGCGGGATCGGCGGTCTGAATGCGCGCGCGCGCCTGGCTTGCCACGTCGGCGGAGATGAATCCACCGTCTTCGAGGGCGGCCAATAGCGGTCTGTCGTCGGGCTGGTTCACGGCACGCCTTTCCTCACGCGCGACCCATCGTTCGGAACCCACCATTTAGACGGGCGTGGCGCCGTTGGGTTTACAGCGATGGGGCCCTGTGACGCAGGGACGCTACTGATATGGTCGGGCGTCGTTCAGGCCTCGGCAACGGCCGTGCGCGGCGTCGCCGAGAGCGCTACTCCAGCCGCAGGACAGCCGCCTCGTGCGGGTTCCAGGTGATGTGCAGCACGCTCCCGGACCCAAGGTCCGCGGCCGTGCGCGCGTCCGTAACCCGGCCAGCGGGCGATGTCAGGTGGACCTCGATGTCCTCGCGGTCACGCTCCGGCACCCCATCGGACGTCCCCATGCCATCGATCTTGGCGTCTCGGATGGGGTTCTCGACCAGGCAGAGGTACGTGGCGTCTCCGGCCTGCCAGAATAGCCGCTCAACCGTGTGAGCCTCGACGCCGTCCCGCAAGACGCGCGCCCTTGGCGTGATACCCGCTTGTGCGAGCACGCCCTCGAGGAGGCGACGGTACGCGAAGCCCTCCGGGGCGCGCCGCGACCAGAGGTACGGCGTGGGCGTGACGTTCAGGTATTCCGTGCGTCCGCCTCCGTGGTCATTCGTGACGTGGAAGGCCGGGCCGGGCGACGGCTCTCGCATGGCGTCCGAGGCGCGGGCCGTCACACCACGCTCGTATTGGACGAAGTCGCCGTGGCGGAAGGCTCCCGCGTACTGCGCGCGATTCGGGGCTGGTTCGTTGTACAGCTCCGCGTTGATTTCCGCGATGGCCGACCCGTCCAGCACCCCGAGTCTCACGTCGCGTCGGATGCCAAACATGTCGTCCAGCGCGCCGGACGATCGGCCGGCGCCGAATTCGTCGAACGTGCCGGCGCCGTAGTCGGCAATGAGGGTTCCGCCCGCCTGCACGAAGTCGCGTAGCGCGGCCGCCTCGACGTCGGAGAGGGCGAACGTGCGCGGGAGTACGATGACCCTGAAGCGCGACAGGTCGGCGATGCCCTCGCGCACGTCGAGATACGACAGGAAGTCGTACTGGACGCCGACATCCTCCAGCCATTTGGTCCAGGCCACGCGATTGAGCAGGTCGCTCGCGTTCGCGTTGTTCAGCGATGAGGAGCGATTCACCCACGACGCCCCATGCGGCTCGATGTCCATGAACCACGACACGCGGATGCTTGGCTGCGAGTAGTACAGCGCGATGCCGTCAGCGCTGAAGTCGGCGGCGAGCAGCTCGCGGCTGATGCCGCCCTGCACCTCGAGGAACGTGTCGGACAGGGCGCCCAGAGCGGGTTGCGGCTCGGCGCCGTCGAACCACGGACTCCCGCGCATCTCGGGCCAGACGATCACACCGCGGTTCCCGTGCACGAGGTAGTACCAAAGGAACCACTTGTCGACATGCGGCGAACCGGTGGCGAAGTATGTCTGCACCTGCGGAGACTGGCCCGCCCAAAGGGAGCGCAGAATCTCGTTGCTCGCGCCGATGTCGTACGCTTCCATCCACTGCACAGCGCGCGTCAGCTTCGCGTAGTCGTAGCCGCCGTACGGAGACGGCGCCTGGCCGCCCACGAACCCGGCAGGGCGGCCCGCGTCGAGCCGGTTGCACTCGTAGCGGAGTTCGGTAAGGAGTTCGGCGAAGGCGTCGTCCATGAACTCTCGATGGTCCGCCCACGGCGCAAGATTCCACTCGGAGAACGGGCGCTCGTGGTAGTGACGTAGCTCGTCCACCTGCGCAGGAACGGCTTCCGCGAACTCCGTGAAGTCGGACCCCCAACGCGCGTTCAGCGCGCCGACCGTTCGGTAGCGCACGCGCAGCCACTCGCGGAAGGCTGCCATCGTAGCGGGCGCCCAGCACACGTCCGCCGGCGATGTGAACGATGTTGTCGATATCTCGTCGTCGAACGAATAGGCAAGGCAGTTCCCCGCCGCCGCCCGAGGCACATTCTGGCGAAGCGTCGATACCAGTCGATCGCGCATGTCGGGGTCGTGTAGGCATATCGGCCGCGTCGGGCGATCGCGGTTCTCGCGGTAGTCGGCGCGGAAGGCTTCCCAGTCTCTAGGGTAGAGATGAAGGTCGCCTTTGCCGGCGGCGTGATCAACGTAGTACTCGTACGAATGCTCCTGCGCGAACTCCAGGAGTTCGTCGGAGAACCCATTGTCCAGGTGGATGCCGCGCAGGTTGAGCTGGGCATAGGCCTCTGCGGCGTCGGGGCCCGCGGGCGGCGTCCTGTACTGCCACACCAGGATGGCGAAGTGATCCCACACGTCGGCATAGCCGCGAGCCTCGACCGGGACGGAGGCCACGAGCGCGGGTACGAGTAGCAAGCCGGCGGCGAGCATGTGCGGCCTTTCCGTTAGGCGCGGCGGAGGAAGCCCTGCTCCGCCGCCCACGCGAGCGCGGTCTCGAGGACAGGCAGATCGACGTTCAGGCCTTCGTGGCGCAGGAACCGGAAGATGGACAGGACATCGCGTGAACCGTCGCATAGGAACGCCGCGTGCTGAAGCCAATCGGGCGCGCCCCAGCCCCACCCGAGCCCAACCTCCGCCGTGAGCCGATCCCGCTCGTCGTGGCCGAGGTGTTCGAACGCGATGTACCCGGGAGCTAGCTTGACGTAGCGCTCGCTGCCTGCGGCCGTGTCCGGCAACTCCGTGGATGCCGCGCCGCACGCGCGGGCGAGAGTGACCGTGGCCGCGCCGAGATCGCGTACGGAGTTGCCGACGTCGCGAATGCGGCTGATGGCGTCCGTATCGCCGCCGGCGAGGTCCGCGGCGGACACAACAGAGCGCTCGCCCTGGGCCGCGACGTGTCGGATCGTGTCACACGGCACGCCACGTATCGCGGCACGATGGAGTTGGGCGGTGGCATCACGCGCCGCCAGCCGCGCCAACCCGACGGCGTCTTCGGCCGCTGCGCACGCGATAGCGGCGCAGTACGTGGCTGCGGCGGCCCCGTTTAGAGCCAATACCTCAGGGTCGATACCCGCCATGGTGTCGGCGGAGGTATGCCAGGTCGGATCTTGATACTGCACCAGACCAACGCATGGCGCGCCGATGAGTGGCTCACCGAAGACGTTGTCGTCCACCAACCCAAACACGTGGTCGGCACCGGGCGCCGGTGACCCGTCCGTACGCGCGCGTCGGAGCACGTCGTGAAGGAGCGCGTCGGTGTACGCCGGAGCAGCAGGGGTCGTGCGGAAGACGTGGTTGGTCTGCTCCCGCGCGACCATATCGAGGTTGATGCCCGCCACGGTCTGCCGAGTGGCGCCGTCCTCGTTCACATACGCGTTCGTTCCGCGCACCTCGTACGTGTGGCACAGACGCACGCCGCGCCGTAGCGGAGGAATCTGCCCCGCGGACGCCATAGAACCTAGCGCGCGAGCGACCTCCACGGCGAGGGCCGGGCCCGACGCATTGTCGTTGGCGCCCGGCTCACACAGGTGGCCCGTGATGACGACTTCCTCATCGGACTCGCCCGGGAGCAGGCCTGTCACGACGGGTATCGTCCCGTCGTAGAGACGCGACCCGACGCGCGCGTGGGCCACTACGGAGCCGTCTCCGTGCGCATCGAGGGCGGCCCTCAGCTGCGCGCCACGGGCGGCCGTCAGCCCGAACCCGAACCCCTTGGCCTCTGCGGCCGGCGAGATCGTGTAGTTGAGGAATCGGTGCCCGCCAGGGGGGGCGTCCGCTCGCCCGCGTTCGTCGGTGATTACGCCCACGGCGCCATGTCGGAACGCCAACGCCGCGGCGCGCGGCGCCGACGTGTCCATAAGCACAACCGCGCCGTTCGCGTCGACGCTCGTCCACGACTCCTTCTTCTCTGGATGCGACACTCGAACCACGGGGGCCGTCACGCCATCCGGGGGCGTTGGAGCGGAGTAGATCATCACGCAGAGCGGCGACTCGGAATACGACGCGAGCGCCTGTCTCGCTGAACCGGGAGCAACTACGCGCAGCGATGCCGTCTCGAGGTCCCACGCCTGCGGCATGACCCAACCGTTGTAGTGCGTGGTCCCGTCGGCGGGGTATTCGAGGATCTCAACATCTGAAAGGCCCGCTTGGCGCATCATCGCCGCGAGAGAACGCGCGGTCTCGTGCATGTGGGCGAAGTCGGCGTGCCGCGCCGAGGACCAAAGACCCCGGATACTCGCGGCCGCCCTGGCGCCGGAAAGTTGCAGCCGCGCCGCGCGCCATATCGCGTCGAGTCGCCGTTGGCCGGTCACGGCCGCCCCCCCTGCCGCGCCCGCGCCTGCTCGATGAGGTCATCCACAGCGCCGTCTAGGTCGTACGCGGGCGCCCAGCCCCACTCCTCGCGCGCGCGGCTGTCGTCCATCGGCATCAGCGCCGCATCCAGTATGGTCTGTCGCTCCTCGTCGGTCTCGAACGCGATGTCAGCGCCCGGAATCCTCGCGCGCACAGCCGCGGCGATCTCCCCGGCCGACGGCGTTGGCACGATCCCGTCGACCAGGTAGTTCACGGCCGCGATGTCATCGTGCGGCGCACCCGCCAGTTGCACGGCCGCCTTCGCCGCGTCGCGGTAGTACAGGACGGGGCAGCGCGTGTCCTCGCGGACCCAGACAGTGAACGGCTCGCCGCGCGCCGCCGTCTCGATCATCCACGAAGTGTACTGCGTGATCCCTGGCGTGCGGACGCCCGGACCGACTACGGATGGGTAGCGGAGCCCGCGGAAGTCGAGTCCGAACTTCCGTCGGTACCACAGGCCCATGTGCTCCGCGAAGACCTTGCACGCCCCGTAGATGAGCGTCGGTCGCTGCAGGCTATCGTCGCGCATGACGCCGTCGCCGGTTCGCGTGCCGAACGTGGCGATGGAACTGGCAAAGATGACCTGCCGGACACCGAACAGGCGGGCTGCCTCGAGGACGTGGTACGTCCCCATCGCGTTGGTTTGTATCGAGCCCGAGTGGTCGGCCTCGGAAGGCGTCGAGAACATGGCGCCTAGGTGGTAGATCGTGTCGGGACGGGCGTCCTCGACGGCAGCCAGGACGTGCGTGTAGTTGCCCACATCGCCGCTGACGGCGCGAACCTTGTCGGCTAGCGCCCCAAGCCGGTCGCGAGTCGGATTCCGGCTGAACACGGTGATCGCGTCTTCGCCGTCTCCGAGCAGCATGCGGGCGACTTCCGCGCCTATGAAGCCCGCTCCACCGGTGATCAGTACGCCCATGTAGTCTCCGCGCGTCGGGGCAGGGGTCCCCCGTGTGTCCGCGCGTCCCGTGGCGCCCAACAGGCCAGCGAAGTCTGACGCGATGGCTTCTGCGGGACGGCGAGGCGACAGCGCCAGACGCCGGCAGCGCGCCTCACCGCATCAGTATATGGGACGGTCGGTCGGCATGGAAGCCATGTCGGCGGGCGCGGCTAGCCCGCGGCGCGCGCAAGGAGGTCGGTGTGGACGCGCTGGTCGGCTCGCAGCTTATTGAGCGCCTCGGCCTCGATCTGGCGGATACGCTCGCGCGTCAGGCTGAGTTCCTCGCCGACCTCTTTGAGCGTGCGCTCGTGGCCGTCCTCGAGGCCGAACCTGAGCCGCAGCACCCGGGCCTCGCGCTCCGTCAGGGCGCCCAGGACGTTCTCTAGCTCCATTCTGACAGCCACGCGCGGCGTGCCGTTCTCGACCTCGGTGCGTGTGTCGACGAGTTGCTCGCGGAGATGGAGCGAGTTGTCGTCGTTGCGACTCGTGTCGAGGTCCAGGGAGATCGGCTCGCCTGGCAGGCCGGCCAGTTGCCGCGTCTTCTCGACGGGCAGCTCGAGTTCGACCGAGAGTTCCTCCGGCGTCGGCTCCCTACCGAACTCCTGCGTAAGGCGCGCCGTTGCGTCGTCGAGCTTCGACAGCCGCGTGATCACGTAGTTCGGGAAGCGGATCATCCGGGCGGTGCGGTTGAGAGTGCGGATAATCGCCTGGCGAATCCACCAACTCGCGTACGTGCTGAAACGGAAGCCGCGCGTGTGGTCGAACTTCTCGACCGCACGCATCAGCCCAATGTTGCCTTCCTGGATCAGGTCGGCGAAGGGCACGTTGTAGCCTCGGTAGCGGGTGGCGATGCTGACAACCAGGCGCAGGTTGGATTCGATGAGTTTACGCCGGGCATCCTCGTCCCCCGCCTTGGCGGCGGCGGAGAGGCGCACCTCATCCTCGCGGGTGAGATTCTTGCGGCCACCGATCTGCTGGAACCACGCCGTGATCGTGTCGCGCGACTTATCACCACCGGAAGCCTTCGCACGTCGCGGACGTCGGCGCGGCTGGGATTCGGACGCTGCGGGATGCGCAGGCGCGGGCCCGTCAGGCGCCGCTGTGTCCTGCCAGGGCGACGGGGCCGGCGCTTGCATTCCATCGACGTTAACGGCCATCGGTACCACCTTAGGTAGACACTCCGGCGCCGCAGTTCCCCAGGGCGGCCCAGCGTCGCCGCCCGCGTAGTCACCCATAGGCTACCCCAACTTGACACTGGTGTCAATTTGGAACGCGGGCGCGCCGTGGGCTCGTAAACGCACCCAGTCACCGGCCCGGCGCGGACCTTCCGGGCAGCCGCCTCGCGTGGCACAATGCCCGTGGTTGAGGCCCACCCATGCGGTATCTGGCGCTCGCTCCGATAGTGGTCGCGTGCTGCGCGTCTCTTGCGCACGCGGATCTCCTTGACGGGCTTGTTCTGTACCTGCCACTCGACGAGTCGGCCGGCCGCGCCGCCGCCGACCTATCCCCGACTGACGCAGCATCGTCAGTGGCCGGCACAGCGACATGGGAGCCGGGCGGCGGGGCGTTCGGCGGCGCGCTCGATCTCTCTGGAGCGCGCGACGGTGGGGTCGCTACCGCGCATGACTTCGGGACGCTGGAGTCCGCTACCGTCGCGGCGTGGACGCGCCTCGAGGACCCTGAGCCGGCGCGGTGGGACTACCTCTTCGACACCCGTAGCCGCGACGTCGACGTCGACGCCGGCGCGACGTACCTCGGGCGCAACCGAGACGCGGCGTTCCGGTTCGGAGACTTCGAAGCAGGCCCCGACACGTACCCTCGGGGGGTATGGACCCACATCGTGCTCAGCGTCGATTCGCGCAAGACGAAACTTTACGTGGACGGAGAGTTGGTCGAGCAGTGGGACGGGTCGGACCTAAACATCGGCGACCGACTGACGCTGGGAAACAGACACACCTTCGCGGACGCCCTCCACGGCGCGTTGGATGAGGTGGCGATCTGGGCGCGAGTCCTCGATGCGGCGGAAGTGCGGACACTCACGACGCGTGCGGTGATGACATCACGCGCCGTGGCGCCCGCAGGGAAGGCTGCGCTGGTCTGGGCGGCCGTGCGCGGCGCCCGCGCGGCGCAGTAGACATTGGCCTCAGTCGGGGGCGATGGTATCGTCCGCGCGTCGCTGGCCGAGCGATTCCTCGGAGGTCGCACCCGCAGATGAGCACGCCCGCCGATGCGGACCGGATAGGCTTTCCTGGGTCGGTAACCATCGACAACGCCGACATCGACGACCTGCCCGCGATCTACGAAATCGAGACCCGCTCGTTCCCCACCCACTGGTCGTACCGCGTGCTGCGGGACGAAGTGCGTCGGGTGCGTCCCCAGTCGCGCGTGCTTGTCGCCCGGTGCGGAGATCGGGTAGTGGCCTTCACGATCTTCTGGATCGTCGTGGACGAGGTCCACATCTTGAACTTCGCGGTGCACCCGGCGTACCGCCGCCTAGGCATCGCCAAACGGCTGCTGCACGGGATCTTGTCGAACGGTCGTGCGCTCGGCCTAGTTCGCGCGACGCTGGAGGTGAGAGTCAGCAACAGCGGCGCCATACGCCTTTACAGGGAAGCCGGATTCCGAGCCGTGGCAATGCGTCGGAAGTACTACCAGGACACGGGCGAAGACGCGTACGTAATGTGGCTGGATATCGCCGACGGCGCGATGGACCGGCCCAAGGGAGGGTGACGCGATGCGAGAAGTACGCTGGGAAAGGATGTTCCCCGACGAGTTGGAGGCCGCGTTTGCCGCATGTCCCGTCGCCTACTTGGCCTACGGTCTGTGCGAGCCACACGGGCCACAGAATGCCGTCGGTTTGGATGCCCTGAAGGCACATGCGATTGCGTGCGAGACGGCCCGTCAGCACGGTGGTATCGTCGCGCCCCCGGACTACTGGCACATCCACGAACTGGGCGGGTACGCCGTGTGGGCGCACAACTCCGTCGGTCAGGTCGAGCGGGCGTGGATGACGGCAGTTCCGCCGTGGATTCACTTCAAGAACATCTGCTACCAACTGCGCGCCGTCGACCATCTCGGGTTCCAGGCTGCAATCCTGCTGACAGGCCACTACGGCCCAAACTGGCAGGACCTCAAGACGCTCGTCGAGCTAGTGCAACCGCACGTCGGGGCGCGTCTGTACGCTTTGCCCGACTTCGAGGCCAATGAGCCCGGCTTCGCGGGTGACGGGAGCAGCGGCGATCACGCCGGGAAAGTCGAGACGTCCCTGCTCTGGGCCGTGGAGCCGGACTGTGTCGACGTGTCACGCCTGCCCGACCGCGACGCTGCGGGCCCGCATTTCGCGATGGGCGGCAACGCGCACGAGTCGGCCCGTCGCGTCGGCGAGCAGATGGTCGCTGACGAAGTAGCGTGGCTAGGCGCAAAGGCGGGAGAGTTGCTCGAAGCGTACGACTCGGGCCGCCCGGAGGCCCGCCTGCGGACGTACGAGCAAGTGGAGTCGCTGTGGGACGACGTCGTCGGCCCGGCGTTCCGAGAGTTCATCACGATGCAGCCGCGATCGGCGGACGAGAACGTGCCGGTGGATTCGGTGTGGCACGCGAACTGGCCAATCCCGAGTCGGCGTTAGGCAGCACAGCTAGCGCGCGCGGCGCCGGAGGGGTCGCGGAGGCGGTGGGGAGACGAACCAGCCATCGGGCGAGCCGGAAGCGGAGGCAGAGCGGCCGGCGACCGAGCGGAAAACGCGCCCGGTCGCCGGCGAAGGTCGGTCGGCTATTCGGCGGTGATCGACACACGAATCGACTCGGCGACGGCGCCGTAGTCGTACGCGTCCGCGACCATGCGCACCGCGCCACCCTCATCAGCGCCGGTGTCTGGTCCAGCCTGCCTGGGCGCCTGGTTCGGCCCGAAGCCAGGCGCTTCGTTGACCTCGGAACCGGCGTCCCAAAGGGCGATGTCGCTGGTAACGTCGCCGGATAGCGCGACGCCGTCCTGGTCGAACAGGGCTATGCCACGCTCGTCCGTGCCGTAGAACAGGTCGTTCGACTGCACGTACATCGTGGCGAGCGACAGCCTTGCGCCTGGGACGGCCGCAACGACGAACTCGTACGCCCCGCCCGGACCTGCAGGCGCCGGGCCGGCCGCGCCGACCGGCGTCGTGAATGCGCCGCCGTGTGGGAGCGCCATCGCGCCGCCAAGCGCCGCGGCGAGCGCGGATGGGTCGCCGTCCTCGGCGAGGGCCTCGAGTCCGAGGCCGCGGTCCGGCGCGCCGTCCGTGAACAGCGGGCCGTCAGCCGTGTGCAGCACCCAGACGCCGGGCGCGATGATCACCGCGATGCCCGTGTCGTCGGCGAGAGCGGCCCCGAGCCCGCTCGGATCGCCGTCCTCGGCGAGTGCCTCGAGGCCATCGCCGCGGTCGGTGGAGCCAGCCGCGAACAGAGGGGCTCCATCAGCGTGGACGACCCACACGCCGGGAGCCAGCAACACCGAACCGTCCGAAACGTTGGCTACGCGTATGGAGAAGTCAGCGTCACTGGTCTTGGACACGGTCACCGCGATCGCGTCAGCCACCGCCGGGTACGTGAAGCCGTCCGCGACGAGTTGTACCTGGCCACCCTCGGCGTCTCCGGTGTTCGGGCCAGCCTGCCGCGGTGCCTGATTGGCCCCCACGCCGGGCTCCTCGTTGACCTCAACACCAGCGTCCCAGAGCATGACGAGGTCGGTCACATCACCCACGGTCGGCGCGCCTGATGCGTCATATAGCGCGATCCCGTCCTCGGCGGGCGCGTAGAACAGGTCGTTCGATTGCACGAACATCGTCGCGAATGACACGCGCGAGCCGGGCCCAGCCGTGAAGCCGAATTCGTAGGCCTCGCCGGCAGCCAGCGGCCCCGGGCCAGCGGCGCCGACTGGTGTGTTGAAGACGCCGCTGCCTGTGAATGGCTGGGCGCTGGAGACGTTCTCAATACGTACGCGGAACGCCGCCCCGGATCCATCCGGGTCTGGGTTCACGGCGTCTTGCACCTCTTCACAGCCGAGCACGCCGGAGAGTAGGACGGTCAGGGTGAGCGCGGTGGGAACCACGGCGCGTCTCAATGCAGCGGACATGCGCATCCTCGCTTGCTTGCGTTGACAGTGCGTCGCTCGTTCGCTTCTACGGGCGTCGCCGGACAATGCAAGGGAGGCGCCAGCGTCCGGCGCCGGGCCCGGCCATGCCGGGGCCGCGGGCCGTGGCGCCTGTTCACCGGCGCGACAGACGCGTGCGCATGCGTGCCGCTAGCGGCCGGCTGGATGCAGTGAGGGAGGGGAACGGGCCGCCGCGGCAGAGCCATGCCTGGGCCGGACGGTCAAGCGTTGCCACGGCGACGGGACTGCGTGCGTGGGAGCGCGCGGAACGTCGCCTGTAGGATGGCGCAACGTATCGCGCGCGCGTCGTCGTCGCGGGATTTCGTGTCGACGCGATATATCGCGCCGGCAGTGGTTGCTCTACCGGACCTGGGCACGGGCCCGGGACGCGGAGATACCGAGCTTCTTCATGCGCGAACGGAGCGTGCTCGGAGGAAGACCCAGGAGTTCCGCGGCGCCACCAGCGCCCGCAACGACCCCGTCTGCCTCGTTCAGGACATGCACGATGTGACGCCGCTCGACATCGTCCAGCGCCAGGGGCCGCGGGCCGGCGATCCCGTCGGCATCCGGGGCGGGTACTGGGCCGGTGGGCCCGACTCGGTCGTCGGCGCCCGGTAGGTGGAAGGCGGCTGCCCCGAGCACGGGCTCTGACGAGAGCACGACTGCCCGCTCCACGACGTTAGCCAGTTCGCGGACGTTGCCGGGCCACGAATACGCCACCAGCCGGCTCATCGCGTCCTCGGAAATCCCGCGCAGTGCGCGGCCCGCGCGACGGCACGAACGCTCGAAGAAATGCCGCGCTAGTCGCGGCACATCCGTGGCGCGATGTCTGAGGGGGGGCACTACGATTGGGACGACGTTCAGCCGGTGGTAAAGGTCCGTCCGAAACTCGCCAGTCTCCACAGCGCGCGTAAGGTCGCGGTTTGTCGCGGCGATCACGCGCACGTCGACGGTAAGCGTGTGGCTGCTCCCCACGCGTTCGAACGCTCCCTCCTCCAGTACGCGGAGCAGCGTCGCCTGCGCGGGCGGCGGGAGCTCGCCGATCTCGTCGAGGAAGAGTGTCCCGCCATCGGCGAGCTCGAACCGGCCGACACGACGGGCCGTCGCGCCTGTGAACGCGCCCTTCTCGTGTCCGAACAGCTCACTTTCCACGAGGCCGCCAGCGATCGCCGCCGCGTTTACCTTCACGAGCGCGCGGTCGGAGCGCGAACTCGAGGCGTGGATCGCTCGGGCGACGAGTTCCTTGCCGCTGCCCGTTTCGCCCGTGATTAGGGTCGTCGAATCGGTCGCGCCGACTCGCGCGATCTGCGACGACAGCTCCCGCATCGGCGCGCTGTCACCAAGCATGTCGCCCGGGGCGCGGTCGGCCAGAATCTCCTCCTGGAGATAGGATCTCTCGTCGGCCAACCGGTCACGAAGCGCGCGAATCTCGTCTAGAGCCTCAGTCAGCCTGGCGTTCGCGGCGCGCAATGCCTCGTCGCCTCGCTTCCGCTCCAGCTCCATGCCCGCGCGCGCGGCAAAGATGCCCAGGTTCGTGACGTCACGCGGGCCGCACGCCATCGGCTCGTCGTGCGCGATGGCGAGATGTCCCAACGCGTTGCCGGCGCTCCCGGTCACCAGCACACCGAGGTACGACATCATCCCGTCCTGATTTGGGAACCGGTCCGAGAGGCCGGTCGGGTAGTAGCACGAGCCGCCGGTCATCACGCGTTCGCAAGGCGTCTCGGCCATCTCGTATTCGATGTTCTCCGCCGGATGCCCGTCGGCGTGGAATGCGAGCGTGCGCACGTGCGTGAACGCTGAATCGGTGCATTCGGTCACGAACGCGTACTTGGAGCCGAAGAACCCCGCCAGGGCCGCCACCAGCGCCGTGAAGAATCCGTCACCGGTGACCGCGGCCGTGTCCGTGGCAAGCACGCGCAACGCGTCACCTGCGGTCCCCCGCACGGGGCGGCCCGAAGGACTGTTAGCCATCTGTGCACTCCTGCATCTGCGCGTGGCGTGGGCCCGAGCTGCCCCAGGCGCCGTGACCGGGGACATGTTACCGAATGGCGCAGAACGACGCCAACCAGGCCACGGCCTCCGGCGACGACGACAGCTCGTGCGGGACCGCTGTCGCGGCGTGGCCGCGTTCCAACGCGGCCCTGGCTGTTCCCTACGCGGCCTCTTGCCCCGGAGGCGCCGGGCATCGGCCATATCGGCACGGTCCTTGCGAGTCCGTTAAGCACCTGTTAGCATCGTGTTACGTTGGGCAGCGTGATGAGCCTGTAACACGTGACGGCTAGGGGCGTATCTTAAGGGACGTCGTCGGCCGGTCTCTCGCGGAAGAGCGGCGTCGACGTGGTACAGTGTAACGCCCAAGAGCCGACCAACGCCTATAGGAGAGGGATCGCGCCGTGCCGATCAAGCTGATGCGTGGCTCAACATACCGCCGCCTCCTCCACGAGCGAGATGAGGCGCGGAAGCGCGGGCAGGACGCAGCCGATGCGGCGGGCGCGGAGGGCGAACGCCTCGAAAAGGAGCTGGTGGCGCTGCGCACGGAGCACACGGAGCAGACGGAACGGCTCGACAGCCTCGTAGCGAAGCGTGTGGACGACCGCATTGCCGACATGAACATCTCGCGGCGACGCTTCGAGCAGCTCGCCGACGACCGCACCGAGCTAGTAGAGCTCTACATCACACGCCTTTACGCGTTGTCGTGCTGGTTCGCGCAGGAGAGCGCGACGGATGGCTCCAACCGCGGGCTATTCATCCTGCTCGTGGATCGTCGGAACATGGACGAGCACAACTTCTCCAACTTCCACGAAGGCCAGGAGGAGTACATCCAGCAGCCCGGGTTCCAGGGCATCGCGCGCGCCCCACACCTCTTCTCGCCCGTGTGTCGCGAGATTCTGGACTACATGGGCGCCAAGGACGTGCGGTTCGGCCCGGAAGGTGACGTCGTCGGCTACGAGGAGCGAGACGGCGCCGTCCTCGTCGACCTGCAAGGCGTGATGTACAGGTCGCGACAGATGGTGGAGGGCGTGCGCACCCACAAGGTGTACTCGAAGGTCGAGCGGCTCATGAAGGGCTCCGCGCGACACAACGCGGCTATCTACGCGTCGTCACTCGACGAAGTCCTCGTGTCCATCGTCGTCAGCGAAGAGACGAACCAGGTTACTGTCTTCCGTGACGGGAAGTTCGTGGACGCGTACGACCCGCACCGCGACGAGCAGATTACCCGAGAGCAGTACTTCGGCGAGCCGGGCGGAGAGCCGCGCCTCGCGAAGGTCGAGCCGCTGGCAGGCGGCAGCCCTGCGCCGTCCATCCCAGAGGAACTGATCGACTCCGAGTCGGTCTAGTCCTGCCCACCGCGCGCATACAGACCCGCAATCTCATCGGCGAGCCCCGCCAGCACATCGTTGCGCTTGACCTTGAGTGTCGGGGTGAGTTCGCCGGATTCTATCGTGAATTCGCGATCCACCAGTAGGAACAGGCGGACCTTCTCGAAGTCCGCGAGATGCGTCGTCACGCGGTCGATCTCCTCGCGATAGAGCTTCCGCACCGCAGCCTGGCCGATCAACTCGGATCGGGAGCTGTCGGTCCCGGCCGTGCCCGGCACGACTCCCTCAAGCGCCGCGAACGCGGGGACGATGATCGCTCCGGCCACCCGCTCGCCCTCGCCTATAACAACCGCTTCCGCGATGTAGGCGCTGGCCTTGAGGGCGTTTTCGATGGGCTCCGGCGGGATGTACTTCCCGTTGGACAGCTTGAACAGGTGCTTCTTGCGGCCGGTGATCCGCAAGTACCCGTCCTCGAGGTCACCCAGGTCGCCGGTGTGGAACCACCCGTCGGCGTCTATGGCTTCCTCCGTGTCCTCGGGGAGCCCGTAGTAGCCGCCCATGACATGGGGGCCGCGCGTGACGATCTCGCCGTCGTCGTCGATACGCACCTCGATGCCGGGAATCGGCTGCCCCACAGTACCGAGCCGGTAGTTGTCCTCCGCGTTGACCGCTATGACCGGCGACGTCTCGGTCAGCCCGTAGCCCTCGAGAATGAGAATCCCGGCCGCGTGGAAGAACTCCGCGGTTGACTGGGGCAGAGCCGCCCCACCACTGATGAAGAACCGTAGGCGGCCGCCGACGGTCTCGTGGAGCTTGTGGAACACCAGCTTGTGCGCGACGTGATCCTTGACGCCCAACACCGGCCCGACCGCTGCTCCGGCTCGCACGCGCTCGCTTCTCGCCGCTCCCTGCGCCATCGCCCAGCGAAACACCTTCTGGCGCGCGCTCGGAGCGCTCTCGACGTTCTTGAGGACACGCTCCTGGAGGCTCTCGTAGAAGCGCGGCACACAGGCCATGACGGTCGGGGAAACGGCGCGCAGCTCGTCGACGAGGTAGCGCAACCCGCGGGAGTACGCCACGCACGCTCCCGCAACCATGGGCAGGTAGTGGCCGGCCATGCGCTCGAACACGTGACACAGAGGGAGGAAGGAGAGGAACAGGTCGTCTTCCGTGATGTGAAGGACCTGCAGACCGGCCGCGACGTTCGACAGGAAGTTGGCGTGGCTGAGGATGACGCCCTTGGGGGCGCCCGTCGTCCCGGAAGTGTAGATGAGTGTGACCGTGTCGTCCGGAGTGAGATTCTCACGGCGGGCGGCGACCTCCGCGTCACGCTCGTCGCCAGCGTCGTTGCCGAGCGCGCTGAACGTGAGTGCGCCTTGTAACCCCTTCGCGGCGTCATCTTCCATGACGACGACGTGTTCGACGGTCGGACAATCTGGCAGGATCTCGCTAAGCTTCGCGACCTGCTCGGCCGTCGAGGCGAGCATAACGCGCGCGCCGCAATCCTGGAGTATGTACGCGATCTGGGAAGGCGGGAGGGTCGGGTAGAGGGGCGCCGTCACCGCGCCAACGCTCATGGCGGCGTAGTCCGCGATGGCCCACTCGATCCGGTTCTCGCTGACCAGGGCGACCCGATCGCCGGGGTTCACCCCCAGGCCGACCAACCCGCGCGCGACGCGACCAACCTCGTGCGCGAACTCGCTGTACGTCACCGCGACGAACTGCGAGCCGTCGTGGTGCCTAATGAACTCGCGTGACGGTACGCGCTCCACCGTCTCAGCGAACGCGTCTAGCAGCGTGTCGGGCATGACGCCTCCCTACCGGAACCGGCGCTCGCCTGCCTCGGAGTTGGGCGAAGACCGCGTCGAGATCACCTCCTCGACGCCGAATATCTGGCTCGCCTGCGGTGAAAGGCTGATTTCGACGACCGTGGGCGGAAGGCCGTTGTTGCCCTGGATGAAGTTGTCGAGCAGACGCCCGCCATCCTTCACCGCGTACCCGCCGTTCCGCATGATGTTGTTGTTCTGGATCTGTGGGGACGATGCTCCCCGCGACAGGATGCCGTCCTCGCGGTTGTTGGCGATGACGTTCCGGTCGACGGTCGGCTGCCCGCCATCGTCGCAGACGAGGCCGTAGACGTTGCCCATCAGCGTGTTGTTCATGACATCGGGGGCGGCCTGGCGTATCACGCGGATTCCGACGACGTTGCGGCGGAAGAGGCTGTCCTCGACCGTTGGGTTCGAACCCTCGATCGTCAAGGCGGCCCCCGCGTTCTCGGTGAACTGGCAGTATGAGACCTGCGTAGATGCGGACCGCGTGTGCACCTTCCCGCCGATCAACTGCGCGTACGTTAGGCGGCCGACGCTCCCCTCTTCCAAGAGGATCCCGTGCCATTCTGACGATTGCGGCTCGCCCGCGAAGAAGACGGGCGTCTGGAAGTCGCCCTGGGCGTATATGGCGCCCTCGACGATGATCTTCGATGACGGTTCGACGCCCTCAGCGAACGACACGCGTGTGCCCGCCTGGATCGTGAGCGTCACGCCTTCCGGAGCCAGGACCTCGCCATCGACCACGACTGTGCCACGCCAGACCTCGTCCGCGGTCATCCGCCCTGACTTGATGTTCGGCTCTGAATCGAGTGCCGAAGATCCGCCCCATCCGCCGTCGCCATACGTGCCGCGACCCGTCGGCGAGCCACACCCGCAGAAGCACGCCGCCACGATGAGCAGGCACAGGAGACGCGTGCGCGGCATGTCTGCCCTCCGGTGGCGGGTTCCTAGCCGAGTTGGCCTACGTTCTCCGGGCCGTCACCGGAGGCGCCGGCTTCGAAAGGCCCGAGCCGAGCATCTAAAGCCAGCGACGGCTACTGCGGACGCCCACGCGAACTGACCGCTTGCGCCCGTGGAATCCTCTGCGTCGCGACCGCGGTCGCGACGCAGAGGAAGCCGTGCGCGGTCCATTCGCGTGCTGTAAATGTCGCAGTCCGACAGGCCACCGTGGCGGGTACCCGCCCGTTGATCGGCGTGGTCCCGCGCGCCTGAGTGTACCACAGAGGCCCGGCACGGGTAAGGTGAGGACGCGTGTCCTGCTGGCCTGTGGGCCGGCGATCCTGTCACACCTTCTGTCCGCGGATGCTGGTCTGTACCGCGTACAGCCGAGGAGGGTGGCGCGCCCAGAGGGACTCGAACCCCCAACCCTCAGATCCGAAGTCTGATGCTCTATCCATTGAGCTATAGGCGCGCGTGCGTTGGCGAGGGGTATGGTAATGCACGCCGCTTCGGTCGACAAGGCGCCCGTCCGCACAGTCGGCGCCCCGCCTGGCGCCTTCCATGGGCACGCCTCATCGGGTAACATAGCCGTCGGCGGAGACGCGCGCTGCACTCCGCATTGTGACCGACCGCGGCGGGAATCAGGGGAACCCAAGATGCCGGACAATGCAGACCTCGAGACCGAAGCGCAGGATGGGCCCTCGCCGGAGGCCCAGAAGGCCATCGCGCAACGTTTCGTCGACCGCGCCCGCCGATACGGAGAACGCGGCAACCACCGTGCCGCCATCGAGGCCTACCGCAACGCCCTGCAGTTGACGCCCACGAGCGTCGAGCTCTTCTTCGAGCTCGGGAACGCGTATTCGTCGGTGGGAGAGCACCCGAACGCGACCGTCATGTACGAGGCCGCCGTCGAGCAACTCAGCGAGTGGCCCGAGGCCCATTACAACCTCGGGAATTCGTTGCTTCAGACCGAACAGATTGAGCGCGCCGCCGAGACGTACGAGAAGGCAATCGAGCTGCGGGAAGACTTCGCGGAAGCGCACGACAACCTCGGGTGCGCGTACAACAAACTCGGCCGGTATGCCGATGCGATGGCGTGTCACGAACGCGCGTTGGAGTTGCGGCCTGACAGCGCTCCCACGTACGACAACCTCGGCTACGCACACTACAAGCTCGATGACCTGGACAAGGCGGAGGCTGCGCATCGCCGGTCCATGGAGCTCGACGACTCAGACGGCAACGCGCACTACAACCTCGGCCTCGTACACGTTAAGCGCGGGGATGTCGGCGGGGCGCTGGAGTGCTTCCGCAACGCGTTTGCCAAGAACGAGGATCTGCGTGAGTTCGCGGCCCAAGACGACGACGCTGCGGCGCTTCGGGGCAATGCCGAGTTCGATGCTCTCGTAGCCGCCGGTCAGTAGAACAACCGACGATTCCCACCCGTGGCGTCCCACGGCCCGCCGTGCGTGCACCGCACAACCAGAATTCGCGGAGCGCCCGCGGCCAAGGCCCTATTTGCGTCCCTGATGCCTCCCGGCCGGCGGCGCCCAACGCGGACTCCGGCCGCCGCGGCGTTGGTACGCGAACCGGGGCCGGGTAACATTGGCGACACGCGCCGCCGTCCCGCTCACGCCACCGACACCTGGACGATGCGATGACAGTGCAGACGGTCCCGTTGGTCGACGCTTCGGACGCTGAACTCGAGCGCGTAAGTCGCGAAGGCACGCTGTCGCTTAGCCTCGACGAGATGCGCGCGATCCAGGCCCACTTCGCAGAGCAAGGGCGCGACCCCACCGACGTCGAGCTTGAGACTCTCGCGCAGACGTGGTCCGAACACTGCGTCCACAAGACGTTCCGCGGCCTGATCGAGTACACCGAGAACGGCAAGACCGAGACGATCGACAACCTGCTCCGCTCGACCGTCGCTCGGGCGACGCACGAGCTAGGGCGGGAAGACTGCCTGTCGGTGTTCCACGACAACGCCGGCGTCATCCGACTGAACGAGGAATACGGAATCGCGTTCAAGGTGGAGACCCACAACCACCCGTCGGCGATCGAGCCGTACGGCGGCGCCGGCACGGGTATCGGGGGCGTCATCCGCGACATCCTCGGCACGGGGTTGGGAGCCAGGCCCGTCCTGAACACAGACGTGTTCTGCTTCGGCCTGCCGACCGCGACAGACGACGAACTGCCAGCCGGGGTGCTGCACCCGCGCCGTGTCCTCATGGGTGTCGTCGCCGGTGTCCGCGACTACGGGAACCGCATGGGGATACCCACCGCGAACGGCTCCGTGTTCTTCGACGCGCGGTATACCGCGAATCCCCTCGTGTTCTGCGGCACTGTCGGTCTCATTCCGGTCGACTGCGTCGACAAGCTCGTGTCTCCCGGCGACCTGATCGTGGCCATGGGGGGACGGACGGGGCGCGACGGCATCCACGGGGCGACCTTCTCATCCGCCGAACTCGACGACACATCGGAGAGCCTCGGAAGCGTCGTGCAAATCGGCGACCCGATCACGGAGAAGAAGGTCGCGGACGTGCTGATGCAAGCGCGCGACCTTGGGCTCTACAGCTCGATCACCGACTGCGGCGCCGGGGGGTTCTCCTCCGCCGTGGGGGAGATGGGCGAGGAAACTGGGGCTCGGGTCCATCTCGATCGCGCGCCGCTGAAGTACGCAGGCCTGGAACCGTGGGAGATATGGCTATCCGAGGCCCAGGAGCGCATGGTGCTCTCCGTCCCGCCGAAGCACGTGGACGCGCTTCTCGCTCTCGCGGCGTCCGAGGATGTCGAGGCTACGGTGCTAGGCGAATTCACGGACACGGGGACGTTGGACGTGCGCCACGACGACGATTGTGTGGGACGCCTCGACATGTCGTTCCTGCACAACGGGTTGCCGCGCATCACCAAGCGCGCCGTCTGGGACACACCGACGTTGCAGAAGTTCCGTCCCACACACCCCATGGACATGACCGAAGCGCTCAAGGCGATCCTGGCGGCGCCCAACGTGGCGAGCAAGGAGTGGATCGTCCGGCAGTACGACCACGAAGTCCAAGGCGGCATGGTCGTGAAGCCGCTGCAGGGCATCGAGGAGGACGGGCCGGGCGATGCGTGTGTCTTCCGGCCGGTGCTCGGGGCGCCGGAGGGGGTCGCCGTGTCGAACGGCATCAACCCGCGTTACGGGGATGTCGATCCGTACTGGATGGCCGCACTGGCGATCGACGAGGCCCTGCGCAACATCGTCGCCGTCGGAGGGTTGCGGTCCCGCGCGGCCCTGCTCGACAACTTCAGCTGGGGGAATCCCGACAAGCCGGACCGCTTAGGGGGTCTCGTGCGCGCGGCTCGAGCGTGCTACGACTTCGCGAAGGCGTTTGGCACGCCGTTCATCTCAGGCAAGGACAGCCTTTACAACGAATACCGCGACACTCAGACGGGCGAACAGGTCGCGATCCCCGGGACGCTGCTCATCAGCGCCATCTGTGTGCTGGATGACGCCGAGAAGGTGGCGACCATGGACGCGAAGGAGCCCGGAGACGTCGTGTTCGTGATGGGTCGGACATACGCAGAACTGGGCGCATCGCACTACCTAGCGCTGTACGACGAGACCGGCCCAGACGTGCCGCATGTTCGCGCGACGGCTTCCTGTCGAACCATGGACGCCGTGTACGCGGGCATTCAGGCGGGGATGGTCAACGCTGCCCACGACTGCTCGGAGGGTGGCTTCGCGGTTGCCGCCGCCGAGATGGCGTTCGCGGGCGGACTTGGCATGGACCTGGACCTGCGACGCGCGCCGGGCATCGGCCTGCGGACGGACGAGGCGCTGTTCTCGGAATCCGCTGGTCGCTTCGTGGTGACCGTGTCCGCCGACAAGGCTGACAGGTTCTACGCGGGCATGCTCGCGCTCGGCCTGCGCGCGGTCGGGCGCGTCGGCGTAGTGACCGAGGACGGCCGGTTTGCCGTGCGCGACACCACGGGCACAGAGTGCATATCGGCAGGAGTGGCGGAGCTGAAAAAGGCCTGGCAGCGCACGCTTCCCGACAGCATCCAGGGAGGGTCCGCATGAGCGCGACGCGAGTGCTTATCCTGAGGACGGCGGGCACGAACTGCGATCTCGAGACGGAGCACGCATTCAGCCTTGCCGGGGCGGCGGTCGACCGCGTCCATGTCCGACGCATGTTCGAGGACCCGGACGCGATGCGCGCGTACGACATCCTCGCCCTGCCGGGCGGGTTCTCGTACGGCGACGACATCGCGGCAGGGAGGCTGTGGGCCAACGAGTTCGTACACAGATTGCGGCCTGCGATGGAGGAGTTCGTCTCGTGCGGCAAACCTGTGATCGGCATCTGCAACGGGTTCCAGGCTCTTGTCCGAGCCGGCCTGCTGCCGGGTGACGACGGCCTGGGCGCCCAGACGGCGACGCTCGCGTGGAATGACTCCGGGCTGTACGAGTGCCGGTGGACGCGTCTCCGCGTTGAGCCCGGCCCGTGCGTGTTCACAGGTGGCACCGGTGACGTCATCGAACTGCCCGTGGCGCACGCCGAGGGCAAGTTCGCGGCCCCGGACGACCTGTACGACGGGCTGGAGGCCGCAGGACGCGTGGCGTTGCGCTACGTCACAGCAGACGGCGGCGAAGCGGCATACCCCGCGAACCCGAACGGCTCTCGAGGTGGCGTGGCGGGCGTATGCAACGCATCGGGGACAGTGCTGGGTCTCATGCCGCACCCAGAGCGGTTCGTGACCCGGACGCAGCACCCGCGCTGGACGAGACCGGGCGCTCCGAGCGTGGGACACGGTCTGGCCATCTTCGAGAACGCTGTGCGCTACGCCGCCGAACGGACGCGATAGCCCTCCCATCTCGCGGACAGGAACAAGGCCCTCGCAATGAAGATCACTGAAGTACGGGTCATCCTCACGTGTCCGACGCGGAACTACCTGTTCGTGAAGATCCTCACGGACGAGGGCGTGTATGGCGTCGGCGAGGGGACGCTCAACGGGAGCGAACTCGCTGTCGCCACGGCGATCGAGCACGCGGCGGAACTGCTCATCGGTCGGGATCCAATGCGCACGGAGGATCTGTGGCAGCTCGTGTACAACTGGACGTATTGGCGCGCCGGCCCCGTCTACATGGCCGCACTGGGGGCGTTGGATCTCGCGCTGTGGGACATCAAGGGCAAGGTCGCCGGTCTGCCCGTCTACGAACTCCTTGGCGGGAAGTCGCGGGAAGGCGTCCTGACTTACGGCCACGCGGGTGGCGACGAGCCGGCTAAGGTCGCCGACAGCGTACGCTCCTTCCTCGATCGTGGCTACAAGGTCGTGCGCGCCCAGCAGGGCGGCTACGGCGGCAGCGGCATGGCGAGTCACGAGCCGTCGCCTCGTCGGAACGTCCCCGGCGCCGCGTACTTCGACCCTGCGTCGTACCTCGCCGAGACACCCAAGCTGTTCGAGCATCTGCGCGCTGAGCTCGGCGACGAAGTCGAGCTGCTACACGACGTGCACGAGCAGTTGACGCCAATCCAGGCTGCGTGGTTGGCGAAGCAACTGGAACCGTACCGACTCTTCTACCTCGAGGACCCGCTTCCTCCCGAACACTACGAGAGCTTCCGCGTCGTGCGCGAGGCGTCCACCACATCGCTGGCGATCGGCGAGGTGTTCACATCGAGGTGGGACTGCATCCGGCTCTTCAACGAGCAGCTGATCGACTATATCCGCATCAAGCCGATCCACGTCGGTGGGATCACCGAGGCGCGCAAGATCATGGTGTTCGCCGAGCCGGCGCAGATTCGCTCCGCCTTCCATGGCGCGGGCGACATCGGCCCTGTCGGTCAAGCGGCCTCGCTTCACCTACAGATCTCGATACCGAACTTCGGCGTGCAGGAGTGGATCGACTTCGGAACGGAGGGCGCGGCGCGGTTGCGGGAGGTGACGCCGAATCCCTGTGAGTGGCGGGACGGCTATGCTTATCCGCACGAGACGCCGGGGCTGGGCATGGACATCGACGAGGACGCGGCGGCCAAGTACCCGTATCGCAAGGCCTACATGCCTATCGTGCGGCGGACAGACGGCACGATGCACCGGTATTAGGCGTTACTCGGCTTCTGCGGCTTCCCCCATGCGGGCCCGGAGTTCCCGGACGGCGTAGTGTATGCGGGACTTCACAGTGCCCAGCGAACATCCCAGCACATCCGCGATTTCGCGGTAGTTCATCTCGTCGTACACCCGCATCTTCAGCACCTGTGCGTGCTTCGGTGACAGGTCGCCGACGTGCTTTCGCATGTCCGCGACGAGTTCCTCGTCGCACATGCTGGCGTCGATGGACGGGGTTCGCAGGTCGGGGATCACTTCGTATAGCGGGAAAGCCGTCGTCGAGCCGACGGGCGTGCGCAATTCATCGAGTGAGTGCGTACTCGCGTTGAATCGACGCCGTCTCTCGTCGAGGTACAGGTTGCGGGCGATCTTGCGCAGCCACGTCGTCCACTTGGCCTTCGGCACGTAACGGGCCCGGGCGCGGAAGGCGCGGAGGAATGTCTCCTGCGCGAGGTCCTCGGCGCTGTCGGAATCCCCCAGAACCTGCCCGATGTAGAACGCCAGACGGTCATAGTGGCGCTCCACCAACTCGCCAAACGCCTCGGAGCTTCCGGCTCGCGTCATCATCATGAGTTGCTCGTCGCTGAGCTGCCTAGAGTAACTGGCCGCTATCGGGCTTGCCACTTCGAACATGCGAGCCTCCAACTACTGCCGGATGTGAGCGATCAGGCTGACTTCGTGACCGGCTACGGCGTCCTAAGCAAATGCGGCGCCAACCGCGATCATGCGCCCTGAATCCGGGCGGATGAACATCTCCGCCCCCGTGTCGTTAACTTCTAACACGCGCGAATCCGCGCCCTGGGCGGCATCGCAGACGGAGCCGTCGGCCGCTGTGTGTCTCTTGCCCTCGCGGATCGCGCGTTGTTGTGCCCGCGCCGAGTGTCACCGAAAGTATACAGTCGGACACTCTCGGGCCGAGATGTATACATTCGGATACGCGGCCATACCTTTGGGGCCTGCCCGGCGCCGCCCGTGAAGACATCCGCCGCCCACGTGTGCGACTATGCTGCGGACCTTCGTATGGCGCAGGATGGGGACGGCATGACTCTCGCGACAGCACGGCTGGCCGGCTACGCAGACCGCACGGCGATCGTCTGTGGTGCGGGCCAGACTACGTACGGCCAGCTCGACGCGGCGTCCGCGCGGGTGGCTGCGGCTCTCCTGGAGGGCGGCGCCGATCTCGAGGAGGCACGCGTCGCGGTGCTCGCGCGCCCCGGTCGTGACTACGTGGATGCGCTGATGGGGATCTGGCGCGCGGGCGGCGTCGCGGTACCGCTGTGCGTGAGTCACCCGCGTCCCGAGCTCGAGTACGTGTTGAACGACAGCGGGGCGGCGCTCGTCTTGGCAGACAGGGCGATGGCAGGTCCGGCGCTGGAGGTCGCGGATGCCGCGGGGGCGCGGGTGCTGACCTTGGCGTCGGCCCTGTCGGCGGCGCCGTCACGAGACCCAGACGTCTGCGAGGACCGGCGAGCGCTGATCCTATACACCAGCGGGACCACGAGCCGGCCCAAGGGCGTCGTGACGACGCACGCGAACATCGCCGCGCAGGTCACGAGCCTCGTTCAGGCGTGGGAGTGGACAGAGGAGGACCGGATCCTCCACGTGCTGCCGTTGCACCATATCCACGGCATCGTCAACGCGCTCCTGTGTGCGCTTTGGTCGGGCGCATCGTGCGACATGATGGACGGGTTCGGGGCCGGGGCGGTGTGGAGCCGAATCCTCGAGGGCGAGGCCACCCTGTTCATGGCTGTCCCGACGATCTACACGCGGCTCATTGCGGAGTGGGAACGCGGCTCCCCGGCGGAGCAGGACGCCATGACCTCGGCGGCACGCGGGATGCGGCTGATGGTGTCCGGCTCCGCCGCATTGCCGGTGTCGACGCTCGAGCGATGGGAGGAGATCACGGGTCAACGGCTCCTTGAACGCTACGGGATGACGGAGATCGGGATGGGCCTGTCCAACCCGCTGCATGGAGAACGCGTCGCCGGGTCGGTGGGTTCGCCGCTACCAAGCGTGCAGGCGCGACTCGTCGGTGAGGATGGCGACCCCGTCAGCGACGGCGCTCCCGGCGAGATAGAGGTCGCTGGGCCAGGCGTCTTCCGTGAGTATTGGGGCAAACCAGACGCGACCGAGGCGGGTTTCCGCGAAGGGTGGTTCCGCACCGGGGATGTCGCCATCCTCGAGGATGGCCGCTACCGGATTCTTGGCCGCCAGTCGGTAGACATCATCAAAACCGGCGGGTACAAGGTGTCCGCGCTGGAGGTCGAGAGCGCGCTCTTGCAGCACGACGAGATCTCCGAGTGCGCCGTCGTAGGGGTGGCCGACGAGGAGTGGGGAGAGCGCGTCGCCGCCGTGATCGTGACGGCAGCAGAGGGCGAGCTGACCCTCGCGGCCCTGCGCGAGTGGGGTAAGACACGGTTGGCGGTGTACAAAGTCCCGTCTCTCCTCCGGGTGCAGGAGGGGTTGCCCAGGAACGTCATGGGGAAGGTCCAGAAGCCCGCGGTCCGGGCGCTGTTCGAGTCGGACTGATGACAGAACTGTCAGATGGCGGCGACAGTCGGCGTGCTACTGTCCGGCCCCCTGCGGGCCGTCGCCGACGCGGAACGCCACCGTCCCCGGATACAACTCGGCTATGCGGCTCTGCACCGCGGCGATCTGCTCCTTAGGCGTGCTGGTGCCCGCTCCGATACCCAGGTGGCGCACGCCGACCAGCCATTCGGCCTGAACGAGAGCGTCGGCGTCGATATGGTACGTGCGTTGCGGCAGGTGGTTCTTGGCGATGCGCGCGAGGTTCGTCGTGTTGCTGGAGTTGTACCCGCCCACGATGATCATCGCGTCGACCCACTGGGCCAGCATCTCGACCGCCTCCTGCTGGTTCTTGACCGGTTTGCAGCGCGTGTCCACTGCCCGTAGGCCCGGGTACTTCACTCGTCGTATGCAGCCTACCAGCCGGTCGAACTTCTCCTTGGTTATCGTCGTCTGGCAAATGGCGACAGTCTTCTCGAGGCCGTCCGGCAACCCCTCAACAGCGGCCTCGTCGTATACGACGCTGATGTCTTCCCCGTAGCTGCGGCTGGCGATGATCTCGGCGTGGTCGGGGTTGCCAATCAATATGACGTGATAGCCGTCCGCCTCGAAGTTGCGGATCTTGCGGTATACCCACTTCAGGAGCACCGGGCAGGTGGCATCGTGAAACGTGATGCCGCGTTCACGTAGCGCGACCTTCAGCTGCTTAGGGTATCCATGGGCCGTGATTACCACCTCTTCAAGGTCGTCGACCTGGTCCAAGTCGGCATACCGCTCTAGGATGGGTATGCCCTGCGACGCCAAATCACCGACTATCTTGGGGTTGTGAACGAGTGGGCCGAGGATCGGCTTGCGGATCTCCTCGGCGATGTTGATGGCCGCCTCCACGCCGAAACACGTGCCGGCGCTCCGCGCGACGATCACCTCGAGTTCACCGCCTGCCTCGACGCCCATGTGCACTCCTCTGTATGCGCGCCGGCGCGCGGGTGGTGACTGTGGCAGGCCGGGCCCGATGGCGTTGTGCCCCGACTCACTGTAGCTCGCAGAGGCCGCGCTGAACAAGACAGGGGCCACCGTCTGCGGCTCGCGCCGGGCGCCGTCCGCGCAGCTTCACTCGCGCCGGCTGGGCGCGGTGTGCCTTTCTTGGCCGCAGGCTGCGCCTTCGCGTGACTGGCCGCGCCATTCTGGCGCGTGTCGGACGGCCGACGCGGGCCGAGGGCCCGGGGGGTCAGCGCCACCCAACGCCACGAATCCGCGACCCTCGAGCGTCCAATCGCCGGCCGGGTCCATGTGGCCGAACGCGTGCACGTGGGCTCAATCGGCGACGGTTACGTGCTCACGTATGGGCGCCCACGTCGCATGACGAGCCTTTGCATGCAGGCTCGATGGGCTTGGCCAAGGGCTTCTGCCGGTCTATCTACCTACTCATGTAACTGGCACGAGTATTGCTATCGTTACACTTGACGGGAGTCGCTTCTGACTCTCGAACATCGCTGGTTCCGGCTTGAACGGAGTGGAGCAATGGCTCAGCAGATCACGCAGACGCAGGACGGCGCGACGAACATGTACGAGTTGGCGGTGCTACTCGCCGAAGGTCAGTCGATCGTCGACGAGATGAGTTGGGAGGCGTTCATCGACAACCTCTCGCGCATCACCGACGCCTTCGCAGACGCGCGCGCGCACGCCGAGACGGCGACGCCGAAGGACGAAGAGCTTATTACGGTATGACAATCGCCGTCGTGAATCGTCCGACGCTGATAGCGATTGGAGGCGGGCCCGCCAGCACAACGTGGGGAGTGTGCACGCTCCGATCTGTGTGCCGGCGCGTCGCCGTGCCCGCCCGCGCCTGACCCGCCTACGCCTTGTTCGCACTCTCCTCACGGCCTATTCTCTGCCACCATCGCCATCATGTGCGCCGCCGGGGGACGACCAGCCGTAGGCGCGCGCAGCAGCACCGTGCCGGAGAAGCCGATGTCCTTGACGCCGGAAGAGCGCTCGTTCTACGCAGATAACGGGTATCTCGTGCGCCGCGAGATCGTCGACGCTGGGTGGCTCGACGAGATCCGCCGCGAGGTCGACGACCTGCACGGCCGCATGGCGGAAGCGCCGGTCGAAGGCGTTGGGATATCGTGGGAGGAGTACGACGACACATCGAAGCCTGCCCGCATCCGACAGCTGATGCACGGCGAACTCGTCAGCGCAGGACTCGACCGGCTCATCGACTCTCCCAACGTGCTGGACGTCCTGCGCCCACTGATGGGCGACGACATCTCGCTGTTCCACTGCAAGCTGCTGATGAAGGCCGCGCACGACGGCACGATCACGCCGTGGCACCAAGACTACGCGTACTGGACTCGCCACAATAACGAACCGCAGATGATCAACTGCATGCTGCACATGGACGATGCGGACGCCGGGAACGGCGCCATCCAGTTCGTGCCCGGCAGCCACCGCGATGGGTTGCTGGAGCACGACCGCGCGGACATGTCCTTCGGGGTATTCCTACCCGGATATTTCGGCGAGCGCGAGGGCGCGGTGACTCTGGACATGCGGGCAGGCGACGCCGTGTTCTTTGGGCCGCTCGTCATCCACGGCTCTGACGCGAACACATCCGAACGCGACCGTCGAGCGTGCACTATGGCCTACGACGTCACGGGCAATGGCTACTGCCGACGTGTCGTCAGCGGCACGAAGACGGCCGACAGGACGTTCTAGCCGCCGGGCCTACCGACGTCCGCGGGGCGACTTGGCACGGGGCCGCGGCGGCGCAGACAGGCCGGCCGCGGAGAGGCGCTCGGCGGCGTCTGGCGAGCGCTCACGTGCGCAGGAGCGACTCGGCGCCATCTACCCACATCTCGGTGCCCGTTACATGGCTCGCGGCGTCCGACGCCAGGAATAGCACGGCGGCCGCCACCTCTTCGGGCTTCCCCGCCTCGCGGCCCGTGAGCGGGATGCCTCCGTCCGGGCGGTGCGTCGGTATGCGGATGCTATCGAGATCCCGGCCCCACGTGTTCTCGCCGATGTTGGTTCGAATCCACCCCGGACAGACGACGTTCACGCGGATGCCGTACCGCGCCAGTTCGACGGCGGCGTGCTTGGCGAACGTGACCTGCCCCGACTTGGAGCATGAGTAGCACGTCGCGCCGGTGAGACTGAACTGGCGTGAGCCGTTAATCGAGGACGTGATGATAATCGAGCCGCCGTTCGCCTTCATGTGCGGGATGGCGTATTTCACGCTCAGGAACGTGCCCTTGAGGTTGATGCCCTGAGTCTGGTCCCATTCCTCCGGCGTGAGGTCCTCGATTGGCGCCCAGGCGCCGTTGATACCTGCGTTCGCGAATACGATGTCCAGGCGCCCCCAACGCTCCGCGAGTTCTCCGACCGCGGCTTCGATGTCGCCGGCTTCCGACACATCCCCGACGAGCGACACGGCCGAGCCGCCAGCGTCGGCGATCTGCTGCACTGTCTCGGCGTTCTTCTCGGCGCGGCGGCCGAACACTCCGACGTGGGCTCCCTCGGCAGCAAACGCTGCGGCGGATGCCCGACCGATACCGGAGTTCGCTCCGGTGACGAACGCGACGCGGCCCTCTAGTTGCATCCCTGCTCCATTCAGCGTTCGGTTACCAATTCGTGAAGGCGCCGTCGGCGCGGTGAAGGCGAGGAGCCTCGTCTTCGAGGTCCGGCGCGTACTGCTCGAAGGCGTCCTCGTTGATCTCAACGCCGAGCCCCGGCGCGGTCGGCGCCAGCAGGTAGCCGTCGTCCCACGTGATGTCTGACGGGAACGCCTCGGGGAGCACCGTGCCCGGCCGCCGTGGCAGCTCCAGGACGCCGACGTTCGTCGACGCGAGGCACAGATGAAGACCCGCCGCCCCGCTGACCGGCCCCAGTGGGTTGTGCGGCGCCAGGTTGATGTAGTGCGTCTCACACCACCGCGCGATCTTCAGCGCCTCGGTCATCCCGCCTGCGATGCACAGGTCGATCCGCGCGTAGTGCATCAGATCTTCCTCGATCAGCGCGCGGAACTCCCACTTCGACGGCCAGTGCTCGCCTACAGCCAACGGCACGTGGACGTGTGGGGCCAGAGCCCGGTACGCCTCGGGCGACTCGGCCCGCAGCGGATCCTCGACGAAGAACGGGCGATACGGCTCGAGTTCGCGACACAGCCTGATGGCGTCCGGCGGGTCCAGCCTGGTGTGTATGTCGATCAGTAGCTCGAGATCGTCGCCCAATGCGCCACGCACAGCGTCGAACTGGGCTACCGTCCTACGGGTCGCGGCGGACGGTTCGAGAACGCCCGCGTCGGCCTCGACTCCCCAGCGCACAAACTTCCAACCCTCGTCGACGGAGCGACGGCAGCTTTCGACCAACGCGTCGATACTACCGCCGCCGTTGTGGGGGTAGCACACGACCTTGTCGCGGCAGAGGCCGCCTATGAGGTTGTATAGGGGCTGGTCGAGGGCCTTGCCCTTGATGTCCCAGAGGGCGAGGTCTATCGCGCTGATAGCCGAGGAGAGCACGTTCCCGCCCGGGAAGAAGGCGCCGCGGAACATCACCTGCCAGAGGTGTTCAGTGCGAAAGGGGTCCTCGCCGACGAGCCAGCGCTTCAGGCGGAGGACCGTCTCCGAGACAGCCCCCTCCTGCCAGGTAAGGCCGGCTTCGCCGATGCCGTATATGCCCTGGTCGGTTTCCACTTTGACGAACAGGAAGTTGCGTCCATGCTTGAGCACGAACGGCTTGACGTCGGTGATTCTCATGCGCGCTCGCCTGCCTTCCCAGTGTGGACGGCCTACTTACGGAACAGCACGACGCGGTTCGTGTTGGTGCCCTGCCGCCCGTTGGCGACGCCCCAGCAGTTCGCGGTCTTCGTGAAGCGGTGCGCGTTGACGACGATCAGGACCGGATCGAGGCCCGCCTCAAGTCCACACGGGATGACGTGCTCCTCGAGGCGGCACGCTCCCTTGCGGACCTCGCCCACCTCGAAGGCCACATGGCCTCCCGGCCGAACGACGCGCGCTAGCTCTCGGAACACGGCTGTCATGGCGTCGCGCCATGCGTTGATGCTCTTGGGCGTCGTGAATCGTACCGACGCCGGATCAATGCCGCAGAACCACGCGCGCAACCAGTTGTCTTTGGCGTAGTCCACGACATCCAGGAACGGTGGGGAGGTCACGACGAGGTCCACCTCCCCGTCGCCGATGTCGGGGGTGTGGTTGGCGGATGCCGTGAGCGTCCTCGCATACGGTGCGACGTCCGCGAGAGCGCTCCGCGTGTCCGCGTGGCAGTCCCGCAACAGCGCCTTGGACTTGCGGAGTATCAGGTGGCGTATGTCGCGCTGCGGCGGCGTCTGGTCGCGCCTGGCGTTTATCCTCAGTTGCGAGGCCACAGAGACGGCCTGGTTGGGTGGCATCGTGTAGACCGAGAAGAACCCGGACGAGTGGCCGGTTAGCCGCCCCAGCGCGACCATGCGGATCCACCCGTCTACGACTGTTTCCTCGCCAGCGGCCGCGACGCGCTGGAGGTGTGAGCGCAGAGCGCAGATCTGCTGCAGGGTGGCCGGGTGGTAGAAGGCGAGCAGGTCCTCTGGAGCGACAGCCTCAGACGACAGGTCGATCTCGTCGAGGCGCCGGCTGACCTCGTCAAGCGTCGGCGGGCGCAGACGAGGGTCGAGCAGCGCGCGGCTGAGTGGGTTCACGTCGCAGCCAAGGGGCACGCGGCCGCGCAGGGCGGCCTCAAGACTCGTAGTGCCGCGGCCGACGAACGGGTCGTACACGACATCGCCCGGCCGCGTGAGACGGTCGATGAAGAACCGAGGCAGCTCTGGCTTGAAGCACGCCCTGTACGACACCTCGTGCAGACTGTGCCCGCCGCGCTGCTTGGGCGACCAGAACGAGTTGGTGTACGTCGCGACCTCCGACCGTGCAGGCCCGTCTGCAGCCGCGGTGGCCGTGACGGCGGTGGCCGCGCCGAACTCGGCGAACCGCCGCAGTTCCTCGGGGAGCGTCATGTACAGAATCCACGCGATGATTCGTAGCGCGGACGCGTAGACGAAGCGGGTCACGCGCCCTCGCTAGGGCTGTCAACGTCGAGACGTATGGGTCAGGCAGGGCAAGTACGCGCTCGCGTGTGGAATCGCACGCGCCGCGTCGCTCCACCGTCAGATTCCTGTCGGCCGGTCAAGTGGCCGCTATCATGGTACTTGGCTGCGGCCAAGCGGCGCAACCGGTACGCGACGGTGGCAGCGCGTACCGGTCTGGGAGTCGCCGCGACCTGGCGGGGCCGGAGGGGCCGCGGGTGGGCACGGGAGGCCGCGTAGCTCGTGGCGGCGCGCCGGGCGTCAGCGTCTAAGCGCGGCCCATTGCGTCGCGAGCTTGCCGAACGGTCGGACGGACAGTGCGCCTTCCATGCCGTCGTTCATCAGCGCCTGCATCTCGTCCTCCGTCAACGCCCTGTTGAATATGGCGAGCTCGTCCAGGACACCGTCGTACATGCGCCCGCCGCAGCAGTCGTTCGACCAGCGCAGGTTGTTGGTGGTCGGCCCAGCATCCCCGGTCAGTGCGCCCTCGGCGTTCACCTCGCCGTCAATCCACGTCTTTACGGTCTCGCCGTCGTAGGTTCCGGCGATGTGAGCCCAGTCGCCATACAGCACCGCGTCGGCGGAGATGACGGGCGCGGCCCAGGCGCCGCCCTGTCCGACGTAGAAGCGCAGGTTGTACGCAGCGCCGCCCTCGGTCGGATGCAGGACGTACTCCGCCTCCTTGCGTGGGAGGCCGATGTGCTGCTGCGGAAGAAGGTTCGTCATCGCCCAGGCGGCCAGCGTGAACTGGTCGCCGAGGTTGAGGTTCTCGTGATGGAGCACCTCGATGAATGTGCTCGCGCCGTTGAACTGGAGCCCGCCGCCGAACCGGCCCGCGACCCAATCGCCGTCGGTGACGGCGCCGTGATGCTCGTTGCCGGACATGTCGGCAGCTTCGTCGCCCGAGCCGTCGTCGAGCGGCCAGTAGCCGACGATGTCCTCTTCGGCGATGTCCGCCGACGCGACGCCGAACGCGACCAACGCCAACACGATGGTCAAGGCAGTAGCTGTTGCTCTCATGCATCCCTCCTTAGCCGCGGCGTGCGTGCCACAGGCCGTGTCTCGACAGGTTAGCGGGCGGTGACGGCGCCGACAACCTGGCAACAGCGCGGCCGTACCTCTCCGAGCGCGCGTGCTATGGTTGCGGCGAGGGCGGCCGGGTCGTGCGCGTGTGACGTCGCCGCACGTGTACGGATCGGAGCCAGTGAGGGGACACGCATGGAGAGCGAACACGACCGGGCGACGGTGATCCACGAGGCGGCGTTGGGCCTGCTCAGCGACCCCGGGGTGCGGCTGGAACACCAGACCGTGCTTCGTCTCGCTCTGCGCGCGGGCGCATATCCAGGACGCGACGCTGGCGTCGTCCGCATCCCGCCCGAGTTAGTGGACGAGTGCCTAGGCATGTGTCCTGGTACCGTGCGGCTGTCCGACCGCGCGGGGGCCGGGCACGCGTTGTCGGCCGACTGTGAACCGTCGTTCTGGTCGTGTCCTGGGCTGTACATGCGACACGACGGGTCGCGAAGGCCATTCACGTCCGGCGACATGGCGGACATGACGCGACTGCTCGATCGGCTCGAGCACGTGTCAGTGGTGTTCGGGATGTCGCTAGACGACATCCCGCCGGCTGCGCGCGATGTCGTCGGGCTCAGTATTATCGCGCGGACTACGCGCAAACACGCGCGCGTGCTTTGCTTCTCGCCTGAGGGCGCCCACGCAATCGTCGAGGCGCGGCACGTAGTCAGCCCAGACCCATGGCTCAGCCTAGGGTTCACGGCGCACGGGCCGCTGCGGTGGACTCGGCTCGCGTTGGACATCTTCGCGCGCACGGCCGGACACGGCATACCAGTCACCGTGAACGGAGAGCCCATGGCGGGCGCATCCTCCCCAGTGACGATCGCGGGAGCGGCGGCCGTCGGCGGCGCGGAGATTCTGGCGGGAATCGTCGTCAACCAACTGCTGGAGCCTGGCCGCCCGTGCATCTACAACCTGGGGCTCGCGCACACGATGGACATGCGGACCGCGATCGCGGTCACGGGCGGGCCGGAGAACGCTCTGTTCGCTCAGATATCCTCTATGATGGGGCGATACTACGGGCTGCCTTCCGCTTCCTGGGTCTCTACGGAGGCGATGACCCCGGACGCCCAAGCCGGTTTGGAGAAGGCGTTCGGGTACCAAACCCACGTGGACGCGGGGGTAAGCGCGATCTGGGGGGTGGGGCAGTTGGAGTCCGAGCTTACCGTGTCCCCGGCGCAGGCCGTCATCGACAACGAAATCATCGGACATGTCCTGCGTTACAGACGGGGGTACGACCTCACCGAAGATGCGATGGCGAGCGAGGTCACGCGGTCGGTCGGGATCGGCGGTTCGTTCCTCGACCGCGACCACACCTTCGAGCAATTCCGTACCGAATTGCACGAGCCCCATGCCCTATGGCGCGACCGTCACGCAGCTTGGACCGCGAACGGATCGCCTCCCTTGGCGCGTCGCGCAGAGGACATCGCGGACGGTCTGATGCGCGAGCCAGCAGAGCCTTGCCTGGACGACCACCAGGTCGCGGAACTTGACAAGATCAGCGCAGCAGTGCTGCGGGGAATCTGACGCGGCCCGTTGGGCAACCACCACGCCGGTTGCGGGCCGAGGATGTCCAGACGCATCTGCGCCTGCACGTCCAGGGAAACCGGGCTACTGTTGGCGGGAAGTCGGGCGCGACAGTGCCCCGGCGCCCGCGCGCCACCGGCCGCCGACACGAGAGGGATTGCTGTGAAGAAGCGATGGGATCCGTTGCCGCGCGCGGAGGTCGTGAAGGCCCTAGAAGGCGGCTGCCCAGAGCGCGTGCCGCTCGTGCGTGCGCGTTGGTGGGGTGAAGGGCTCGGCGAGCAGTATGGGGATCGTCTGCGGGACTTCAACAAGTACCCGGAGGATACGATCACGCTCTGGGCCAACCCGCTGAACGTGGGCGCCATGGGCCTTTCGTGGTCCATGGACTCGTCTCGACGCGGGCACGACTCGCGCTGCGTGATCAGCGACTGGGCGCAGCTCGATGAGTTCATCGACAAGATGCCCTCGCCTGACAGCGACCCGGACATCGGCGCGTTGATCGAGCAGGCTGAGGCCGCCCGCGCGCAGGATCGGTACGTGCTATACGGATGGTGGGGCCTGTTCTTCGAGCGGCCGTGGGGCCTGCGCGGCATGGAGAACATCATGATGGACTACCATGTCGCCGCAGAGCATGTAGACCGGTTACACGCCGCCCTCGCGGCACAGTACTGCCGCTACATCGACTGGGGAGCGCGGGAGCTATCTCCAGACGGCTTTTGGACGAGCGACGACCTCGGCCACCAGACCCAGCTCATGATGCGTCCCGGGACCTTCCGCGAACTTATCAAGCCGCATTACGCGACGGTCGGGGAGACGTTGGCAGAGCACTCGATGCACTGGTGGCTGCATAGCTGCGGGGACAACACAGAAGTCCTGGGCGACCTGGCCGAGACAGGCGTCAACGCGTTCCATCCCGTGCAGAAGCACACGATGGACGAAGTTGCCGTGGCCCGTGAGTACGGCGACCGGCTGACCTTCCTGGCCGGGATCGACGTGCAGCACATTCTACGCGAGGCCGACCCAGACGGCGTGCGCGCGGAAGTGCGCTTCCTCATCGACACCTTCGACCGGCCGGACGGAGGCATGTGCTTGGGCGCCGGCAACGGGATCGTGGGAGGCACGCCGTTCGAGAACATCGAGGCGTTCCTCGACGAGGCCGTGACGTACGGCTCCGCCCACAGGGAGGCCTACGCCGACGGCGCCTGACCGCGGCTAACGGTGGGCCAGCTCGGCGGAGGCGTCAAGATAGCGCTTGATGCCCTCGCCAGGTACGTTCCACGGGATGTGGTTGCCGATGCACATCATGTAGCCGCCAGACATGCTCGCCGTCTCGACCATATCTACGACCATCGCGTCGATTCGGGCCGGGTCGTTGGACATGAGGACGCGGTTGTCGCCTTCGCCCGCGAGGAAGCAGTCCTCGTAGCGCCGTGCGATCGCCTTGTAGTCGGTGTACGGCTCGGAGATGATGCCGCGGGCGCCGCACGCCATGACGTCGTCCGCGTAGGCGTCCATGCACCCGTCCGCCATGAAGATGACCTCCTTGCCCGCGTCGCGGAGCATCGCCCAGTACTCCTCGTAGCGCGGGAAGACGTACTTGTGCATCCACGCGGGCGAGCAGACGGGGCCGCGCGACGTCACGATGTCATCGTGGCAGACGACGAAGTTCACCGGCAGCCGCGCGAAGGAGCGGAAGACGCGTCGGTTTATCTCGGCGAACTCGTCCATGATGCGCTCAAACCGCGGGTCCAGGCAGGTTTCGAGGAACAGCTCCCAGCCGAATGTCAGCAGCGGCCACATGAACGTCGTGTTGTAGAAGCCGACAGAAGACGCCGATCCCTCGACCCCGCGATTCCCGAGATCGGCCGCGTAGTTCCGCCGGTACGCCTGGTACAGCGCCTCTTCGTCCGAATAGTCCCGCGATTCGACCACGGGGATGTCGGTGAAGTCCCCCTGGGCGACGGGTGAGAACGCGAAGACGTCGTCCGCGGTCGCGAACTTCTCGCCCCAATCCCAATGGCTGGTCTCGGCGGCGCCCCACCGCACGTGCCGGCGGCCTTCGTCGTCGACAAGCATGGAGCTGTCGGCGCCGTCGAGGCGGGGACGCGGAACGGGGTCGTCGGTCGCGGGGACGCCGAGGCCGAGTTGCGGGTACAGCTCTCGGAGCCGTAGGCGGCACTCCCGCGGGTGATCGTAGTAATCGATACCCGTCAGGTACGTCTCCGCGTCCGGGCAGGACCAGTGCTCCCAATGCGGGATTCGCTCGGGGGCCATCCCCATGTACGCCATGTAGCGCGCGTCGGCTGCGTTCACCGGTCGCTCGGTTGTCATCCGCCTAGCTCCACGCACCGACGCCGGTAGTGCAGGTAGTTCTCGTACGGCACTTCCTCAGGCACTCCGTGGTCGCAGGTAGGTATGTAGCCGCCGCGTTCGCGCATCGCTGGGAGGATGCGCTCCACCATGCGGTCTATGTCGTCCGTGGAGCGGGCCAGGACGCGCTTGTCGATCCCGCCGAACATCACGAGATCAGGGTACTCCTCCGCCGTGCGCACGACGTCACATCCAGCGGCGACCTCGAACGGGCTCATGACGTCCATGCCCAGTTCGCGGTAGATGGGGATGACCTCGTCGACATTGCCGTCCGTGTCGATGTGCAGGTGGAGATGGCGACCGCGGTCCAACTGCCGGGAGCGCACGTTGCCGATCAGCTGTTGGTAGTATGGGGTCAGGAACTCGGTCATCATGGCTGGGCTCAGTAGCATCCCGCCCTTGTAGCAGATGTCCTCGGCCAGGAACAGTTCGTCGATCGTGACACGCTCCTGGTGACGCGCGATGACGGCGTCGGCGAGGTCGTACCACGCGCGCATGCAGGCGTGAACAACGTCTGGATCGTCGTAGAACATCATCGGCAGGTCGGCGGGGCCAATCAGGCTGCGGAGGTACATGTACCCGCCAACGAGCCCTTGGGAGATCATGTATCCCTGCTGCGCGGCCTCCTCAGCGCGATCCATGCGGGCGTCGAGGCTCGCGTACCGCCCCTCGGATGTCGGGTTGAGGCGCCACAAGACGTCCTCTTCCCACGACCTTTGGTCGATGACAGGGTGCCGCATGTATTCGGGCATGAACCCGTTCCGCCGGCCCTTGAAGTAGAGCACGTGGCGGCCCGCGTAGTCCTGCTCCACCTCGTGGTCGCCTCGATCCTCGACTACCTTCGTCTCGAATGCGGGCGAGAACGCCGCTTCGCACCACCCGAGCTGACCGAGCCCGTGCGATCCGCCCGGGTCGTAGGAGAACAGATCGGCGTGGTTGGCGTCCGCAGGCAATCCCTGCTCGCGCCAGCGCTCAAGACAGTAGAACCCGAACTCGCGCCGCACGAGCGGGGCGCCGGGCGTGATCGCGTATGTGTCCCGTAGCCTACGCGCTCCGGGGGGCATCTGCTCGCGGTCGGTCGGGGTCTGCAGCGACGTCGTAGGTGGAGACATGAGAGGCCCACGGTTTGGCAAAGATGGGCTCGCCCGCTCCCGCGGCCCGTCACGGCCGATTAGTAGCCGCGGGTCGAGTCCATGTCGAGTCTGCCGTCTGCGGGAGCTGGTGGCGTCGCGTATTCGCCGGCTACAGCCCGCGTCTCTCCGCGCCGTACGTCAACGCGGTGCGCAGGAACGCCTCGATGTTCTCCAACGGGGTCTCGGGCATGATCCCGTTGGACGCTGCGAGCAAGCAACCGCCTTCGGAGCTATCGCAGATATCCATGAGCCGCCTCGTACCCGCCGCGACGTCCTCCGGTGTTCCGGTCGGCAGGAGGTATTGGATGTCGATGCCGACGTGGAACGTGATGTCCTTTCCATACGCTGCCGCGAGGCTCGGCAGGTCCATCGGCGGCCCCTGGAGCGGATGCAGCGTGTCGACCCCGATCGCGACCAGATCCGGGATGATCCGGTCGATGGCGCCGTCCGAGTGGAACCAGAAGTGCATCCCACGTTTGTGGCAGTGGTCAGCCAATTCCTCGTAATACGGAAGGTACATGTCCCGGAACAGCGCGGCGGAAAACAGCAGGTCGTCCTGCCCGGCGAGATCGTCCGATGTGAAATACCCGTCGGCGCCGACTTCGGCGTACCGATCGATCACGACCTTGTGATAGTCGGTGAACGCCCGGAGGAGTCGCTTGACCCGGTCCGGGTTGTCCAGCATCTCGCACAGCATCTCTTCCATGCCGAAGAGGAACCAGGATCGCTCGAACAGACAGAAGAAGTCCCAAGCGAGCAGGTACCGGTCGGGGTTCGCCTTTGCAGTCGCGGCCGCGCCGGCGAAGTACGCCGGGTTGTCCGGGCTCGGCATGGCCGCGATGAACTCATCGATCAGGTCCGTCGAGCTCACGACGAGGCGCGACGTGAACCCCTCTCCGTTCAGGTCACCTCGGTCGTCCTCGATGGACCAGCGGTATTCGTACGACGTGCCTGCGGGGGCCCGCAGGTCGCCCGGAGCAGCGTAGGATAGCGTCACGTAGTCGTCCACGACCGCCTCGTTCAGGCGATACAGCCGCGAGCCGTATTTGTCGATCGTCCCGCCATTGTAGAACTTCGCCCACCCGAGAGGCGTCCGCGGGATGTCCCCGCCGTTGCGCTCGATGACATTGGTCATTTGCGCGCGCGTCAGTGGCGGGACGCTGGGTATGTCGAGAGCGATGGGGTCACGCCGCATGGTAAACTCCCGAAATGTGTCGTCAGCCGAGGCGCCGCTGATCACGGGTGCGTCGCGTGCTCGAGCGCCTGGGCGAACAGTTCGCGCACATGGTCGTCGTCGAGCTCGTAGTAAACCGATCGTCCCTCGCGCCGGCGTCGCACGATTCGCGAGGCGTGCAGGAACGCCAGCTGGTGCGACACCGCCGAAGGACTCATCTCCACCGCCCGCGCAATGTCCCCGGCGGCCATCTCGCCGCCCGTAAGGGCGTGCAGTATCCCAAGGCGCGTCGGGTCCGCGAGCGCCTTGAACAGCTGCGCCATCGTCTGCAGCGTCGTCGCACCGGGCCGCCTCACACCCGTCATCGCGCCGACCCCGTGGCCGCACGCGGCGACCGAAGCAACCGAAGGCTGTTGCCGACGACCACAAGCGTCAGCCCAACATCCGCGACGACAGCCATCCACAGCGTCGCCGCGCCGACAGCGACGAGAGCCATCACCCCGAGCTTGATGCCCGCGGCGGCCGCGATGTTGCTGACGACGGTGCGGCGCGCCCGGCGCGCCAAACGCATCGCCGTAGGAAGCTTCAGCAGGTCGTCGCCCATCAGCGCGACATCGGCAGTCTCAATGGCCACGTCCGTGCCGGACGCGCCCATCGCGATGCCAACCGTGGCCGCCGCTAGCGCGGGCGCGTCGTTGATGCCATCTCCCACCATCGCCGCAGCGCCGTGCCTAGCAACTAACTCCCGCACGAGTCGGACCTTGTCGTCCGGGAGCAATCCCGCTCGTGCGTCGCGGACCCCAACCGCGTCGGCGACCCGTTCGCCCGACGCTCGGTTGTCCCCGGTCAGCATGACCGTGTGGGAGACGCCAACACGGGCGAGCCTGGCGACCGCGTCTCGCGCCTCGGGCCGCACCGTGTCACCAAGAGAGATATAGCCCAGCAATTCGTCGTTCAAAGCCACGAGAGCGATGGTTTTCCCCGTCGCTTGCGCCGTCAGGATCGCGTCAGCGTGAGCATCGTAAGAGACGCCGAGTGTGTCGAGTAACCGTGTGGAACCGACGGCGACGGCCCCGTCCGGCCGCGTGAGCGTCGCGCCGCGCCCAGGGTATGCCGCGAACACGCCTGTTCCGCTCCCGACATCCAGTCCGCGCCCTTCGGCTTCGTCCACGATGGCCCGGGCCACGACATGCTCGGAGCGCTGCTCAACGGACGCCGCCAGCGCCAGCAGCTCATCCGGCGTACCGACACACGCGACCACATCCGTCACGCGCGGCGTTCCCGCCGTGAGGGTGCCCGTCTTGTCGAAGGCGACGGCGCGAACAGCCCCAAGGGCCTCCAGCTGAGCGCCGCCCTTGACCAGCACGCCCATGCGCGCCAGGCGAGCCATCGCCGACGCTGTCGCGACGGGCGTTGCGAGCACGAACGCGCACGGGCATCCCGCGACGAGAAGGACGAGCCCCCTATAGACCCACGGTCTCGCCGGCTGGCCGAGGAGAAGGGCCGGGACGACTGCCGTCAACGCTGCCAGCGCTAGCATCGCGGGGGTGTAGTAGGCGGCGAACTTGTCGACGATGCGTTGCGTCGGCGCGCGGGAGCGTTGGGCGTCCCGGACATGCGCCAGGATGCGGGCGACGACGGTGCCATCGGCCTCGGCGCCGATCGTGTAGTCGAGCGAGCCGGAGCCGTTGAGGGAGCCCGCGAACACGCTGTCTCCCGGCTCCTTGACGAGCAGCTTCGACTCGCCGGTTATTGGCCCTTCGTTCACCTCGGACATCCCGTTGACGACCGCGCCGTCCAGAGCGAAGCGTTCGCCTGGCCGCGCCATCGCAGTGTCCCCCACGCGCGCTTCCGCGACAGGCACGTCCACGGGTCGGCCGTCGCGCAGTAGTGTCACCGTAGCGGGGATCAGCGCTAGTAGGTCGTTGATCGCACGCCTCGACTCCGCTACCGTGCGGCGTTCGACGAGTTCCGACACCGCGAACAGCACGACGACTGTCGCCGCCTCGGCCCACTCCCCCAGCGCGATGGCGCCTCCTACGGCAATCGACATCAGGACATCGATGGTGATAGAGCGGCGAGCCAGGTCGCTGGCGGCGGAGCGCAGCAGAGGGATGCCCCCAACGGCGAGCGCGGCCACGAGCAGGACCTGGGATGCGGCGTCACGACCGACATACCCCGACACGAGGCCAGCGATCCACAGCGCCGCGCTCGCTGCGAGCACGGCCGCTTCCGCCCATCGGCCGGGCAGCGCGTCGTCCCCCTGCGCGCCGTCGCCCCCGTCTTCGTGTGTCGAGACAGTGAAGCCCAACCGGCGCACTGTGCCGACGATGTCGGGGTCGCCGTCGTCGACGCTCACAGACATCTCGCCAGCCAGAAAGTCCACGTCTGCGTCAACCACCCCCGCGAGCCCGTTGACGGCGTTGCGAATCGACGCCGCGCAGCCAGGGCAGTCCATACCTCCAACGGCGTACTGCCGCCGCGCAACGCGCACAGTCGTGTCGACGCCCATGCGATAGCCCCACATATGAACGATTGAGCAACTATTCAACTGTCAGTATGGCACCGGGCAGACGGGCCGTCAAGGCCGCTACGCCGGGATGGCATCAGGCGAACGCCCCTTCTCCCGCGCGTAGCCATTGGGTATCGTCTAGGGCGGATGGGAACACACCGACAGATTCCGCTTTTCGATACCGCGTGGCTGACTATTCTGGCAGTCGTCGTGGGCGTGGCCGCGCCGTTGACGGCTGTGGCAGCCGTGCCGGAGTACGTGCTGGACGCCACCTGGCGTGACTCGCTCGACTTCCTTCTGACGCGTGGTGAAATTCACGACGTGTACCGCACGTCGCGCCCGCACGGGCACGCAGAGCTGCAGGCGGTCTTCCCGAGAGTAGATCCCGGGGCCGACGGCCTCGCGGCCGGCATCGTGACCGGCCTGGCGCGGTCGTTGAGCCACACGGGGGCCTTCGGGGCCAAGCTCTGGACCGAAGCTGACCTCGCGCCGGAGCATGACCCGCGTGTCCTGCCTCGGGCGCGCGCCGCCATCCGGTACGCTAACCCGCGCGGGTTGACCCTATACCAGGAATTCACCGTCCGACCGGGGTCGGCGGACGACGCCCACGTCCGTGGCGGGCAGACCGCTCAGTTCCGCACGCGCGTTTGGAACCCCGGGGACCTACTACCGTCCGGTGGGTACGTCGCCGATTTCACACGCGCGTTCGTGCGGATGCCAGTCGCAGGCGTCACCGTGACGGTGGGGCGCCAACCGTTCCGGTGGGGACCCGGCAGGTCGGGAGCGCTGACGCTGTCCGACGCCAGCCCAGCGTTGGACGGGGTCTCTCTCAGCGGCCGCTTTGGGCCGGTGCTCGGAACGGCGGTGTTCGCGACGCTCAACCGCCTATGGCACGACGACGGCGACCGACGGTATCTCGCTCGCCGGTACTTCTCGGCGCACCGCCTGCACTGGCAGTTGTCGGAGCGCCTTGAGATCGGCGTAATGGACACCGTGCTGTACGGCGGAGACGGCCGTCAGGTAGAGCCGTACTACCTGAACCCCGTGCTACCGTTCTACGCTAGCCAATTCAACGCCACGTCCGACGGCAACGCAGCCACGCTCGACGACAACGCCATGATCGGAGCGGACGTGCGGTGGACGCCGGCCCCGGACTGGTCGGCGTACGGGGAACTCCTCATCGATGACTTCGCGTACGACGCCGACTCCGACGACCCCAATGCGCTCGCATGGATGGTCGGGTGCCATCGCGCCGGTCTTTGGACCCGCGGCGAAGCGCGCGTGGAGTACGCGCGGGCAGGACGGTACACGTACACCCACCTCCGTCAGGAGAACCAATACACTCACTACGGCGCGTCGCTTGGGCCAATTCTGGGCAACGACGCCGACACCCTGTCCGCAGAAGCCGCGTGGTGGGTGTCTCCCGACTCCCGGCTGTCGCTGCGTGTCGAGCAACGACGGAAGGGAGACTCCGGAGTGGACGACAGGTACCGCGGCGAGACCGCCACTGGGTTTCTCCGAGGCGCGGCGTCGACCACACGGACGGCCCGTCTCGGCGGCTGGCGCCGTGTGGGCCCGGACTGGCTCCTCACTGGCAGCGCGGCGTATGTCGACCAGCGCAACCGCGACAACGTCCCCGGGGCCGACGCGGACACATGGGAGTGGCGCGGCACGATCGGACGTCGCCTGCACATCGACCGCTAGACGGGCGTGGCGTCGATGAACATATGGCGTCTACGAGCGTTCCACCAATGCGTGCCGGCCGCGGCCCATATCCCCGCCGCAGGCCTTTCCGATATACTGAATGCACACACGAACGACGCGAGGACCCGCCTGTGGCGAGACGTGTACGGGGGATGCGGATAGAAGCCGGGTCGCAGCTGCAGAAGGCCTACCTGCGCGGCGCGGACCTGTTCGAGGCCGACCTACAGAACTGCGATCTTGCCGGCGCCAACCTGAACGGCGCGGACCTGCGCTGGGCGCGGCTGCGGTGGGCGGACCTCGCGGAAACCACCATGGTCGGCGCCGACCTGCGGTGGGCCGATCTACGAGGATGCAATCTCAGTGGAGCGAAGCTCGGCGGGGCCGACGTCCGGTGGGCCAACGTCAGCGAGGCTGACATCGCGGGGGCAGACCTAAACGGTTGCGATCTGCGCTGGATCGACTTCCGAGAGTCGAATCTGCTGCGCGCCACGCTGGTAGGTTCCAGCCTCACAGGCGCCGACCTACGGATGACCGACTTCCGGTGGGCGGATCTTAGCGGCGGCACGTTCGCCGAGGCGAATCTCTTCCGCGCCAACCTCACCGACGCCGACCTCAGCCGCGCACAACTCCCCGACGTCGACCTGAGCGGCGCCACGCTGCAGGGCGTCACCCTCAGCGGCGCGGACCTGCAAGGCACGAACCTGCAGGGCGCCAACCTGATAAAGACGGACATGGGTGGCGCCAACTTCGCCAACGCGAACTTGCACGGCGCGACGCTCCAGCGGGCGGACCTCGCGGAGGCGAACTTTACGGGCGCGGACCTGACTGAGGCTAGCCTGGCGCGGGCCGTCGCGATGCGAGGCAACTTCACCGAGATCCGCGGCCACCGCCTCAGCCTGGAGGGCGCGTTCCTCATCCGCGCGCAATTCACCGAAGCGAACCTGACAGCCGCCAACGTCTCGGAGGCCAACGTCAGCCGCGCCGACCTCCGTTGGGCCGACCTTACCGACGCGGACCTTCGTTGGGCCGAGTTCACGGAAGCCGATCTGACGCGGGCAACAACCGAGACCGCGCGCTACAACACAAGCACACGCTTCCCTGAGGGGTACGATCCCGCGAAGGCCGGCATGATACAGGTGGTCTAGGCGCCATCAGCCGACGCGCGCAGCTCTGCAAGCGCGGCGAACGTCTCCGTCGCGTACCGCGCGATCTGCTCGGAGCGCGCGTCGAGCGCCCGCCTTCCGGCCTCAGCGTCCGCCAGACTCGGACGACCCCATACACCCGTCGGCGTAACGCCGCGCGTGCCGACGTAGTCCAGGTAGCTCGCCGGAGTGTGGGCCGGGACAGTGTCGACAGCCTGCGGCTTGACCAGCTCTGGAGCGCACGCGAGCACCGCGGACGTCTCCCCGTCTCCTGCGTGCAACTCGCCCGTTACCGGCCGCTGCCCGCGGTACGCCAGGATGTCGCCGGACCCGTACACCAACATCAGGTCCGGGTATCTGCGGTTCAGCTCTATCGCTGCGGGCTTGACCATCCAGTTGCCACCGTGCGTGTTTAGCAGGAGGACCTTGCGGAACCCGTCCTCGTAGAGGCTGCGCACGATGTCGCGGAGAACGCGCAGGACGGTTGGCCCCGTCAGGGAAGCCGTGCCGCGGAAGTGGCTGTGCTCCCACGCGCTGAGAATGGGGAGGGCAGGAAGTAGGTACGCTCCAAGGCGCGCCGCGACCAGCCGCGACAACTCCGTGGCGATGAGGTGGTCGGTGCAGAGCGGTAGGTGCGCGCCGTGCTGTTCGATGGAACTCGCCGCGAACACCGCGATGTCGGGCGCGGCCGCATCGATGGCCGCCGAGGACGCCGTCCAGTCCACCATCACGGCGCGTCCTCCGCGTCCCACGTCGCGTATGCCGCCTCGACATACGCGCGCGTCGATGCGAGCATGTGAGAGAACAGCTCCTCACCCAGAGCTGGCGTGGCCTGACTAGGAGTACCCCATACGCCCGTCGGCGCCACCGGGGCGAGACCGACATAGTCTACGAACTCGCGGCCCACCTGCGGCACGTGGTCGGGCGGGAGGTCGCCAACACAGTCCGGGCGAAGATGCATCATGAGCGCGGTGTCAACGGCGCCCGCGTGATTGTCGTCGAGGCCCTCGCGGGTCGAGTGGTATAGGTCGTACGCGAACTGCTTGGGCTCGGCCCACACGACACGTCCTAGGCCGAGGCGAAGGTTGAGTTCGCGAACCGTGGGCTTGACGACCCAGTTCGTGGAGCACAGGTTCAGCACGGTGAAGCGGGCGAACCCGCCTTGGCGAAGCGACGCGACGAGATCCGCGAGCACGTGCCACATCGTCTCAGCGTCGAGGTACACAGTGCCGCGGAACGCGCGGAGCGATTCGCTACACCCGTAGGGGAGCGCTGGGAGCAGGTACACCGACCCGGCGGCCCCGGCGTACGCTACGCCGAACACGTCGGCCAGCAGCATGTCGGCGCCGACGGGCAGATGCGGGCCCTTGGCCTCCACGGCGCCGAGGGGAATGACCGCCGTGTTGATGCCTGAGCCCGCGACCTCGGGCGATGTGTTCCTCGTGCTAACCGAGGCTGGTTTCCGCAAGCGCGTCCTCCGAGGCAACGACGCGGCCGTAGCAGCGCGACACGAGCGCGAGCGTCGCCCGCTGCACGTCGTCCCACTTGGTGGCGACCGCGTCCGAGACAACCGACACGCGGTATTCGCGGTGCATCGCGCTCGTCACGGTCGCGAGGACGCAGACCTCCGTCATGACGCCGGTCACGACGAGGTGCGTGCGGCCGAGGCTTCGTAGCGCGTAGTCCAGCCGGGTCTCGTGGAACGCGTCGTACCCGTGCTTGTCGACGACGAGATCGCCCGCGCGGGGGGCGAGGCCGTCGACAATCGCCACGCTTGGGTCACCCTCCATGCAACAGCAGGTCGGTGGCTTGTGCTGCGGGCGCAACTCGCCGACCAGCGTCGGCACGGTGGGCGACCAGACGAATCTCGTGTACACAACTGGCGCCGCCACGCGGCGGAACTCCGCGGCGAGAGACGAGATCGGGCGTACGGCGTCCCGTCCGCTCGCGACTTCCATCGCCGCGCCGACGTCCAGAAAGCCGCGCTGCATGTCTACTACGAGCAGCGCGGCGTTCGTGGGCGTGATGCGGTACGCGGCCAGCACGTCAGACAACGCGACGCCCTCTACAGCTCGAGGTCGGCGACCGTCTGCGTGTCCAGGCGACGGATCAGCGCGACGAGCAGCGCGATTATGTTGTCGTAGTCATCGCGGTGGATCATGCTCGTGTGGCTGTGTATGTGGCGTGCCGGGACGCATATCGTCACGGTGGGGACGCCGCTGCGGTGTTGACTGATCGCGCCGCCATCGGTGCCGCCCATCACGAAGTCCTGCTGGAGGGGGATGTCCTCCTCGCGCGCCACATCGACGACCATGTCTCGCAGCTTCAGATGCGGGATGATCGAGTGGTCATAGACGATGAGCGCTGGGCCGTCGCCTAGACGCTGGTTCGCCTCGTGCTTCTCGATCCCCGGCACATCGCCCGCGATGCCGACATCGAGCGAAAACGCCACATCCGGCTCCGCGATCCAGGAGCTTGTGCGCGCGCCACGCAGGCCGACCTCCTCCATCACCGTTCCCACGCCGTGAACGACGTTCGGATGGTCGACGCCTTGGAGCGCCTTCAGCGTCTCGATCACCGTGCCGACGGCCGCGCGGTTGTCGAACGCCTTGCCGAGGTACACGTTGCCGTCCGCCAGCGGTTCGAAGCTGCTCTGCGGCACGATGGGGTCACCGATCTGCACGCCCATCTCCTCGGTGACGTGCGCCGAGTCGGTCGTGCCCATGTCGATGTACATGTCCTTGATCTCGACTGGCTTGCTGCGCTGGTCCCCGGTCAGCAGATGGGGCGGCTTGCTCCCGATCACGCCCGTGTACTTCCCCTTGCGCGTGTAGACCGTGACGCGTTGCGCCAGCATGACCTGGTTCCACCAACCCCCGAGGGGCGAGAACTTGATGTACCCCTCGTCAGTGACATGGCGGACGATCCAGCCCACTTCGTCCATGTGGCCGGCAAGCATGACACTCGGCCCGTTGACATCGCCTTCCTTGCGGCAGGAGATGGAGCCGATACCGTCCTGTTCCAACGGCCCGATGCCGTCCACGGCGCGCCTGAAGATGTCTCGAATCTCGCCTTCGTAGCCGGGCAGCCCCGGCGCCTCGGTCAGGTCGCTCAGAAGCTGTGCGCGATCGTCTAGTTGGCTCGCCAACGCGTGTCCTCCCGCGGTTGTCCGTCGCCTGGGCCTTCCCGTGCCGCATTATACGCCGCGCAGCCGGCGCCGTCTTCGCGGAGCGTCCCCGTTGGGGCGCTCGACAGCCTTCCACGCCGTCGTCGCGCTTGGGTAACATTGGCCTCATACAGGAGGCTTGACAACTTGCACGCCGTCTACATCGTCTCGGTTTGGCTGCACATCGTGTCCGTTGCCGTGTGGCTCGGAGGAAGCCTGTTCCTGGCCCTAGTGATCGTCCCGATACTCCGCCGGCCGGAGTACCGCGAAGGAGCCGCCCGGTTAGTGTACGCGGCAGGGGTGCGATTCCGAACGGTGGGCTGGACGTGCTTCGGCATCATCGTCGCCACCGGCATATACAACCTCAACCACCGCGGCAACGACTGGTCGTACCTGTGGACCGGCCTCCTGTGGCAAGGTCGGCAAGGTCGCGCTCTCGCCATCAAGCTCGGCCTCGTAGGCGCGGTGTTCGCCATCAGCTTCGTGCACGATTGGTTCATCGGCCCCAAGGCTAGCGAGAAGTTGCTCGCCGACCCAACGTCGACGGACGCGCAGAAGCTGCGCGCGGTCGCGTCGTGGATCGGGCGCGCCAACGTCCTCCTCGGCCTGGCCATCGTGGTCATGGCCGCTCTATTCGTAAGGGGCGGCATCTGAACGCGCGGCGCCGGCACGCTACGCGTCTTTCGATCGTCCTGGTGGTGGCCGCGCTGGCCGGCTGCGGAACGCAGGACGTCGTGCCCGAACGCGAGGCTGCCGACGCGCTGGCGCGCGGCGAGGAAGTCTACTTGGACCACTGCGTCGGGTGCCACGGCGTCGCCGGCGACGGCCGCGGCCCAGCCGCCACTCGCCTGCTCACAAAGCCTCGCGACTTCCGTCAAGGCACCTTCAAGTTCCACTCGACCTCACCGGGCGCGTTGCCAACGGACGAGGATCTCATCCGCGTCACCACCCTCGGAATCCCGTACACGTCAATGCAGCCGTACGCGGATCTGCCGTTGCGCGACCGGGCCGCCGTCGTGCAGTACGTCAAGACGTTCTCCAGCCGGTGGCGCAGCTCAGGCGCGCGCGTGTCTCTGCCCCCACCCCCGGAGCCCGCGGACGCACGCACGCGGCAGGGCGTCGAGAAGGGCCGCGCGGCTTACGGCCGAGCCATGTGCAAGCAGTGCCACGGCGTCGCTGGCGACGCGAAGGGCGTCTTGGCGCACGCGCTCATCGACGACTGGGGGGACCACACGAATCCTGCGGACTTCACGCTCGGGATGTTCAAGAGCGGGCCGCGACGGGCCGATGCTGTGCGGACGATCATGACGGGTCTCAACGGCACGGCGATGGCGTCGTTTGCGGACGTGCTCGATGAGGGCGAGGCGTGGTACCTCGTCGCCTACCTGCGCAGCTTCGCGCGGCCGATCGAAACGCGTGAGCATCTGGCCGCCCTGCTGCTGGCGCGTGACTACCCGGATGCGTTCGCGCGCCACGTAGGCGAGCCGACCCCTGAGGCGGCCCGTGCTCTCGCGCTAAGGGGGAGTGACATCGACGCCGAGAAGCAGTGCATGAAGTGTCATTCGGTGGGGTCGATGCAGGCGCGACGCTCGAACGACTGGCACGTCGCGCACTTCGCCGACCCGCGTAGCGTGGTCCCGCTGTCGCGGATGCCGGCATTCCCGAGCCTCCTCGACGAGAACGGGACGCCGAACGCAGACGGCCTCGCCACTATCGCCTACATCCAGGCGACGGCGCTGCCCAATCCGAGGAACGTCGACTCAGAGTGACTGCGCATGCCAGCGCGCTGGTCGCGCTGTCAGAGCGAGGCGCAGACGGAGCACTGCTCGTCGCGGCGAAGGTCGAACGTGTGGAAGGACATGTCCCGCAGGTCGATCTGCACCATGCGGCCGAGCAGGGGGTCGCCGAATCCCGCGAGCACCTTGATCGCTTCCATGGCTGCCATGCACCCCACGGCGCCAGAAACGGCGCCGAAGACTGGGAACTCGCGTTTCCACTGCGGCGGCTCGGATGGGTGTAGGCATGCCAAGCATGGCGTCTTGCCAGGAACGACGGTTGTGATCGTCGCCTCCAAGTCGTACATCGCGCACTCAACCACCGGCTTGCCCTGCGCGACGGATTGGCGGTTCATCGCGAAGCGCTCCGAGAATAGCGGGGCACAGTCCACGGTGAGATCAGCCTGCCCTACGAGCTGGGCCGCGTTCTCCTCGTTGACGTTCTCGGCCACGGCCACGATGTCCAGTCGCGGGTTCAGCTCGAGAAGGCGACGTCGCGCGGATTCCACACGCGGCTTGCCCAGCCAGGCGTGAGTCATCAGCAGCTGTCGATTCAGGTCCGACGGCTTCACGTCGCCAGCGTGAGCCAGGATGAGGCGGCCCACGCCCGCCGCCGCGAGTTCGTATGCGACGACGCTGCCAAGCCCGCCGCAACGTGAGACGAGGACGGATGCGTTGCGCAGTCGCCGTTGGCCTTCCTCGCCGAAGCCCGGCGACCACATCTGCCACTCGTAGACTGCGCGGTCTTCGTCCGTCAACGGGTGCATCGTGGCGCTACCCTCCGCTGATCGGGTGGAGTATCGTCACCGTGTCGCCGTCCACGAGCGCGTGCCCAGTTGCGTCCGCCACCTGCGTGGACCCGACTGCGACAACCAGCGTCCGCTGGATCGCGCCGGCCTCGTCGAGGAGCATCGGCCGGACGCCAGCGGCGTCGGCGTCGGCGTCGGCGACGGCGGCGACCGCATCCGCGACCGACGCGCCGGACGCCAGCTCCAGGATCACAGACGATGTCCCGAGGGCAGCGCGCAGTTGCCCTGAGCAGCGTACCGTCACTTGCATGGGCTAGTCCGAGCCATCCGGGGTCGCCTCCATCACCTGACCTTCGACGAGCCGTAGCACGACATCGGCTAGCGCTCGCGCCTCGCTGCGGCTGTGCGTAACATGCAGCACCGTCACGTGTTCGTGTTCCTGCACGCGCTTCAAGAGAGAGTACATCTGTTTGCGCGTGTCGTCGTCCAACGCGCTCAGGGGCTCGTCAAGGAGCAACACGCCCGGCCGGGCGGACAGCGCGCGCCCGAGCGCGACACGTTGCCGTTCGCCGCCGCTCAGGCCATGCGGGGTCCTGCGCATCAGATGTGAGATACCGAGGAGTTCGGCGAGTTCGCCGACGCGACGCGCGGTCCGATCAGGTTCCCACTTGCGGACCTCTAACGCGAACGAGAGGTGTCCCGCGACAGTGATGGTGCGGAACAAGGCGCCATCCTGCGGCACGTACCCCACGCCTCGGGCGGCCGGCTTCGCGCCGGTAACGTCGCGCTCCTGCACGATCACTCGCCCGCCGACGACAGCGCGAAGGCCGCAGATGGCCTCCAGCAGGCTCGTCTTGCCGCTGCCTGTGCGGCCCATGAGCGCGGCGTATCCGCCGGCCGCCACGCGGAAGGACACGTCGCTAAGCGTGAAATCCCCAGCGCGGAGCGCCAAATTCTCGACGGCGATCATGGTCGGCCCTAGAACAGTCCTTGACGCAGACCAAATGCACGCGTCACCGCCAGAACGAGGAACGCCGCGGCGACCATGAGCAATGATACGGAAACGGCGGCCTCTACGTCTCCGATACTCAGTTCGAGGAACACGGTGGTCGGGAGCACCTCCGTCTTCATCCGAGTGGCGCCGGCGAACACGAGTATGGGGCCGAACTCGCCCATGGACCGCGCCCACGAGAGCGTACCGGCGGTGATGACCCCAGGCCACGCCTCAGGCAGGACGACGCGCCGGAACGCCTGCCCACGTGTGCAGCCGAGGGTCAGCGCGACGTGCTCGCGGCGTGCGTCGATTTGGTCGAACGTGACGCGCATCGTGCGCACGGCGAAGGCACAGGCGACCGAGAACTGAGCGAGGACCACGCTGGGCAGTTCGTACGTTATCCCGCGGATCGGCCGGACACCGATGAGTCCAAGCGCGTCGTTGACGTGCAGGACATCTATGACCGCGACGAACGCCGCTTCGGCCCCCTTCCCGAGCCGCGTCTGGAACAGGATCAGCAGGCTTAGTCCGATCACAAGCGGAGGCAGGACGATGGGGATGTCGAGCACGCCGTCAATGAGGTTCTTGCCGCGGAAGCTGTGACGGCTCAGCAAGTACCCGATGGGAACAGCGACCGCGACCGAGAGGACTGCCGCGACCGTGCATGTAACCAGGCTAAGAACGACGGAGAACCGCACGTTGTCGTTCGAGAGCACCCGCCCTATGTCGGCGATGGACGTGAACGTCGTGTCGGCGACGAGCATCGCCACGATCAGCAGCACGTACGCGGCCGAAACGGTGATGAGCCCCGCGTAGAACGGGACGTCCGAGCCAACGGAGGGCGGCGCCTGGTCTACTGTGTCTCGGCTATCCATCTAAACCCGTAGGGGAGGAACCGGTCGCGTGAGGCCCCGCTGAGGACGGCGTCTTGGAATCGCCGCATCATGAGCGGGTACTTTGCGTCGAGCGCAGTGGCAATCGGTTGCACCGCGACCGACCCGGGCGAATCGACATCGACGATATCCAGGTGTTCGTCCAGATTTGCCGGGTTGGCCATCGCGTTCGACCGGTAGACGACCACGGCGTCCAGCGATCCCGCACGGATCTGGTTTACCAGGAAGTCGCCCGTTGCGGCGTCCAGCTTCCGGTTGTCTACGACCGCGGTCCATAGGCCGGCGCCCTCAAGCATGCGCTTGGTTAGGGCGCCCAAGGCCGAGTTCTCAGGATGCGCGAGGCCGACCTGAAGGTCCGCTCGCGCGAGGTCCGCGAGGGAACTCACGGCGTGCGGGTTCCCCTTGCGCACTAGAATCACGATGTCGTTCTCGGTCAGGGGTGTCGCCGTCGTGAAGCGATCCTGCACTTGCTCCATGAACGACGTATCGCACGACACGTACGCGGCCGGGGTTGCCCCCGACTCCATCTGCGCGACGAGTATCCCGCAACCGTTGTACACCGTGTTGACCGTGACTCCCTCTCGTTCCTCGAACGCGGAGATCACGCCGGCTAAGCCGGGCCGCAGCATGGCGCCGCTGAAGACTAGTAGCTCTGGGCTCTCCTCCCACGGGTCGCCCGCCACGGGCTCGTAGCCGTGCTGTTCGAACTCGGGGAGACCGGCATCGACTCCCCCGAGGTACCGGGCGAACTTCAGCGCTGCGGTTGGGTGCTCACTCGTCCGCAGAATGCCGATGGTGATCTGCATCGCCTCGGCGTCGAACTCCGGCACGTGGACGCCGTCGAGTCCGTCGTATTGGTTCGCCGTGGCATCCCATATAACGCCCGCGTCGACAGCCCCCAGGCGCACGTCGTTGGCGACATCGTTGACCGTGGGCTTGAAGACCCGCGCGTGGTGGCTCAGCGCGGCCCAATGCCCGGTCGCGGTCAGGATGCGCTTTGTGTTCTTCCCCACAGAGGCCGCGTCGGGGTTCGCGAGGGCGACCTCGACGTCCTCACGCAGTAGGTCGTCGATCGTCACAATGCCCTTGGGGTTGCTCGCGGCCACCGCGATGACGGGCCGCATCCGCGCCACGGGCAGGATCTCGGCGACGAGGCCGAGGTCCCTCGCCCGCTCGAGGTAAGTCTCGTCCGCGGCCAGATACAGATCTCCCGTGCTCGCGATCTGCAGACTGCTCAGCAGCGTGCCCGACCCGCCATACTGGATCTGCGTCACCACGCCGTAGCGCCTGCTGTATTCGGCTGCGATTGCTTCGACCGGCGGCTGCATGCCTGCAGCGCAATACAGGGTCAGTGACGCGGTCGGCCCAGAGTCTTGCCGACCGCAGCCCTGGACGAGTACAAGCCCGGCGGCCAGGGTCAGGGCGACAAGAGCCGCCCTCGGCCCGGCAGAGCGCCTACAGGTCATTGCCACCCCACCGCGCCTTGGGGATGTACGCGACCGATGTCTGGATGGAGTGCGTGCATGAGCACCCGGCGCTCTGCTCAGGAGCCAGGAGGAGGCCGCCCGCGGGCAGCATTCCGAGCCAGCACCCTCCGCGCACTCCGGGGATCTCGGTACGGACGCCAGTCTCGAGATCCCACATGCCGTGGAACTCGTAGCGTCGGAAGATTGTGTCCGTCGACGCCGACATCACGCCACAGCCGTGGAAGTCGAATTCATCCACCCGCACAACGGCCCCCGACTGCAGGTCGAAGATGTGCTTGTTCACGTAGACGCGGTCCTTCACGACCACGGGATGATCCAGATGCCCGCTGTGGTGCGTCTTCTTGGTCACCTCTGCATGCGTCCAGAGTTCAGCGCCGTTCGCTGTGTCGAACCCGTATGTGCGGAACCGCTTGCCCTTGTCGCTCCCCGCGGCGACGAGCACGCCGTCCGTCGCGGCGAGATAGAGCATGTAGCGGTTGACATTCAGTTCGGTCGGCGCCGACCACTCCTCGGCTCCCGCCGCCAGGCTGATCGCAGTGATTCTCAGATCTCCCGGGAGATCGGCCAGCCGCCCGGCGCCGTTGGGTTTATGCGCTGCGTCTCGCGTCTCCACGAAGTACACAGAGTCGCCCTGTACAGCGATGGTGGAGTTGACGATCACGCCGTGGTCGTACCGCCATAGCTCCTCACCAGTATGCCGATCGAACGCGAACATGTACTCGCTCGTGACCTTGCCCACATCGCTCTGGGAGTCGCCCTCAAACCACTCGCCCTGGTCGCCGAGGTAGTCCCCGCCGACAGGGGTAGCGCTCGCGAGAAGCGTGTCGCCGACGACCCCGACATAGCCCCAGGCCATCTCGACGCCTTGGTACTCGCGCTCGGGGATGGTGAACAGGATGTCGCGCGCGCCCGTCTGTGCGTTGATGCCGTAGCAGTGTGGTCCGGCCGCGAGGTACAGGTAGTCGTCCGCGGCGGTCTGATTGCTGCTCGCCCTGGGCATGTTCGATCTACGTATGTGCGGCGCCTGGAAGGACCACAGCACCGCGCCGTTGTAGGCATCCATGCCGAAGAAGACACGGTTGCCTTGCACGAACAGGCGGCCGTCTGTCGACAGCGGAGCCGGGTTGCGCGGGCCTCGATCGGGCATCGGGCGCGGGCCGGGCCGGCCGAACCAGAGCACGTCTACATCGCCGCGCAACAGTTCGTCCTCGCTGCACGCTGTGTTGTTCGCGGAGCCGTACTGGTGGGACCACTCCCCCGCGCCAGGCAGCGCTGGCCGTGAGTGCGTCCAATACACGCCGTCGGCTACATCCCACTCGTCGTCAGACGGCGTGATGCCAGCCTTCCCAAGCCAAGTGGTTAGGTCCGCGCGCGACGCATCGTCGCCACCCACGTAAGCCAGGCCGCCGTACGGCCGCAATACGCGGTAGACCTCGGCGGCCGCCGGGGACGCCGAACCTCCGTCGGCCGTGGCGGACACCACGACGTTCGCGAAGTATGGCCCGAACGGGAGGGCGTCGTAGTCTGCGCGCATGACACTAACGCCGTCTCCGTAGACGCCCGCATCGTCCAGCGCCTCGCGAGCGGCTGCCACACGGCCGGGGTCGGGATCTACGACGATGACCTGCATGTCGGTCTGCTGGGCCAACCCATACGCCAGGGCGCCGCGGCCGGCCCCCAGCACCAGGCAGTAGCCCGCCCCTGCGGGGGCAGCGAGTGCCACGCGCGACGCCAACGCCAGCTCGGGCTCGTCCTGCTTCTCGGCGAACGCGTGCGTCGCACGGCGCGCGTGCGCCGTGTAGTTGAACGTGGAGTCGAACTCGAACGCTTCCGTGGTCAGGTTGTCGCCGTCGCCAGCGTCGCCCATGATGCGGAACGCGTGCATGCGATCCGCGACGATGTCGGACACCACGACGGCATGCTCCGTGGTCATCGTCGCGTCGGAATACGTGTGCATATGCGCGGCGTCAGGGCCCGCCTCGACGACCGACGTCATCGGCTCCGCGGTGTGCCAGGTGACGCGCGCTGCGTGGCGCGAAACGAACTCAACGAACGGCCCTGCGATCTCAAGGTACGGGCCGAACACTTCCCGCGGCGGTTGGGGCAGCGTCACACGCTTGGATGACATGCGTCCGCGCATCTCGCCTGCGGATCCGGCGTGGTCGTGGATGTTCAGCTCGTGGATCAGGCCGCGCAACCGCCGGCCTTCCTCACCAGCGAGGCCTCCCCCAATGACGAGGTCCATGTCGGGCCCGCCGGGGGATCCGTCGTTGATTTCGTCCAAGCGTCCGAACTCCTGCCCGTTGACGAAGATCCGCGCGCGCGCGCCATCGAACGTGCCAACGACGTAGTACCACGCGTCGGCGAGCAGCGGCTCCCGAGACGTCGCCTGCGCCATGGCTCCGCGCTTCGAGGTACCGACCGAGAACGTGAACCGATCTAGTACGCGCGCCAACGTAAAGCCATCGTACCCGTCGTAGGTGCTCGCGATATTGGCGGAGCCCTCGACAGACGTCGCGAGGACCCATGTCTCGACGCTGAATGCAGGTCCCTCAATCGCGACGCCGGTCATCCGCACACTGTTAGCCACGCCGTCGAAGACGAGAGCTCCAAAGCCTGACGTGGCGATCCGGGTCTCCCCGCTTACCACGCCGTCGATCCCTCCGCTCGTCGCCGTCACGGACCCATCAGCCGACACATGTTCTGCGTCGAAGCGCCATTCGTACACCGGGGCAGCCCAGACGACCGTTGCTGCCAGGCCGAGCGCAAGTGACAGCACCCAGGATTTCATCGCGCGCCTTCCCCTCATGTCAGCGCCTCGCCATTCGGGCGTCTGCAAAGCAATGGATCGCGCCGGTATCGGTGCTGACGTACACGCGGCCGTTCGCCGCGGCCAGCCCGTACGCGAGTCCATCAACCTTACCCACCCACAGCTCGTCGCCGCTGGCGGCCGCGTACGCGGCGACAGCTCCCTCCCCGCCGGCGATCACCGCCGACCCCGTCGCCAAGAGCGAGAGAGGGTAGTCGCATTCGACTTGCCACTTGTAGCACGCGCGCATGTCATCGGCCAGCGCGTCGACCTCGTCCGCGAGCGCGGCAATCTGCGTCCGCAACTCCCGCCGCTCGGCCGCCGGAGCATCCTCCGCCAAGGCCTTGAGCGCCTCCTGCGCCGTGGACTTCTGTGCGTTCTTGGCCTTGCGGGCCTCTGCGAGATCCAAGTATCGAGAGCGATCCAGCGCCTGCAACCCAGTGTCGGTGTGCAGGTAAGACAGTGCGGGTGTCACGATCATGTGGTTGCCGTCGAAACTGGCGATCTGGTCGGCGCCGCCGTCGCCGAAGACGCCCATCTGTCCCGTCTTCCCAGGGCCGTACAGCAGCGTGTCGCCGGTGAGTAGCGCATACGTGCCACCGCCACCGCCACCGACCTGGAACAGACGCTCGCCGTCGGCGATGCTGCACACGACCGGCTTCTCGCGGCCCGTCGTCACATAGAGCCGGGACGCGGACGCGAGCATGTAGCCCTGCGCGGCAAGATCCTCGAGAGGGTTCTTCCAGAGCTCCTCGCCGGTGGCGGCGTTCATCGCGCACAGGTACACGGTCTCAGACGGAAACACGCCCGCGCAGCAGTACGCGATGTCGTCGATGACGACGACGCCCGTACGTATCGGCCACAGCGAGATCACGCGGCCGTTTCCGGGGACGCGTCGGTCGCTCGGCCCCGGTCGATGCTTCCACACCTCGGAGCCGTCGTCGGTATCCAGGCAGTACACGTACCCGTCGTCCGACCCAACGTACACCTTGCCGTCATAGACCGACGGGGCGAGGCGCACGGGACCCTCGGTGAACACTGACCACCGTTCGTCACCCGTGGTGGCGTCGAGGCAGTACACCTTGTCGTCCACGGACGACCCGAAGTACACGGAGTCGCCGACAACGGCGACGTCCAGCGCCTTGTCGAACATCATCCGGTCCTTGAGCCCGAAGGTCTTGGACCACCCGTCCCACTTAGCCGGGCCGGGCCAGGCTTGCGTTGGCGGGGTCGGCGCGTGGTACGCCCACACCTCCGTGAGCGGCAGTTCCAGCGGCTCGGCGGTCGCCGCGCTACGCGCGTAGTCCCGGGCGTACGTGGGCCAGTCGTCGGCAGATGCTCCGCCTACAATCCACAGCGCCACGGTGACGCATAGGCCCAGTCTACAAGTCCTGCCAGCCATCACATGGCCCTCGCCGTCATGGTGTCTCCTCGGATTCGATCCGCCCGCTTGCCATCCGCACGTGGCGGTCGCAGTAGGTCAAAGCGGCGGAACCGTGCGTCACCAGCACAAGCGTGCCGCCCGCGCTGTGATACGACGCCAGTATGTCCAGAACCGCGGTCTCGTTCTCAGGGTCGAGGCTACCCGTGGGTTCATCCGCGAGGATGACTGGCGGCTCGTTTACCAGCGCCCGCGCGATCGCAGCCCTCTGCCGTTCGCCCGCGCTCAGTTCCGCCGGCCTGTGCGTCTGCCGATCGGTCAGGCCCACGCTGTCTACGAGCGCCGCGGCCCGCTCACGATGGGCGCCCCGGGAGGCGAGCAGGACATTGTCCAACACGCTCAGGTACGGCACGAGGTGGAACATCTGGAACACAAAGCCGATGTTGCCCGCCCGGAATGCGGCACGTTCCGACGTGGTCGCCGCGTACACGTCCGTCCCGTTCACGGTGACCGCCCCGCGAGTGGGCCGAAGCATACCACCCAACGCCATCAGAAGCGTGGACTTGCCGCAGCCGCTCGCGCCGTTCACTACGACGTATTCCCCGGCGTGGGCCGAGAACGAGACATCCAACAGCGCACCGACTGCGCTCGGCCCGCGCCGGTACTCCTTCGACACGCCGATGGCGTCAATCATGCCTATTCGCCCACTAGGGCTGCGGCCGGATCCTGGCTCGCGGCCATGACTATAGGGATGAAGCTCGACGCGAGCGTGAACGCCGGCGCGAGCAGGAGTGCCAGCGCTAGTAGCACGCCGTCGGGTCGGATGGCTTTGGCGGTCACCTCGAAGACAGCCGGCCCTACTAGCAACGCCGCGCTCGTGCCGGCGCCGTACCCTACTGCCGCGGCGGCCAGGCCTACGAGCGCAGCCTTGCCGGCGAACAGCGTCACTACCGTGCCTGACCCGTACCCGAGGGCGCGCAGGACGCCGAGTTCGCCTCGTCTAGCGCGGACGTTCAGCGCGGACAGGACGCACAGCCAGGCGGCGCACACCATCAACACAGTGGGCACCAGCACGCGCGCGTAAGTCTCAGTAGTGCGCCGTTGACGGGCGCGCGCCTCGGCCATGTCGCTTACCAGGTAGACATTCGCCTCTGGAGCAACGCGCTCCAGTTCCGCACGCAGGATCGCTTGCGGGTCCTCATCGGGTGTGAGGCACAGGCAGTCGATGGCCTTGATTTCGTTTACCTGTCCCGCGAGTCCCAGCACACGCTGCGCGTCCTCCAGGGAGGACATCACTCGCATGTCATCGAGGCTCCCGCTCTGTGGAGTGACCCGCGCGACTCGAAATGGCTGGCCCAGCACGGTCAGGGTATCCCTTCGCTTAACGCCCAGCCGCTGTGCGACCTCGTACCCAACGTGCACGGTTCCCACCTCCACAGCGCTGCTCATGACGGGCTTCTCGCGGCCCGGCGGGAACAGTTCGCCCGAAACCCCCGTCAGGACCACGGACACGCCGTCGACGTCGACGCGCTGCTGGAGCGTCGCTACGAGGTGGTTGTAGGCGATCGTGTCCTGTTCTGCCAGCCGGTGCACGACGTCGAATGGCATCGTGTGGTCGGAGTAGCCTTCAAGGTACATGCGGGCCGCATCGGTCTCGCGTGGGACGATTCGGACGTTAAACCCCATGTCGCGCATGACACGTCGGGTTTCGCGCCGCGCCGCGGCCTGAGTCATCACGAGGAAGACGCACATCGTGACGGCGAGACAAGCCGCCAGAGCGCTCAGGGTTGTGTTGACCCGAGCGTGGGCCAACTCCAGGCCGATCAGTCGCAGAATCCGCATTACAGTGCCCGGCGTGACCGCACGAAGACGAAGGCGCCGCCGCCGAGCGCCATGAGCACGATCGCGGCCGCGGTTGCGCCTATCGGTAGGCCCGTGGAGTCGTCTGGACCCCCGAGCGAGGCATCCGCGGCGCCCACATCGTTCACCGGCTGCAAGCCGGCCGCGGCCGCGCTCACGCTGTTCCCACCGACGACGAGTTCCGTGTACCCGAAGGCCCCGTCGCCGGAATCCGTCGGCGAATCTGTCAGGATCGACGGTCGGTTCACGATGCGACCAACCTCAGCGATTACCAACGGATTGCCAGGGTCGAAGTCGAGCGACTCGAGGGCTAGAGTTTCGTCCTGCGTGTCCCAGTAGTGAGGGACCATCATGCCCTGCATCCACGCACGGTCGAGGGTGCACTCGCAGTCCTGACCGACCAGGTCGAGCATCTTGAACAGCGCGTCTTCGGTCGCCCCAGGGACGGTCAGCACGCCGGCCAGCCGGCGCATACGGCCGAAGAGGGCGACGACGTAGGCATCGTTCTCGTGCGCGCGTTCGATGCCCAGCGACCAGAGCAACACCGCCTCCTCGGCGGAGCGGTCTGCCGTGATGACCACGGTGTATGGCGGCTTCGCTATGGGCTTGGGAAGCTGGTCCATCCCGTCCCGCACGCGCTCCGTCGCGTCCGCCGCGATGCGCGCCGCGCGTCGGTTCCCGTCGGCCGAGGCCCCTTCGACGAGGAGGATGATCGAGTGCGCGTCGAACATCCGGCGTCGTATCTGCCGACGAGTGCGAGACGTCGCGACAGATTCGATGGCGGCCCAGATGTCGTCGGTTGACGGATTAGGCGTTTCGCCCAGGGGCAACGACATCGTCCGGCCGTCCGGCGATACCAGGACCATGCGCGGCAACGGGCCGGCGACATCGCAGGCGGACAGGTGGTCTGGGTCAACACCCACGTCGACAACCTCGCCCGTGACGTTCGCGTCGAGGAACACTGCCGCGGCGGCCGCCGCTATATCAGCACGCGTCTCGGCCGACGTGTCCGCGCCCACGTGGATATAGACGTGATAGGGGTCCGGCAGGATATCGACGAAGGCGACATCGCGCACGGAGTATTTGCACGCCCCCGCCTCGCCCGCGATGGCGGACAGCAGGGCGCACGCAACAGCAATGGTCGCCTTCGCGCATCTCATCATACGGTCCCTTCGACATCACTCGCCAGCGGGCGTCGCGGTCCTTCGGGAGAAGTATACTAGCGAGAACCCGAACGCGACGACACCTGTGACGCTGGCGAAGTAGCCAAAGACGCGTAGGAAGCTCACCCATTCGAGGTCTGGCTGGACGAAGTTCTTGTAGAGGAGCACCGCCACGCTCGCCCCGTAACCGAAGGCGTCGGTGACGTAGATCATGAACACGGCCGTGCCGACGTACTTTGTGGCGCCAATGAGGCGGTCGAAGAGGAAGCACCCGGCGGGCACGTACGCTGTGAACAGCCCGATCCCGGCCAGCACCATCCACCACACGCCGCCGATGGCCCCAACGTCCCAGGCGAGCGTCGCGACGCCCATCAAGGTCACACCCCCTGTCATCAGAGCCAGTTGCGTCTGTAGCGCACGCCGGTCGTCCTTCACGATGACCATGAGGCCCAGCACGAACAGCACGACGACGGCCACGCCGGTCTCCGTTGACCCGAAGATCCCTGGCTGGCCCTCGTAGCCGAGCCCGACCCACACCTCGGCTGCGAAGTTGTCGCGAACGTCCCTGAATGCCGTGAGCACCATTGCCATGAATGTGATCAGCAGCGCGCCGGGAAGGAACGCGAACAGGAAGTCCCGCCGTTCAGCGGCCGACATCGGCTCACGCCGCGTTCGTAGGCGTTCCTCCTCGTCGGACGGCGCCGGCATCTGGGCGAGGAGCCAGCCCATGAGGCAGACGACAGGCAGGAACAGCAGACCCGTAGCGAAGGGCATCCAGAACTCGGGGACTCCGCGCACCAGCAGCTGCGCGCCGACGGACTTAACCACCCCGCTGGCCATGATGAAACTCGCGCTGAGAACGGCTCCCAGCGCGTCGGACGTTCGGCGTCCCTCGAGGAAGCTGAACACCAACCCCCAGACCATGCCCAAGGGCAGGCCGTTCAACGCGATCGCCGCGAGCTTCCACGGGCCAGGCGCGATCGCGAACATGAGCAGAGCGAGTTCGGCAGCGGCGATGAGGGCCACGAGGGCGGCGGCCCTGTGCGCCCGGGGAGCCTCACTGACGAACTTGATGCCGAGGAACTTCGACGCCGCATAGCCAAGCGTCTGGCTGATGACGAAGGCGGACTTCATCCCGACGCCCCACACCGTGCCGGCGTCGGCGAAGCTCGCGACCGCATAGGGCTTGCGGAAGGCGTACATGGAGAAGTACGTGATGAACGCGACGGCGGCCGCGAAAATCGAAAATCGGACGTAGTTGGCGTTCTCCAACCACGTCCGCAAACGTCTGCCCATCGTGACTCCATGAAGCCGGTCGCCGCCGCCAGATCCAGAGTCTAGCACACGTCATCGACGCCGGCCTACGCGCTGACGTATGCTTGTCGGACGCCAACGCCGGGTCCCCAACCAAGAGGTACCGACCATGCCCGCGACCGAATCCGTAGTGCTCTTCGTCGTAGATGGGATGCGGCCTGATGGTCTGCAGCAAGCTCCTACGCCGAACGCCGACAAGCTGGTCCGGGACGGCGCGTCGACATTCACGGCGCGCACCGTGATGCCCTCCTCCACGCTCCCGTGCCACACGTCGCTGTTCCGTGGGGTGCCATCCGAACGGCATGGCGTGACGACAAACACATGGTCGCCACCCGTGCGTGCCGTGCCTAGCATCATCGACGTGGTGCACCGCGAGGGAGGAATGACCGCGTCGTTCTACAACTGGGAGCAGCTACGCGACCTGTCCGACCCCGGCTCGCTCAACGCTTCCTTCTACGTCGACAACTGCGGCGATCCCGGAGGCGACACGCAAATCGCGGAGGCCGCCGCGGCACACATGGAGCGGGCCATGCCCACGTTCTCCTTCGTGTACTTCGGGCGCACGGACATCGTGGGTCATGATACGGGGTGGATGAGCGAGCAGTACATCGACGCGATCGGCGGCGCTGACGACGCACTCGGGATCGTGCTTGGGGCTGTCCGGGAGGACACGACGGTGATACTCACCGCCGACCACGGAGGACACGACAAGACGCACGGCACGACGGCGCCCGAGGACATGACGATCCCATGGATCATGCGAGGCCCGGACACGCCGGCCGGCGACACCATCGACGCCCAGGTGGACATCATCGACACGCCGGCCACGATCTGCGCACTCCTGGGGATCGCCCCGAGCGACCAGTGGACGGGCAAGGTGGTACGCGAGGCGATCTCCGGCTAGGCGTCGCGCCGCACACGGGCGTCCCACTCCCGCAGCGTGTCCAACAGCGCTCCGCGCGTCCGCGAGTGGCGCGGCGACGCGACGAGATTGTTCAACTCGTACGGGTCCGTCGCGAGATCGAACAGGTGGGACGGGGTGACCCCCGGCCGCTCGGCGACGAGCTTCCAGTCGCCGTCGCGGACCATGCACCAGGACGCCATCTCCGCGAAGACACGGCTCGGCTGCGCGTCCGTCTCGCCGCGTAGGAAGGGGGCGAGATCGACTCCCTCCTTGTCGGTCGGGCACGGCGCGCCGGCGAAGTTCAGCAGCGTTGGGAAGAAGTCAACGCCCGAGACCATCCCGTCGGCCGCGACCCCACACCTGCCGCCGGGAACACGCACGATCTGCGGGACGTGCGACGACTCCTCCCAGGCGAGCCCCTTGTTTGTGCGCCCGTGTGATCCCCGCAGGTCACCGTGGTCCGACGTGAAAACGACGACGGTGTCGTCGGCGATGCCGAGGGCGTCCAGCTTCGCGAGCATGCGACCGACGTTGGCGTCGAGTTGGGTCACCATCGCGTAGTACAGGCGCAGGTACTCGTCAAGGTCGCCACCGTAGCGCTGATAGTTGGGGTCATCTTCGCGGGGCTTCGGGCTCGGCGGGCTGTGTGTGCCGGTGTAGGGCTCGACGTCGGCGCAGTTGGGCCGCCGCGTTAGCTGGCGGCCCTCGTACATCGCGGCGTATTCCGGGCTCGGCTGGACCGGGTAGTGCGGGCTCTGGTACGACACGAACATCGCGAACGGCTCGCCCGCGATCCCCTCCAGGCGCTCAATGGCGACATCCGTCGTCGCGTCTGTGCGGTGCTTGTCGAACACGTGGCGCTCGCCCGCCTCGTCGAAGAGCCACACGTCGGTCAGGAAGTCGTTATGCGCCTGGTACCCAATGAAGTCGGTGAACCCGCCGCGTAGCTCCGCGGGCACGGCCTGGTTCCACGTGTCGCCGATGTGCCACTTCCCAATGTAGCTCGTCCGGTAGCCCGCATCGTTCAGGCAATCGGCGAGCGTCGCCTCATCGGTCGGAATCGCTGCGGTGTTCCCCAGCATGTCGGTCTGACTGCCGTACCGGCCGGTGAACAGCGTCCCGCGGTAGGGCGTGCACACCGGGGCGTTCGAGTAGGCATTCCTGAACAGCACGCCTTCGGCCGCGAGGCGATCCAGATGCGGCGTGTGGATCTCCGCGTTGTCCATGCAACCCATCGCGAAGGCGTGCATCTGGTCGGCGAAGAGGAAGAGTATGTTCACGCGCTGTCGGCCTCGTCGGTTGGAGTGGGGGCGGCCGAGCCGTTCGGAACGGCCACGAAAGACGCCTCGCGCGTCTCGCTCTCGGCATACCCTATGCGCGTCGCCTTCGCGCGGATCGTCGTGGCGCCGGCCGGGAGCCGCAGCGGTTCTGTATACAGGCTCCAACGCGGTTCGCCGCCGTCCTCGGTCGTGTAGCCGATCGAAGCGCCCTGCGTCGCGCAGTGCAGTTGCACCAGAGCGGGGCCGACCAGCGTCGCACCTTCGGGGCTCGCCGCCATGCCTGGCGACGATTCGCAGATCGGCACGAAGGTCGGCCGTGCCGTCACGGGTTGCTCGCCGTCTGGCCACATCCTCGCCGCCATCTCCGCCTCGGGCTCGTGCCCGAGGTCCCCATGCTCGTCCTGCCAGGAGCGCAACGCGGCGCGCATGCGCGCGAGGCGGTCCTCATGGTCAGCGCGGCCGGCGAGATTGTCCAGCTCGTAGTGGTCCGCGTGCGTGTCGTACAGCTCCTCGGGCGGTCGGGGCGTCTGGAACATCACATCGAGCGGCGGGTCGAGCGCATCTTCGGTGTTGAGACGCCACATCTCCTGGAGCGCTGGGTGTCGGTTGCGGTACGGAATCCAGAGCAGGTAGGGCAGCTCGGAATGGTAGTTCCGGATGTACTTGTATCGCGTGTCGCGCACGGCCCGGACCATGTCGTACGCCTCATCGTGGCGGTCGCGCGCGGCGAAGGCGTACTCGCGGTCAGTGGCGTTCGGCCCGAGGAAGGGCTGGCCTTGCATGTGGCGTGGCGGCTCAAGTCCTGCGAGGGAGAGCATGGTCGGGCCAAGATCGACGAGGCTCACAAGTCTGGCGGAGACGTCGCCGGCAGGGACGGCGCCCGGCCATCGAACTATCAGTGGTATGCGAATGCCGGCGTCGTAGAGCCATCGCTTGCCGCGCGGGAGGCCCTCGCCATGGTCGCTCCAGAGCACGACGATGGTGTTCTCCGCGAGGCCGTCCTCATCCAGTTGCGCCAGCACCTCGCCCAGCCGGTCGTCGGCGCGTTCGAGGTTGTCGTAGTGCCGCGCCATCGCCTCGCGCGCCTTGTGCGTGTCCGGGATGTATGGCGGCAGCGTCACCGTGTTCGCGTCCGTCGTCAGCCGCTCGCCATCCTTGGGCCACATACCGCTCTCGTGCGTGACGGTCGGGTTGAAGACCGCGAAGAACGGCTGCCCGTCCTCACGATTGCGCCAGTGGCCGTCCGAGCCGCACTCGTCCCAGGCCGTGAAGGGCGGCGCGAATTGGTAATCCGTCTTCGCGTTGTTCGTGCAGTAGTACCCCGCGGCGCGCAGGTACTCCGGGAACGCCTTAACGTAGGCCGGCGGCACGGCTTGGTACGGCGTCGGCATCTCCGGCGCGTCGTCGTTCGTGTGCGTGGTGCGCATGTGGTGCGCGCCGATGGACGTCTGGTACATGCCCGTGATGATCGCGCATCGGCTGGGCGCGCAGACACCGGCCGTCGAGAAGGCATTGGTGTAGCGGCGCCCCTCAGACGCCAGTCGGTCGATGTTGGGGGTACGGGCCACACGGTCCCCGCTACACCCGAAGCGCGGACTGATGTCCTCGATCGAGAACCATAGGATGTTCGGACGCGTCATGCTGAGGTACCTCGCGGGCGGCGTGCGGTGGCTACGGGGGTCGGCCTGTTCTAAATGCAGGCGCAGGCCGCGGACAACCCTGTGTCCGCGGCAGACGCCGAGGCCCACCCGTGGACGCGGGACGCTCGGGCGTGTGTGATACAATGCCTCGTCGCGCGCAGATTGGGAGCCATGAAGCAGTACATCCTCGGCCGGGTCGGGTCGATGGCGCTCTCCTTGTGGGGGCTGTCGGTCCTGATATTCCTCATGGTGCACCTGATTCCCGGGAACCCCGCGCGGGCGATGCTCGGGGAGCGCGCCACCGAATCCGCCGTACGACAGCTGGAGGAGCAACTCGGCCTGAACGAGCCGCTCCCCGCCCAGTACCTGCGGTTCGCGGGCAACGTAGCGCGCCTACAGTTGGGTCGGTCGATCAAGACGAACCGACCGGTGCGGGCCGAAGTCGCCAGCCGGTTCCCGGCGACGCTGGAGCTGACGCTCGCGGCGATGGCGTTCGCGGTCGTATTCGGGCTGCTGTTCGGCATAGTCGCGGCCGCATACAGAGGCGGCGCGCCTGACATGATGGGGATGACCGCGTCTCTCGTTGGGGTGTCCCTCCCGATCTACTGCCTTGGTCTCGTGCTGATCCTGGTGTTCTCCACGGCGTTCGATCTGTTACCCAGCGGCGGCCGGTACAGCGACAGGTTCCTCGTGCCAACCGTGACCGGTCTGATGCTGGTGGACACGCTGGTCGCTGGGGACATGGCGGCGTTTCGGGACGCGGTCGCGCATCTCATTCTCCCAGCAGTCACGCTCGGGACGGTTCCGCTCGCGATCATCTCGCGAATGACCCGGTCCTCGCTGCTCGAGGTGCTCGACCAGGACTACATCCGGACGGCGTACGCGAAGGGTCTCACGACGCCGGTGGTGCTCCTGAAACACGCGCTGAAGAACGCGCTCATCCCCGTGATCACGATCGTGGGGCTGGAGTTCGGGTACCTCCTTGGCGGCGCCGTGCTGACGGAGTCGATATTCAGTTGGCCCGGCGTCGGGCGTTGGCTCTGGCTCTCGGTCGCGGCGCGCGACCTGCCCGCGATCCAGGGCGGCGTGCTGTTCGTCGCGGCGCTGTTCATGACGATCACTCTTGTCGTTGACCTCCTCTACGCGGTCGTCGATCCGCGGATACGCGCAGGCGACGCGTGAAGAGGTCACGCGTGTGGGCGCGACTCGCCCGTCATCGGATGTCCGTGACTGGGGCAGCGCTCGTGGCGGCATTCGCCTGCGTCGCAATCGTGTCGTTCTTCTACACGCCGCACGACCCGCGCGAGGTGAATCTCGCCGCCAAGAATCTTCCTCCTGGCGAGCACGACGGCGAGCGCTATGCCTTCGGGGCAGACGCCGTCGGGCGGGACATACTCAGTCGCACGATGGCCGGCGCGCGGATCTCCCTGCGCGTGGGCCTGTTTGTGGTGGCTGGCGCGATACTCGTGGGCGCCGCGGCTGGAACGCTCTCCGCATACTACGGCGGCGCGGTCGATGGCCTGCTGATGCGGTTCATGGACATGCTGCTTGCGGTACCTGGGATTCTGTTGGCCATCGTCATCGTCACGATCCTAGGGCCCGGCCTTCGCAACGCGATGATCGCAGTGGGGATAGTCGCCATCCCGCAGTACGCGCGGGTGATGCGCGCCGAGGTGTTGCGCGTGAAGGCGCAGGAGTACGTGTCGGCTGCCCGGGCCCTCGGCGCAAGCGATTGGCGGATACTCCGTCGTGCGGTCCTGCCGAATTGCCTGGCGCCTCTCTTCGTGCAGGGGACGCTGGGGATGGGCACCGCCATCTTGGAGACCGCCGGACTTTCGTACCTCGGCCTGGGCGACGACCCGAGTGTGCCTGAGTGGGGCAGGATGATCGCCGAGCAGTTCGGCTACGTCCGTCGGGCGTGGTGGACGGTCGTACCACCGTTGGCCTCGATCTCGCTAGTCGTGCTGGGCTTCAACCTTCTTGGCGACGGCCTGCGCGATGTCATGGACCCCCGGCTGCGCCAGACGCCAGGAGCGTGACGCACAGACGGGAGAGACCACTATGCTGGCGCCTCGGGCCGTGCTATTCGACTTCGACTACACACTCGCGGACTCGTCTCCGGGCGTGATCGAGTCCGTGAACTGGGCGATGCGGTCGATGGGGCTGCCCCGCCGGGCGGACGACGCCATCCGGCGGACCATCGGCCTGTCGTTGGCTCGTACCTTCACGACGCTCACCGGGGACGCCGCGGAGGGGGCCGGCCGGTTCGCCGAGCTATTCATAGAGCGGGCGGATGAGGTCATGGCGGAGCGCACGTCGTTGCTTCCGGGCGCGCGTGAAGCGGTCTTGGCGCTCGCCAACCGCGGCTACCGACTCGGGGTAGTGTCGACCAAGTTCCGCCGGCGCATCGAGACTGTCCTCGCCCGCGACGGCCTGCGCGCGCCGTTCGAGGTGATCGTGGGCGGCGAGGATGTCCCAGCGCACAAGCCCGATCCAGCGTGCCTGCTGGCCGCGCTGGCCCATTTGCGCATTGGGGCGCGTGACGCGCTGTACGTGGGCGACAGCGAGGTGGACGGGGAAGCCGCGCATCGCGCGGGGGTCGCATTGGTTGGCGTGTTGACCGGCACGACGACACGGGAAGCGCTCGGGACGTGGCGGCCGTCCGTCGTGTTGGAGCATGTCGGAGCGCTGCCGGATTGGCTGGAGGACAACTGCGATGGCCGTTGACAGGACGCGGGTGAAACTGTGCGGGACGGCCTCGGTAGAGGACGCGCGCATGGCTGAGGAGGCGGGAGCAGACTACATCGGCGTGCTCGTGGACATCGACTTCTCGAAACGCACCGTCGACGCCGAAGAGGCACGCGTGATCGCCGCAGCCGTCTTCGCGCCTGTTGTCATACTCACGTACGAGCGGTCGGCGTCGTGGACGGCCGATGCCATCAATCGCACCGGGGCGTCGGCGGTTCAGCTGCTTGGCCGCGAATCGCCAGACGTGGTCCGCGAACTCAAAGGCCTTACCGCGGCCGAAGTGTGGAAGACGCTGTACCTGCCCGGAGGGGAATCCGGCGACCATCTTGAACAAGCTCTCACACGGCAGATGGGGGTGTACGCAGATGCCGGAGCCGACAAGCTGCTCGTGGACTCCGTGAGCCTGATCGACGGGAAACCGAAGTTTGGGGGCACGGGACAGACACACGACTGGGAGGTCGCCACGCGCCTGATCGCGGCGGCGCCCGTGTCCACGTTCCTGTCAGGCGGGATCGACGCGCGCAACGCGGCCGAGGCGCGCGCGACCATCGGGCCGTTCGGGCTGGATCTGTGCAGCGGCGTGGAGTCGAGCCCTGGCAGGCGCGATCCGGTGAAGACGGCTGCCCTCATGGCGGCGGCCCGGTCGTGACGGGGCCACGCGGGACGACCCAGGGCCGTCCCGCTGGCATGTCCGCTAGAGCGCGGTACGTACAGCGGCCCACGTTGTCGCGAGCTTGCCGCGAGCTTCGACCGGCGTCAGGTTCACCCACGGCAGCACGTCGGCGTCGTCGGGCTGCGCGTCGAGGCCCAGATCGCCGAAGTTGCGCAGGCAGAGCATGTCCCACCGCGGTGATCCGTCGATCTCGGCGGTCGTCTCCCGCGGCCCGAGGCGGACGTAGTTCTGCCCGACCTCTATCAGGGGCGGCACGCCACCGTCATTGCCTGTGAGTTGATCCTGCCAATACCACTCGTTGGTGTTGTTCTGGTCGTCGTTGTTCAGGCGGACACTATTGTCGATGACGTCCGGCCACCAGTTCGACCCGTCCTGCGACGTGCCGAAGTAGAACGAGTTCTGGTCGGTGATGACCCGCATGTGGAGCCAGATCTGCCAGGTCTTGCCGTCGGCCGTGCCTTCGCCCGCGTTGACGGCTTCCGGGAGCCTGTACACCAGCCAGGGCCGGTCGGGCCCGCCGCCGGTGTCTGCCTCGCCGGGAGCGGTGTACGCCGCCCCAGAGTAGCTTTCGGGGTCGTCAACGGCGGTCCAAGTGTTGCCGGCGTCGGAGATGGTGCTCGCGCCCTTGTCCATGGCGGACCAGTGCGTGCAGATCATCTGATCGGCGACGGCCGATGTTGTGACGATGGTGAAGGCGACGGACAGGGTGAGGTACGCAAATCGCCGCATGGCTGAGCTCTCCTTACGTGTGTGCGTATATACGACGGGCCCCAGAGGAATCCGGGGCGGTCGCGTTGCAGCCCAACAACGGGGATACTAGGATGCGGGCCGGCGCCACGCAAGCGGACGCCGACGCCCGATCAGCGCGCGACGATGCCCAGACGGAGCCACCCATGTCCTTCCCATCAGCCAGGCCTGCCAGGGCCAGTTTCAGTAGGCCTGCGGACGCGTCCACCGTCGGTATCAACCCGCCAGGGTTCTGTTGGTGGCGCGCCGACGGCGCGAGCGCGTATCGCATGCGCGTCACGCGAGAGGGCCGCGGCGCCGTGTACGTAGCGGACGGCCTTCCTGACCCGGCGCACGTCCCTGACGTCCTCTTCGACGCCGGGGAATACGTGTGGACCGTTGAGGCGACAGACGCCACGGGTCGCGTCCTCGACACGTTCGGACCCCGACAGTTCACGCTGGCAAGCGGGGCGCCGGAGCAAAGGTGGGTCGATGCGCAAGAGTTGCTCGCGCGCGTGCCGCCGGATCATCCCCGAGTCATCTTCACGCGGGACGGACTAACCGATCTGCGGGCCTCCGCCGCTACCACGCGACGCGAGCCCTTCGAAGCGCTGATCTCCAAGGCCGACTCCCTGCTGGACATTCGGCCGCCGGACGAACCGACCTACGACTCGATCGCAGACCCGTCCGAGCGGAAGATGGCGTACACGTGGGGATTCCGCGACTTCCGCGGCGTCATCGACAACGGCATGGAGCCGCTGGCGCTCGCCTACCTGTTCACTGGGAGGCGGCCATACGGGGAAGCGGCCCTCCGAATCCTCCGACACGTAGCGCGCTGGGACGTCGACGGGGTGTCGTCCATCATGGCGCCGTACGGAGACGAGATCGGTCTGAGCCTGGTCAAGGTCGGCGCCCATTGCTACGACTGGCTCCACGACTTGATGACCGACGAGGACGACCGACTGATCCGCGCGATGCTCATCGCGCGCGGGGACCAGATGCTGCGGCGGCTGCGCGACCGTCACGATTTCCTCGCTTCGCCGGGCGAAAGCCACGCTGGGCGACTCCCTGGCTACCTGTGCGAACATGCCATCGCGTGCCGCGACGCGCCGGAGGCGGCCGCATGGCTCGATTACGCTCTGCGGGCCCTGATGACGGTGTTCCCGCATTGGGGCGGGCCCGATGGCGGCTGGGCCGAGGGCATCGGCTATGGCAGGGCCTACAACACCATCTTCCTGCCTCCGTTCGAGGCCGTCCGCGCCGCGACCGGCCTCAACCTGTGGGAGCGCCCGTTCTTCCGCAAGGTCCGCAAGTTCTTCTTCTACTGCACGTCGCCCATCGGTGAGGTGACGCCCTTCGGCGACGGCGGCTCGACCGGGAACGCCCGAGGGGGAGCAGGGATGATGATCCACCATGCGAACGTGTTCGGCGACGGGGCGGCGCGATGGTGGGCCGACCATGCGAACCCAGACGCGCGACGCTCTTCGCACGTGAGCAGCCTAATTCTCGCTGACACTGTCGAGCCAGCTGCGCCCGAGGGAGAGCCATCGGATGCGGCGTTCAGGGGCGTCGGATGGGCAGCCATGCATGGCGACATCAGGAGACCGGACGCGGACACGCTAGTCCTGCTTAAGTCGTCACCTTACGGGTCCACCAGCCACAGCCATGCGGACCAGAATGCCATCGCCATCCTCAAAGGCGGCAAGGCGCTGGCGACCTCGTCTGGGTACTACGGGCCCTCGTACGGCATGCCACACCACGCCGAGTGGACGCGCCAGACGAAGGCGCACTGCGGCGTCCTCGTCGACGGCGAGGGGCAGGTGGACCGATCAGCAGACGCAGTCGGACGGATCGCGCGGTTCGAAACTCGCGAGCGAATGGGGTACGTCGTCGGGGACGCCGCCGCGGCCTACGGCGGCCGGTTGGCCAGGTTCGACCGGCATGTCGTCCTCGTGCGGCCGGGCTTCGTCCTGGTCATGGACGACTTGGCGGCCCCAGCGCCGGTTTCCTACGCCTGGCTCCTGCATGCGTTTGATCCATTCGAAATCGACGCTGCACGGCAGACGGTGGTCTCGACGCGCGGCGAGGCGCGCCTTACCGTCGGCCTCCGCTCGGCCGGAGACCTCGCCATTACCCAGACCGACGAGTTCGAGACGCCGTACAACGCGGGAACGCCCGCCACGTTCCGCGAGGAGCGCCCGAACCACCACCACTTAACGGCGACGACCGGCGACACAGCGCGCGAAACGCGCATCGTTGCCGCGATGGTCGCGGAGGCCTCGGCGGGCGAGTACGACCTCGTGGCGCAACCGGCGCCGGATGGCTGGGTGGCGTGGTCGGCGGCCGGAGCCGGCGGCATCGTCGAGTGCGTCGCGCAGGTCACACCCGGGACGCCATTGCCGGCCGACATGCCCCACGGCTCAATCGCTCGGGTCACGTGGGCAGGCGTCGACGGCGCGGCAGACGAACTCATCCTCACGCGGCCGTGACGACGCGGGCTCCCTCTCTCCGTACTCCGGCTGCGCGTTCAGACGCTGTGATACCATTGCCGCACCTGCGGGAACCGGTGCCCGCGTGACGGGATAAGAGGAGCACAGCGGCGAGTGGCGGAAGCGCAAGCGTTCGTAGAGCATCTGGGGCGTGAGGTCCTCATCGGCGATGGCGCGATGGGCCTGTATCTGCACGCCAAGGGCATACCGCTCGAGGCCAATTTCGAGCGCCTCAACGTCGCGCGGCCGGACATCGTGCGGGAGGCGCACGAGGAGTACCTCGAAGCCGGCGCCCGCGTAGTCGAGACGAACACGTTCGGCGCGAATCGCAACAAGCTCACTGCGGCTGGGCTGGGTGACGAGACGGCCCGAATCAATGAGGCCGGCGCCCAGTTGGCTCGGCAAGCGGCCGGGCCAGCGGCCTATGTGCTCGGGTCGGTCGGGCCGACCGGGAACTGGGAGTTGGGCGAGGAAGTCACCCCCGAGGATGCCTTCGCTGAGCAGCTGGCCGCTCTGCGCGACGGCGGCGTGGATGGGTTCATCATCGAGACGTTCGGGCGCCTCGACGAACTCGTGACGGCCGTGCGCGCCGCGCGCGCTGTCTGCGACCTCCCGATCGTTGCACAGATGACCGCATCGACACGGCGGCGCGTGGGCTCCGACAGCGACCCAGCGCACATCGCCCGGTCGCTGGAGGCTCTGGGCGTCGATGTCATCGGCGTGAACTGTGGCCCCGGTGGCCCGGCGGCGGCCCTCCGCGCGGTCCGTGCCATGAGCGAGGTGACCGCCAGACCCATCTCAGTCTTCGCGAACGCGAGCTTCGCGCGGTATATCGAAGGGCGGCTAATCTACGCGAGCAACGCCGACTACTTCGCCGACACGGCCGACGAAATGGCGGCGGCGGGGGCCAACCTGGTCGGCGGCTGCTGCGGAACGACTCCCGAGCATATCCGACATGTCGCAGGCCGAATCGCCGGCCGCGCCCCCACTGCGCGGGCCAGCGCGCCCGCCGTTGCAGCACCGGCCCCCATGCGGCGGAAGGCGAAGGCCCCTCGCGTCGCGATCAAGGGACCCCCGGCCTTCCTGTCGGCCAACGCCAAGCCCGTGAACATCATCGTCGAGGTCGACCCGCCCCGAGGCATCGGCATAAACGCCGCCGTAAGCGTGGCCGCGGAACTCAAGCGGCGCGAAGTGAACGCGGTCAGTATCGCGGAGAACCAACTCGCGTCGGTGCGCATGAGCAGTTGGGCTCTGAGTCATTTGGTGCAGAAGGAAACGGGGCTCACCGCGATCTGCCACTGCACATGTCGCGACCGGAACCTGATCGGACAGCAGTCGGAGTTGATGGGCGGGTACGTGCTCGGCATCAACCACGTCCTTGCGATCACCGGAGATCCGATTTCGCTCGGAGGCGGCGAAGGGACGTCCGTGTTCGACACGAACTCCTTCGGCCTCATCGACATGCTCTCGCGCATGAACCGGGGCGAGAACATGGGCGGCGAGTCCATCGGCCGACCAACGTCGTTCACGATCGGGTGCGCTCTCAACCCGAACCGCGCCCGCATGGACGGGGAGATCCGTAGGCTCGAGAAGAAAGCCGCTCTGGGCGCCACGTACGCCATGACCCAACCGCCGGAGGATGCGGCGCGGACAATCGAGCTGAGGGAGAAGACGCGGGCCATGGCCGTCGCCGTCTTCGTCGGCATCGTGCCTCTCATCAGCGGGCGGAACGCGGACTTCCTCCACAACGAGGTGCCGGGCTTCGAGATCCCTAAACATGTCCGACGACGCATGTACGCCGCGGACGACCCCGAAGCTGAGGGTGTCGCTATCGCACGCGAGTACGTCGACATGGCCCTCGACGCGGGGTTCCGCCACATCTACATCATCCCGATGCTGCGACGCTACGAGATGGCCTACGAACTGGTCGACTACATCCGCGAACGAGAAGGGACGCTGCCTTGCCCCGACTGACGACGCCCGAGATCGAACGTCTCTTCGCCGACCGGATCATGGTCCTCGACGGCGCAATGGGTACGAGCATCCAGCAGCGCGGTCTGTCGGCTTCCGATTACGGCGGGTCGCAGTTCGAGGGGTGTGAAGACTACGTCTCGGTCACTCGGCCCGACGTGATCGCTGGCATCCACGCCGAATACCTGGCTGCCGGAGCGGACATCGTCGAGACCAACACATTCGGGGCATCCGGCACTGTCCTGGCCGAGTACGGGCTGGAGGGCGAGGTCGAGACCGTCAACCTGGCGGCCGCCGAAGTCGCGCGCGCCGCAGCCGACGCGGCCTCCACGGCCGGGCGGCCTCGGCTCGCGGCGGGCTCGATGGGGCCGGGCACCAAGTCGATATCGGTGACGGGAGGCATCACCTGGGAGGAGGTGCGTGACGCCTACTACGAACAGGCGTTGGCGCTGCTCCGAGGCGGCGTGGATCTCCTGCTTCTGGAGACGGCTCAGGACACGCTGAACGTAAAGGCGGCGGTCACCGGTATCCGCACCGCGCTCGACGATGCCGGGAGCGACACGCCGGTGATGCTGTCGGGCACGATCGAGCTGATGGGCGCGACGCTGGCGGGCCAGACCGTCGAGGCGCTAGCCGTGGCCGTGGAGCACCTTCCGCTGTTCAGCATCGGGCTGAATTGCTCTACGGGCCCCACCTTCATGACCGACCACGTCCGCGCGTTGTCGGCCATAGCCAAGACACGTGTGACGTGCGTGCCGAACGCAGGGCTCCCGGACGAAAACGGCGATTACAACGAGTCGCCAGAGGCGATGGCCCGCGTGCTCGCGCGGTTCGCAGAGAACGGGTGGCTTAACGCCGTCGGTGGATGCTGCGGCACCACACCGGCCCACATCGCAGCGTTCGCCGAGGTCGCGTCGTCCTACACGCCCCGCGAGGCCGCCGACTACGCGCGGACGCAGGTATCCGGCTTGGACCTCCTCACGGTCGAGGAGGACGGGCGGCCCTACTTCGTCGGTGAGAGGACCAATGTCCTCGGCAGCCGTAAATTCCGGCGGCTCATCGAACGGGGCAAGTATGACGAGGCGGCCGAGATTGCGCGCCGCCAGGTGCGCGGCGGCGCCCACGTCATCGACGTATGCCTACAGGATCCGGACCGCGACGAGGCCGAGGACGTGCGGCAGTTCTTCGACCGGCTCGTGCGCAAGGTGAAGCTGCCCATCATGGTCGACTCGACCGACGCGACCGTGATAGAGCAGGCGCTGAAGTACTGTCAGGGCAAAGCGATCATCAACTCCATCAACCTCGAAGACGGGGAGGAGCGCTTCGAACGTGTGGTGCCGCTAGCGCAGGCGTACGGCGCCGCGCTCGTCGTGGGTGTGATCGACGAGGACCCCGAGCAGGGAATGGGGGTCACCGTCGAGCGGAAGGTCGCGATCGCGGAAAGGTCGTACGGCCTCCTGACAGGCAAGTACGGCGTCGCCGAGGAAGACATCATCTGGGATCCACTCGTCTTCCCGGTAGGAACGGGCGATGCCACGTACATGGACGCCGGCCGCCAGACAGTTGAGGGCGTGCGCGCCCTGAAGGCGCGGTACCCAAACACGCAGACCGTGCTGGGCATATCCAACGTGTCCTTCGGGCTGCCGCCGGCCGGCCGTGAAGTGCTCAACTCCGTGTTTCTCTACCACTGCACACGCGCCGGCCTCGACCTGGCGATCGTCAACACCGAACGCCTGGAGCGCTACGCGTCGATACCCGACGACGAGAGAGCCCTTGCGGAACGCCTACTGTTCGACAACAGCGACGCGGCGATCCAGACCTTCGCCGACCACTTCCGCGACCGCAAGGCGGCGGCAACGACCGACGAGTGGGCGGATCTCACGCTCGATGAACGCCTCTCCCGGTACATCGTCGAAGGCACGCGAGACGGCCTCGCAGGCGACCTCGACGGCGCCTTGGCGGACCGCGCGCCGCTGGACATCGTCAACGGGCCGCTCATGGCAGGGATGGATGAGGTCGGCCGCCTCTTCAACGCCAACGAGTTGATCGTCGCCGAAGTGCTGCAGAGCGCGGAGGCGATGAAGGCTGCCGTCGCGCACCTCGAGCCACACATGGACTCAGCGTCCGTCCAGGAACGCGGCACGGTGCTGCTGGCGACTGTAAAGGGCGACGTACACGACATCGGCAAGAACCTCGTCGACATCATCCTCACCAACAACGGCTACCGTGTCGTGAACTTGGGCATCAAGATACCGCCGGAGACGCTCATCCAGGCGCATGACGAGCACGCGCCGCACATCATCGGCCTTTCGGGCCTCCTCGTGAAATCCGCGCAGCAGATGGTGACCACAGCGGAGGATCTGGCGGCTCGGGGCGTCAACACGCCGGTCCTGGTTGGCGGAGCCGCTCTCTCCGCGAAGTTCACCGCGACACGCATCGCCCCCGCGTACACCACCGGCGGCGTCGCGTACGCGCGGGACGCTATGGATGGCTTGCGGCTTGCCAACGCGCTCATGGCCGGCGAAGACGTGGCCGCCGCGCCCAACGACCCGGTGACGCACGTCTCTCCACGAGAGCAAGCGCCACTCGCGGCGCCTACAGTGACGCGACGGTCATCGCGCGTGCCCGCGCTCAGTGACGCGCCCGCACCGCCCAACTACGGCCGCCACGTCGTCGAAGGCGATGCCGACGAACTCTTCGAGTGGGTCAGCCCGCAGCTGCTATACGGGCGCGGGCTGGGCTTCCGCGGGAACTTCGCGAAGGCATTCGACGCCGGCGACCGGAAAGCGCTCGATTTGGAGCGGTCCGTGCGCGAAGTCAGAGCGCGCGCGGCGGAGGAATCGTGGCTCTCGCCGCGCGCGGTCTACCAGTTCTATGAGTGCGAGGCGTCTGGCAACGAAATCAGCGTGGTCGCCCGGGACGGGTCTGGCTCGTCTGAGCAGTTCGCGTTCCCGCGACAATCGACGGAGGACGGGCTCTGCCTCGCGGACTACGTCGCCGAGGCCGGGAGCGGCGTGTTGGACAGCTTGTGTATGTTCGTGACGACCGCGGGCGGGACGGTGAGGGAGAGCGCGGAGATCCTCAAGGACCGTGGCGAATACGTGGCATCGCACACGCTGTCGGCGCTCGCCTACGAGTTGGCGGAAGCGTTTGCCGAGCGTCTGCATGGGCAGATCCGCGCGATGTGGGGGTTCGCAGACCCCGCGAACATTACCCGACGGCAACTAGCGCGCGGCGAATACCGCGGCAAGCGATACAGCTTCGGCTATCCCGCGTGTCCAGACATGCAGGACCACGACGGGATGTGGCGCCTTCTGCGCCCAGACGGCATAGGAGTCGACCTCACGGAGTCGCACATGATGGACCCCGAGGCCAGCGTGAGCGCGCTTGTGTTCCACCACCCGGACGCGCAGTATTTCGATACGAAGGCGCGCGCGTAGCGAGTCGCGCGTGTGCGGACTCGGTTTCGGAACGTGGAGGGAGGACCGGGATGAGGAGATTGGTGGTATCGGCTGTGGCGGCCGGCCTGTTGGTCGTCGGCGCCATAGGCGCGGAAGCGGCGATAGACCCGGAGACCGCGGTCGGCGTCTGGCTTATGGATGAGGACGGAGGCGACACTGCCGCCGACTCGTCGGGGCACGGCTTCGACGGCGCGCTCAACGGGCCGGATTGGGTCGCGGGCAAGTTTGGAACGGCCCTCGAGTTCGACGGCGCGTCGTGGGTGGCCATCGCCGACCAGCTCGAGCTACAGATCGACGCGGAACTCTCGATGATGGCGTGGTTCTTCGCTACAGACATCGCCGATTGGCGGCAGATCATCGCGAAGAACGACGAATACCTCCTCAGGATCGACCCGCCCGGCGAAGGCAACAGCATGTCGTCGTTCGTGAAGCCTGGTGGCAGTTGGGAACCGCGTGCCAGCGCTACCGTGCCGGCCACGGACGAGTGGATTCACTTCGCGGCGACGTATGAACAGGATCCGGCGGGAGACGTCGACCACCTCAAGGTGTACGTCAACGGCCTGCTGGCCGGTCAGAGCACGCGGCCGGGCAAGGTCGCGCCCGCGGGCGGCGATGTGGAAATCGGCCGGTGGGGTGGTGGGTCCTACTTCGTGGGCAGCATCGACGAAGTCGCCATATTCGCAGTGGCGCTCGCAGAGGCCGACATCGCGGCGATCGCCGAGAACGGCCTGCAGGCGGCGCTTGGCGGACTGCCCGTCGACCCGAGAGGCATGCTCACCGCGACATGGGCCGACCTGCGGCGCTAGGCGCTGTCCGCCGCGACCCGAAGCTCGAACACGTAGACCGTCTCGGTACCGCCGGCGGTGCGGCTTCGCCGGGAGATCGTGTCCGTCGACGCGATGGTCATCCCACACGCCTGTGCCTGCGCGCGCAGCACGCCGACGGGGTCACTCCCGCGCGCGGCGGCGATGTCGGACAGTTGCACGAGCGCGACGCCGCCAGCGCGCAGGCGGCCGGGACATCCGGCCAGAAAGTCACGCAACGTCTGGAATCCGGGATCGTACCGAGCGACGTCGTACCGGGTCTGCGGCTCACCGTCCAACCACGGGACATTGAACATGACGACATCGAACGCCTCGCCCGGGGTGGCTTCGAACAACGGCGCGGGGTCGCGCACCTGGACCACGTCCGACATCCCCGTCAGCGAGACGTTAGCGCGTGCGTTCTCGACGGCATCGGCGCTTACATCCGTCGCCACCACCGACCTCGCGCCTAGCTTCGCGGCGAGTATCGCCAACACCCCGGTCCCTGTACCGACGTCGAGGACATCGCTGCCCTGGATTAGGTGCGCGTAGTCGGTGTACATCGCGGGGACGCTCTGGTCTGTCGGAACGTACACGTGCGGTCGGATTGTCAGGGAATCGCCGATCGCGTCCACCGCGACGCCCTGTCTTGCGCGTTCCATGTCGGTCAGGATGCGCTGCAGCCGCCGGTACGGGATTAGGTAGTCGCCCGTGGCGGCTGGAAGGTCGAACCAATCCGTCAGGTCGTCCGAGGCAGGCGCTTCCGACACATTGGGCAGCGTGTGCCCGTCCGCCTCAACCAATAGGCGATGCAGGCGATCCCGCCGCTCCTGCGTGAAGGCCGCGCGCCGCTCGCGGTGGTCCTCAATCGCCACGAAGTAATCGGACGGCACCAGTTCGCGGTCGAAGCGCTGGCAATACCGGTAGACAGCGTCGACGTAGCGGAACTCACCCCGCAGAATGACGCCTTCGCCACACGCGATTAGCGCGTGTATCGCCTTGGCCGAGCCCCGCGCGTCGCGAACCGAGCCACGTGCGAACGGGCCCGTGAAAGTTGCGAACTCGCCTGGGAGTAGGAGCGTGCCGACGTCGGTGTGGACATGGCGTACCGTCGCAGCGGGGCCTGGCGTTGTCGTCACGGTCGCTCCGCAGTGTGTGCGATCACTGGCGGCTAGGCGGGATCGACGGGCGGCGCGGCCGAGATGACCTCACGTACGACGTATATCGGCTTGCCCTGCGCCTCGTGATACGTGCGCGTCATGAGTTCGCCAAGGAGGCCCATAGTGATGAATTGCACCCCGACGAAGATCAGGAGGACGCCGAGGAGTAGCATCGGCATGCGCTCCAGTAGCGAGTAGCTGTCCGGGACCACGAACTTGCCGATGGTGAGCCACCCGCAGATCACCGTCCCGGCAAACCCAGACGCCAGGCCGATGCGCCCGAACACCTGGATGGGCCGCGTTGCGAAGTTCATCAGGAACGCGATCGTGACGAGGTCGAGCACAACGCGAATCGTACGCGAGATGCCGTACTTGGACCGACCCCACACACGGGCTCGGTGGTTGACGACCATCTCGGTCGTGTCGGCGCCTATCCAATGGGCCAGGGCCGGGATGAACCGGTGCATCTCGCCGTACAGGCGGATGTTCTCGACGACCTCGCGCCGGTACGCCTTGAGCGTGCAGCCGAAGTCGTGAAGCCGAACCCCGGTGATGCGGCAGATGAGCCGGTTCGCCAGGCGTGACGGGAGCTTCCGCAGCACGAACCCGTCCTGCCGATTCTTCCGCCACCCACTGACAATGTCATACCCCTCGGCCAGCTTGGTCATGAGCATGCCGATGTCCGCTGGGTCGTTCTGCAGGTCGGCGTCCATCGTGATTATCACGGCTCCCCGGGCGTAGTCGAATCCGGCGCTCATGGCCGCGGTTTGCCCGAAGTTCCGCCGGAACCTGACAACGCGCGTCCGCGCGTCGCGCTCGCCGATCTCGCGCAGGACGTCCACGGAGCCGTCCCGCGATCCGTCGTCGACATATACGATTTCGGATGCGTATGGGAGAACGTCGAGGGCGGCCGTTATCTCCGCGTGGAGGGGGCGCAGATTGTCACGCTCCTCGTACACGGGCACGACAATGGATAGGTCCAGCGCCTCATGCGGGTCCATACGCGCCAGCTCGGAGGCTGGGCGAGCATCGGCCTTGGTGTCGGTGTCCATGCGTCCCCTCGGTCCCACAGGATTCTAGCCGTGGCGCCGCGCGCCTACAATGGCCGAGGGCGATATCGGTGAGGTTGATCGGCATCGGTCGCCGGGGATACGATGTAGCGACGCACAGTGGACCGCACCCCCGGACCCAGCTCCCATGGCCGCCGCAGATCTCAACACGAGCGACTCAGACGGCCCTGGCATCGACGCCAGCCTCGCGGCGCACGCCGCCTGGAGCCGGACGGAGCAGCGACTCGCGCAGGCGGCCGACATGGCCGCAACCGGCAACCGGCCTGCCGCACTGTCGCTGTACCGACGCACGGTCGAGGCCGACGACAATGCCCCGCTCGCGCTGCTGCACTTCGCGCAGATGCTGTGGGCGGAGGGATCGCGAGCGGAAGCCGCAGAGGCCGCGGTGTCCGCGTACGAACTGGGGCTGAACCAGCCAGAGGTAGTCACGACAGTCCAGGGGTTCCTAAGGGGTCTTGGTGACGCTGGAGGCAGCTCTGCAGCGCCCCTTCGCGCGCGATTCGAGCACGCGTTTGCCGCGCGAGAGCCGACAGTGGCGCTCGCGATGATCGCGAAGGACGAGGAGGAGCACCTGCCGGGATGCCTCGCGTCCGTCGACGGATTGGTGAGTCAGATCGTGCTGGTAGATACGGGGTCCGCAGACAGCACAGTGGAGATCGCGAAGAGCCATGGCGCGGAGGTGCACCGTTTTCCATGGACGGACGACTTCGCGGCCGCCCGGAACGTGTCGCTGCGGCACGTCACGGCGGATTGGGTCTTGTGGCTGGACGCCGACGAGGAGTTGCTCCCCGAGAGCCACGGGCCTCTGCGCGCCCTGCTGCGTGATCCCGAAGCGGCCGCCGCGCACCTCTGCATCCACAACCTGATGGGGGACCGCACGGTGTCGTTCCTCACGACGAGGCTGTGGCGCCACCACCCGACGGTCCAGTTCCGCCAGCCCATCCACGAGCAGATCCTGTGGTCAGTCGCGCCGTACGCACGGCGGTATGGCCGGCGCGTTGTGGAAGCGCGCGAGGTCGTCATCCGTCACTACGGCTACCAGCCGACAGTTGCGGCGAAGCGCGGCAAGGAAGCGCGCAATATGGCCCTGCTGGAGAAGCTCGTCCGCGATGAGCCGGCGAACGCGTACGCCCTTTTCCACTATGCGAGCGCGCTGCGGGAGATGGGCAAGCTCGACGAGGCGCTCGATGCGTTCGAGAAGTGGGAACCGATGGCGTTGGCGGAAGACACCAGCCAGGTGCATTGGCTGCGGGTCGGGTTCGCGAACTACGCGGCGGCCCTTAACGTGGCGGAGCGGTACGATGACTCGTCGCGGCTGTTGGCCAGGGCCGAAGAGAAGTGCGGACGCGGCGCCAGCTTCCACTACCAGCGGGCGCTTGCCCTCCACCGTCTGGGTAGGAACGAGGCGGCGTTGGCGCAGATGGAAGCTGCACACTCCGCGACCCGAGACGTCAGCGCGTCCGTGGAGAGCGTGGACTTCCAGCCTATGCTTGTGCCGATGCTGACGGCCGAGATATACGCGGCACTGGGTCGCGAGGATGAGGCGCGTAAGCTCTTCTCGGAAGCGCTGGAGATGGCGCCCGATGACCCTTCGCCACGGGTCAGTCTGGCCCGCCTGGACATCGCTGTTGACGAACTCGATTCGGCTGCGGCGCACCTTGCAGCGGCGTTGGATTCCCAACCCGACGCGCCGTTGACACTGACAACGCTCGCGCAGGTGGAGCTGTACCGCCGGAACCTCGACAAGGCCGTGTCGCTGCTTCGGACGGCGGCATCGACCGACGCAAGCGGCGAGGCCGGGCGGCTACTCGGGGAGGCGCTGCTCATGGCCGGCGACACCGACGGCGCGTTCGACGCGTGGGAAGAGGCCGAACAGGTCAAGGCGGCCGCAGCCGCCCGCGCCCTAATCGACGGCGCCGCAGGAGGAAGCGACCCCCTCGGAACGCTCGACGCGAGCGAGGTCGAGGCGTTCTGGACCCTCGTAGGCAAGGTAGCCGCCCTCAGCGCAGGCGCGGACATCCCCGGCGGAGATCTGGTCGTGCGGTTCGCCGGTCGCGCGGCCGGCGACACCGCGGTACGCGCGGATCTGATGCGCGTGTTCCTGAAGCACCGCTTCCGAGCCGGCATCGACGCTATCCGCCAGACAACGTAGACGCCGTTTGCGTCCATCCGACACCCGAACCAGGGAGAGAGTCATGTCCAAACCTACTATAGGCTTCATCGGCCTTGGCATCATGGGCGCACCGATGGCGAGGAACCTCATCGAGGCGGGGTATTCGCTGACCGTCTGGAACCGCAGCCGGGCGAAGGTCGACGCCGTCGCGGCCTTAGGCGCGACCGCCGCGGGCTCAGCGAAGGAGGTCGCCGCGAACTCCGAAATCATCGTCACCATCGTCACAGACTCGCCCGATGTCGAGCTTGTCGCGCTCGGCCCCGACGGCGTCATCGAGGGAGTGGCGTCGGGCAGCATACTCATCGACATGACGACCATGTCGCCAGCGATCACACGCGACATCGCTGAGAAGCTAGGCGAGAAGGGCGTCGAGATGCTCGACGCCCCTGTCAGCGGCGGGGACATCGGCGCGCAGAACGGGACGCTTTCTATCATGGTCGGAGGGCCCACGGCGGCGTTCGATCGCGCGCTCCCGTTGTTCGAAGTGATGGGCCAGAACATCGTCCACGCCGGCGAGGAGAACGGCCTCGGACAGTACGTGAAGCTGTGCAACCAGATCGCCGTCGTCGGCAACCTGCTGGCGATGTGCGAGGCCGTGGCTCTTGGCAAGCGCGCCGGGCTGGATCTGGACAAGATGATCGCGGCGATTAGTAAGGGCGCGGCCGGCTCGTGGGCGCTGCTCAACCTCGCTCCACGGGTCGCGAAGGGCGACTGGGAGCCCGGCTTCATGGTGGACCTGCAGCAGAAGGACTTGCGCCTCACGCTGGAAGCCGCCGCCGAGTTGGACCTGCCACTTCCAGGCACGGCGCTTGTGAACAACCTGTTCCGCTCAGTCCAGCGCGCTGGTATGGGACGCAAGGGCACGCAGTCGCTCATGTACGCGCTTGAGCAACTCGGCGGGTTCAAGGTAGTCGAGGACGAATGACGAGCTACGAGACACGGTATGACGTCATAGTCGTCGGCGGCGGGCACGCGGGCGCCGAAGCCGCCCTCGCCGCCGCGCGGATGGGCGCTCGCACCCTCCTGCTGACGATGAACCTCGACACCATCGGCCAGATGTCCTGCAATCCCGCCATCGGCGGACTCGCCAAGGGGCATATGGTCAAGGAGATAGACGCCCTCGGCGGCGAGATGGCCCGGAATACCGACGCCACTGGTATCCACTTCCGCCAACTGAACACCAAGAAGGGCCCAGCGGTGCGCGCATCGCGGGCTCAGGCCGACAAGAAGGACTACCAGTTCCGCATGAAGCACGTCGTGGAGTCCCAGGAGCTCCTCGACGTGAAGATGGGAATGGTTGACGACATCGTTACGTCGGATGCCCCGCGCAAGCGCGTCGACGGTGTGCTTACGAAGACCGGGATGCTCTACCACGCCCGGTCGGTCGTGATGACAACAGGGACATTCCTTCGGGGCTTGGTCCACGTCGGCACGTTCCAGCAGCAGGCTGGCAGGGCTGGCGAGGGGTCGGCGGAGCACGCCTCGAAGGGCCTCGCGCGTCTCGGGTTCACGATGGGGCGCCTGAAGACGGGAACACCCCCTCGGGTGAACGCGCGGAGCCTCGACTTTATCGCGATGGAGCCGCAGCCGGGCGACCCCCTTCCCCGACCGTTCTCATTCGCGACAGCGGCCATCGCGCAGACGCAGATCGACTGCTACCTGGCGCGCACCACCGCCAAGACGCATCGGATTATCGAGGGGAACCTGCACCTGTCTGCGATGTACTCCGGCCAGATCCAGGCGAAGGGGCCCCGGTACTGCCCGTCCATCGAAGACAAGATCGTGAAGTTCCCGGACAAGGAGAGCCATCAGATCTTCGTCGAGCCAGAGGGGCGGATGACCCAGGAGGTGTACCTCAACGGCATCAGCATGAGCCTGCCCGAGCCAACACAACTCGACATCGTACGCTCCGTCCCGGGCATGGAGCGCGCGGAGATCATGCGTCCCGCGTACGCGGTCGAGTACGACTACGCCGACCCGACACAGCTCACACCGTGGCTGGAGACGAAGTCCGTAGAAGGCCTGTTCTTCGCGGGTCAGATTAACGGCACCACCGGATACGAGGAGGCCGCCGGGCAGGGAATCATGGCCGGGATCAACGCAGTCTTGCGCGCGCGCGGCGAGGATCCTGTCATCCTCGATCGCTCGCAGGCTTACATCGGGGTGCTCATCGACGACCTTGTGACGAAGGGCACCCAGGAGCCGTACCGGATGTTCACGTCGCGCGCGGAGTACCGTCTGCTGCTGCGTGAGGAGAACGCCGACCTCCGTCTGACGCAGTTGGGGCGCGACATCGGGCTCGTGGACGACCGCGCATACGGGCGCTACACGGAGAAACGAGCACGCATCTCGGAGGAGACGGAGCGGCTGCACGCGGTAAGAGCCCCGGCGTCTGACGGCGTGCAGGAGTACCTCCGCTCGAGGAACTCCTCCCCGTTGCGGGAACCGGTGCCGCTTGCGGATCTCATACGCCGGCCCGAGCTGGATTATGGTCTGGTGACCTCGCTGTTCCCGCCAGGTACGCCGTTGCCGCGCGGCGCGGCCGAGGAAGTCGAGCAGTCCCTGAAGTATGCAGGCTACATATCCCGACAGAATTCGCAGATCGCGCAGTTCAAGAAGCTCGAGGGCTGGCGCATACCCGACGACATGGAGTACCGGGACATTGCAGGGCTTCGCCGGGAGTCGCGCGAGAAGCTCGCAGCGGCGCGGCCGGTGTCGTTGGGTCAGGCTTCGCGCGTGTCCGGAGTGTCGCCTGCGGACATCTCCGCCCTGATGGTGATTCTGCAAGGTCGGGCTAGAGCCCGGGCCGCCGACCCCGCGACTGCCGCGTCCGTCGCCGCCGGCGAGTGACCGTCTGCCGCCGCCCGCACGCTATCGGAGGAACACGCCGTGCTGACGCTCCTTGCTTCCCTCATATCCGTGGGCGCGTCGGCTGTCGCGATCGAGCCGGGCGACGCTCCCATCTTCGAGGCGTTCCTCGAGCACGTGGAAGGCACGGCGTCGTACTGCACGCCCGAGCGACTCGCGGAGTTCGCCGCGCAGCCGGAGGACATCGTCTGGCAGGCCTCGAAGTACATCCGTATGCCGCTCACAGCGTACCGACTCACTGGGGACGCCGCCCATCTCGATGACTTCGTGACGCGCATGGGCGCGCTGTACGACGAGCTGGAGCCAGGGCCGGATGGCTTTCTAGGCTGGTACGGCCTGCCGCTCGACCTGTTCAGACATCCTGATCACCCCGACCGTTGGTCTGACGTGATCCTCACATCGTTCGTCGTCGCTGGCCTCGCGGCTGAATTCGCCGTGACGATACGTGACGGCGGCGAACTTGAAGCCCGACACGCGGCGTCGGCTGCGCGGTACGTGGATATCGCCACGCGGCATCTCGTCGCGAAGTGGGACGCACGCGAGCGATACCGCGACCTCGGCGCGCACGGCGCGGTCTACATCACGAACGACCGGTTGGCGCCGGTGAAGGCGGACCTGACCCAACCCCACAACAAGCACAGCAAGATCGGCGCGGCCCTCGTTAAGCTGCATGCCGCGACCGGAGACGAGGAGTACCTCACGAAGGCCGTGAAGCTGGGGGGACGGTACAAGCGTTCGTTGACGCTCGCGGACGACCGGTACATGTGGAACTACTGGGATCCGGCGGGGGCGTGGGACATCCGGGTCGACGACCACGGGCGGTGGAAGCACTGGATCGGAGCAGAACACCGCGGTGGCTACTACTCGCTCTCGCTGTCTCAGGCTGTGTTGCTCTACGAGCATGGTCTCGTCTTCGACGACGAAGACATCGCGCGGTTCGTGCGCACGCAGGTTGAGGTCTGCTGGAACGGCGACGTTGAGAACCCCACGTGGCGTCGTGTCAACGGCGAAGAGATGGACCAGTCGTACTTGTGTTCGGCCCTCGCCGCCTACGACGAATCCGTCCACGAACTGGCATTCGGCGCGGCAGCGACCGCCCGCCGGATCGAGCAGCGCGAGCACGGCTGGCACGGAGGCGTCGTCGCGGGCGACTGGCTGGAGATGAAGTACGTCACGGTACCGGAATGGGCCACCGAGGGCCCGTCCGACGCAGCGGCGACTGCTGCCTACCGCGCGTCCGACACAGGCAGCCGCCTGCTCGCCGAGATGTCAGCGCCCGTAACCGGCGGCGGGTACGAGGCGCCCCAGACCCCACCCATCCGATGATGTGGACTCGAACGGAGGGACGCGCAATGGTCCGCCTCGGCTCCGTCGTCGTGCTCGTCTTCGTCGCGCTCACGCGCTCTACACTTGGGGCCATCCCACTGACGCCGGGCCCATCCGGCGCAGTGACGGTGCAGAAGGTCTCCGTCGCCGACTGCCGCGTCGTCCGCGGATTTCTCGGGACGCCGGTGGACGGATCCGAGCACAGCCGGGACTACCGTGGTTCTGTGCGGGAATACCCACGCACAGCGAGCGATGGCGTGGCCTACTCGTACAACGGCAACGACGGCGTCCACATCACGCTTGCGGACAGTGGCGGGTTCGATGCCATCGTGTTGCGGGGAGGCGCCGCCGCGAGAGCGTATGCCGATGTGGACGGCCTCGTCGAGTCGGCTGGCGTCGAGCCCATCGCGACATTCGCCGGGAGCGACGACGCGCAGACCGTCACCTTCGGGGCTCGCCAGGGCGCCCGACGCGTCAGCCTGTTCGCCGTGCAGGGAGGAACGCTTGCGGACGTGAGCTTCTACCGCGTTGCGCGCGCGACGCCCACGGGCGCCCGACTGGATCTTGAGGTCGTGCCCTCGGGAGCCCCAGAGCCGCTCCCGTACGCGTCGGAATTCGACGAGCAGGGCCCAACGCCCGCCCTCGACCTCCGGTACACCGAGGTCGCGGACACGACGTGGCTGCACCACTCGGGCCGTCCATCGAGAGACCTGGCCGCGGTCTCCGCGGCCCGCGTCCTTGTGACCGTGCGCGGGGCGGCCACTCCGACGCCCTTCGCCGTTACCGTCCACGACCCGCTGTCGCCCCGGCTCGACCTGGCGCACGTGGAGTTCGTGGCCTCCGCGGCCGGCGCGTACGACATCACTGTCGACTTCGCGGAGCAGGTACTCCTGCCTGGCTCGCTGCTGTGGGTCGCGACACGGGTTCCGGCGGGCGTAGACGCGGACGTGGCAGTGGCGTTCACCCCGACCGACCGAGCGTCCGCGCTGCCCGAGGCATTGGCGTGGCGTAAGCTCCTGATGCGCACGTACTTCAGCCTGCTGTCGGAGCCCCGGCCGTGGGGCGGCTACCGCGGGCAGCCTCGCGAGGAGTTCTACTCCGACAACCGCTACGCGGCCCAGTGCCCTCGCCTGTTTCTTGCCATAGACCAGTGCCACGCGCTCGCGCCGGACGACGACCTTGTGCGCCAATACCGGGAGTGGGTCTACCTGCGCGCGCTGCCGGAACTCTCGTCCATAGCCGGGCCGCCTGCGCCGCCTGACGGCGTCCCGGACTGGGCGTGGTACCCACGTCTGGCGTGGATCGAGACGCGCCGCATCGCGGAGTGGTGGCTCGACGAGCGACTCGTCGAGACGGGCGAATTCGGAGGGCGCGTCGGCGACGACACCGACATGTACCAACAGTACGTCGACCTGCCCTACTTCGAGAGCGGCGGCGTCGCCGGACCGCTGAAGGCGGCCGGGGCCGCGCTCGCCGAACTCGCAGATCGTGAGAACCTACGCGGCGGCCTGAACATCCACGCCACGGACTCACTGCACGCGTACGAAGAGGGGATCAACCATCTGGCTCTCATGTCGAGGTGGTTCTACGGCGACCCCATATACTTCGAGCGCTGCATGGAGTCCGCGAGGAACATGGAGGCGCTGACGATACGCACCGCAGACGGGCGTCGGCATTTCCGTACGACGGTCCGTATGGGCGCCGAGGATATCGAGACGCCACGTGAGCCGAACGTAGACGGCCACGCGAACCCTCTGATGTGGCACACGGCGTTGCAGGTCGCCGACTACAATCGCAACCCGGAAGCCCTACGGCTCCTGCGTGAGTGGGGCGACACATGGCTGCGGTACCAGAACCCCGGCGAATTCGCGACCGCAGTAGACGTGGTCTCTGGCGACGTCGTCGATTCCTACGAAAATCGCCCGCTGTACGGCGGCTACAGCACCCAGGCGAGCGTCTTCACGTGGCTCTACGCGTTGACCGGCGATGCCAAGTACGTCGAGCCGTTTACGCTGTACTACCGGCGAGGCGAGGCGCCGTACCCGTCGAACGGGTACCTCCCCGACGTGTGGGCGCTCGGCGGCATGGGCGACCTGGGGCGCGAGACACTGGCGCCACTGGCTGGACGGAGCGCCGCGCTGGCCCTCTACGCCCTTGGCGACCATGGGCCGGCGATGGCGCGGGCCATCGGGAAAGCGCGCGCCAGCACCGCGCAGATATCGTCACTCAGCGACGCGGCCCGCTGGCCGGACATGTACACAACCGCACACCAGTTCACGGATCGCGTCTTCCCGGACATCCAGAGCCACGCGTCGCAGGCGTACCTGGGTGGGCACATGCGCCGGAACCGCATGCACCCGACCCTCGCAGTGAGTTGGGCGGGGTTCGGGTCCGACTACGCTGCCCTCGTCCGCGAGAACGGGCGCGACCATCTACGTGTGTCGGTCTACAGCTACGCGGACGAGCCGACGCGCGGACGCATGACGGTGTGGGCGCTGGACCACGGCGTGTACGACCTCGCAGCAGGGACGGACGGCGACTCCGCCGGCGGCCGCGGCACACGACGCGTCGAGCTGGCGAAGGGCGAGTCGGTCGCGGTCACTCTACCGCCCGGCGAGGCAACGACCATCGAATTGACGCAGGTCGCACGCCTGGACTCGGTGTTCGCCCGGGCCGACTTGGCGGTCGCGGAGCGCGAACTGCGCGTCGAGGACGGCCACGTCCACGCGCGGATCCACAACATCGGCGCCGCGCCTGCGGCGGACGTGCTTGTAGCACTCGTCGACAGCGAAGGTAGCCAGGTTGGCGAGCCCGCGACGGTGTCCCTCGAGGCGCCCCTCGACTTGCGCCCGCGCTCGGTCGACGTCAAGCTGCGGCTCCCGCCGACGCCAACCCATGGCCTGCGCGTAGCGATAGACCCGGCCAACACAGTTCCCGAAATCTACGAGGGCAACAACACGGCGCCCGCCCCCCTGCCGTGAGTGCGGCTGGACGCGACCGCCTTTCCCACCACGTAGCGCGCGGTGTGTGACGACGGCGCGCCGCGCGATCGCCACTGCCCCTGCGGCATCCGCGCGAGCTACCATCACTCTGGACCGACCGCCCTGCTACGCGACGCCATACCGGAGTGATGATGGAGATCGCTATCGTCGGTCTTCCCCTCGTAGGGAAGACCAGCCTGTTCGACGCCCTCACCGCGGGACACTCGGCCGCGGCCCCACGCGGCTCATCTCAGGAGCCGCAGCGCGCGATGGTGCGGGTGACCGATCCACGCCTGGCGGCGTTGGCCGACGCGTTCGAGCCACCGAAGGTTACGCAAGCGACCGTGGGTTACGTGGACACGGGCGCCATCACTGGCGGCGCGTTCGAGAGCGGGCAGGTCACGCCCGGGCTCTTGGCAGCGCTGCGGAGCGTCGACGCGTTCGCGCATGTGGTCAGGGCCTTCGCGAGCGACCGCGTGCCGCACGTCCACGACACGATCGACCTCCCGCGGGACGCGCAGGATCTGGACGACGAGTTCGCGTTGGCCGATCTGCAGATCGTCGAGGCCCGGCAGGACCGCGTGGCACGAGAGCTGCGCGTGCGTAAGGACCCAGTTCTGAACGCCGAGGCCGCGGTGCTGACGCGGTGCCGTGAGGCGCTGGAGGCGGGCACGCCGCTGCGTGCGTTGGAGTTCTCCGCCGCCGAGGACAAGGCCATTCGTGGGTTCCAGTTCCTGACGCTCAAGCCGCTAATGCTCGTGGTGAACATCGGCGAAGGCCAAATCGGCGACGATGGCGTCGCGGAGCCGCTGGCAGCTTGGAACGGCGCGCCGCAGACGCGCGTGGTGTCGCTGTGCGTGGAGTTGGAAATGGAACTCGCGCAACTCCCACCGGACGATGCGGCGACGTTTCGCGCCGACATGGAACTCGAGGGCGAGGCCGCTATGGATCGCCTGGTCCACGAATCCCACCGCGTCCTAGGGCTGACTACGTTCTACACGGCCGGCGAGAACGAAGTGCGAGCGTGGACGACTGGCGCTGGCTCTACCGCAGTGCAGGCCGCGGGGGCCATCCACACCGACCTCGCGCGCGGGTTCATCCGCGCCGAGACCGCGGGATGGGATGAACTCTCGACGCTGGGCGGTTACGCCAGGGCCCGGGAAGCGGGGAAGCTGCGGCTGGAGGGGAAGGAGTACGTCGTGCAGGACGGTGACGTGCTGCTGATCCGGTTCAACGTGTAGGCAGCCTAAGGGTGGTCACTCCTCGCCGAATAGCACCTTCGCGAACGAGTGCATGCCGGGCGGCGCCGTCATCAGCCATCGCGCCGCGCGGATGGCGCCGTTCGCAAACGTCTGCCGGCTCTGTGCGCGGTGCGTCAGTTCCACACGTTCGCCCATGCCGACGAACATCACCGTGTGGTCGCCCACGATGTCGCCGCCGCGTACCGCGTGCACGCCGATTTCCTTCGGCGGCCTGGCGCCCACGATCCCCTCTCGGCCGTAGTTGGCGACATCGTCCACGTTCCGCTGAACACCCTCTGCGGCCGCCTTGAGCAGCGTCACGGCGGTGCCGCTGGGGGCATCGACCTTCTGGTTGTGGTGCGCCTCGACGATCTCGATGTCGTAGTCGTCGCCTAGAGTCTCCGCCATCAGCGTGACGGCCTTGATGAGCGCGTTGACGCCAATGCTGTAGTTCGAAGCCATGACGCACGGGATGTTCGCCGCGAGGGCATCGAGTTCGGCCGCCTGGCCGGAGTCGAATCCTGTCGTTGCGATGACCATGCGCTTGTCGCGCTCCACGGCCACGCGGAGGTTCGCCAACGTCGCCTCGGGTAGCGTGAACTCGATGACGACATCGGCGCCGTCAACGACCGAGGCGAGCGCGTCCACGACGGGAACCCCAAGCTCCCCGACGCCTGCGAGCGTGCCCACATCCTGGCCGATGAGCGGCGACCCGGGCACGTCCACGGCCCCAACGACCGATACCCCAGGCTCTCGTTGGATCGTCGCGGTGACCATGCGACCCATGCGTCCGCCAGCGCCATCTACGACCACACGAATGTCGCCCATCGTCGCCCCTCTCTGCGCCTCGTTGATGCGGTCAGACGATGTCACACGGCGGGCCAACCGTCAAGCTGGCAACGCGTCTGAGAGGCGAGAGCTGCAGCGCGTGTGCAGCGCCGAAGCGGCCTCGCGGTTGCGCCGACGCCGTCGATCGGATACGTTGAGCCGTTAGGCCACCCCGCCCCAATACAGGACACTACGAGGTCATCGCGTTGCGCAGCAATCTGCTCCTCGGTCTTGCCCTCGTGTGTGTGTGGGCCGCTCTCCTATCGTGCGGCCGTGGCGATCCCGACCCCACCGCCGACGCGACTGACGGAGCGACGCCACACGTGCAAACGCCAACGAACGACGACCGCCTCGTGGCGGACGGCTGGGTGACGGGGAGTGGCTCCGATGCGGTAGTACGCGACTCGTATGGGAGGACTTTCCGGCCGCTGTCAGGCGCCCGCGTCGTGTCCGTCGTGCCTAGCGTCACCGAGACGCTGTTCGCCCTCGGCGTTGGCGCCTCGGTAGTTGGTGTGACGACGAACTGCAACTACCCGCCCGAGGCCGTGTCGGTCGCGAAGGTGGGCGACTTCAACCTGAACTACGAGATGATCGTCTCGCTCGAGCCGACCGTGGTGATCGGCTCGCGGGGGTTCACCGACGGTGCGCGGGATGTTCTGGCGCGCAGCGGCATCGACTACTTCTCGGTCTCGCACGCGTCGCTCCAAGAGGTCGTCGAGTCGATACACGCGCTCGGAATCCTGCTGGACGCGGGGACGGCGGCGGAAGGCATCGTCGAGGGATTCAACGCCGCCATCGCGCGCGCAGAGGCCCGCCGCGCCGGCGCAAGCCGCGTTGGCGTGTTCTGGGCCCAGTGGAACGAGCCACTGTCGACGGTGGGGCCCGGTAACTTCCATCACGATCTCATCGAGTTCGCGGGGGGACGAAACATCGCGTCCGACCTAGGCGCGCCTTACGGGCAGTTCAGCGAGGAAGTGTTCGCCGCGCGCGATCCCGATGTCGTGCTGGCGGCCGGCGCGGACACGGTCGCGTGGGTCGAATCGCGCTTCCCATCGTCGAAGGCGGCCGTGACCCATCGCGTCTACACGTTCAGCTCGGACGAGTCTGCCCGGCCGGGCCCGCGGCTCGTCACGGCCCTGGACGAACTCTCCCGCCTGCTCTACCCCGACGCCCGATGAACCCAAGCGGGCGCCCACTTCTACACCGCGTGCCGTTCATGTGGACACTCTGGGCCCTCGCGTGCCTGAGCGTGGTCTCTATCGCCGTCGGTTGCGCGGTGGGGTCGGTGTCAGTCCCGTTCCGCGCGCAATGGGCCACGCTCGTTGGCGCCCTATCCGGCGGGTCAGCGGACGTTGGACCTGGCGTGGCGCATCTGTACCTGCACCTCAGACTCCCCCGCGTCGTCCTGGCGTACCTCGTGGGCGTTGCGCTCGCATGCGTGGGGACGCTGTTCCAGGCCCTGCTGCGCAACCCGCTGGCCGAGCCGTACATCATCGGCGTGTCGCCCGGCGCATCGTTGGGCGTGACCGTGTTCGTGGCGTTCGCGGCGGGCGGCGGCGCGACTGCCGCTGGCGGCTACCTTTGGGGGCGCACGGCGTGCGCCTTCGTTGGTGGCGTTATCGCCGTGCTGACGGCGTACATGCTCGCGAGTCGGGGCCGCTTCCTCAACATGTCCGACATCCTGCTCGCCGGAATCGCGATCGGCGCGCTGGGCGTCGCCATCACGTCGTACCTCTGGATCAGCGTCCTTCAGGAATTCCGTGGGCTGCTCTACTGGCTCATGGGGAACTTCGGGGGCAGTTCGTGGAGCCGCGTGGGGCTTCTGGTCGTCCTCGTGTTGCCGTGCGTCGCTGTGTGCTGGCGGTTGGCGCCGACGCTGAATCTCCTGAGCTTGGGGGAGGAACACGCCGCCTACCTCGGTTTGAACGTCGAGCGATTCAAACAGTCGCTGCTGGCGTTGGGGACCCTCGCAACCGCGGCAACGGTGTCGGTGAGTGGCGTCGTTGGGTTCGTCGGGATTATCGTGCCGCATCTCGTGCGACGCCTTGTCGGCGCGGACAACGCCAGGGTCGTCCCGGCGTCGTGCCTGATGGGTGGGGCATTCCTCGTCGCGTGCGACCTCGTGGCGCGGACGATAGTCGCGCCGCTGGAGCTACCGGTCGGCATGCTGACGGCGTTCGTCGGGGCGCCGTTCTTCCTGTACGTAATGCGGCGGAGCCGGGGCTCTGCATAGACGCGTGGCGCGGCTCACACGTCGGCCTTGAGCTTCCTCCGCGCTTGCCGTACGAGCAGCGTCATGATGCCGGCCATCGCCGCCACAGTGACGACCAGCGCCCATGGAACCCCGCCCTCGCGGATCGTTGTCACCACGGCGTCCGACCCCACGACGATGATCACGGTCATGGGGAGCATGCACAGCCACGACCAGAAGGTGTACGTGCCTAGCCGCACGTTCGTGAGCCCGAACGCGTAGTTGAGCGCGCCGAACGGGAATACGGGGATCAGCCGGATAGCCACCACAATCACCGCGCCCTGGGTCTCGAAGAGACGGTTGAGCTGTTGGAAGCGCTCGTTCGCTTCGAACCGGCGGGCCATGGCGTCGCGCAAGAGATACCGGGCCACTAGCATGGACACGACGGCTCCCGCTGTCGAGCCGACGCTGACAACGACGACGCCGAGGACCGACCCGAACATCGCGCCGGCGGTCGCGGTCAGCGGGGTCGCGGGGACGGCGAGCGTGACGAGAACCGCATAGACAACGACATAGACCGCCGGGCCCCACACCCCAAGGGATTCGATCCATGCGCGAAGGTCGCCGACACGACCGGCAAGCCCAAGCTGTCGTCCCCCGGCGATGATGGCGAGGACAGCTGCTACCAGCACGGCCCAGCGCCACGTCCGGGTGATCCACGTCACAGGCCGGGTCGGCGGAGAGGCCGTCATGCGTGCTGCTCTGCCGCGCGCAGCATCATGCCCGCTCCCGTAGATCGCGCAGATAGGCGACAAGCAGCTTGGTGACCGTGGCGAGCGAGTCGACGTGCGCGATCTCGAACCCGTGGGAGTTGTCTCGGGCGAAGCCAAAGCAGACCGAGCGGCCGGCCAGGCCCTGCTTGCGCACGCGCCCGGCGTCTGACGCGGCAGCAGCGTACGCGCAGGCCTGCGACCCAACCCCGATTTCGTCTCCTAGGTGGCACAGCCGGTCGCACTCCGATTTCGTGTTGTATGTCGCTTCGCGGTACCAGACCACCGGCCGGGCGTCGAGGACCACGGGCACGCCGTGAGCGACGGGCGACGTGTCGAGTGCCACGCACACGTCGGGTCGGATATGCTGCGCCGCGTAGACCGCGCCCAGCATGCCGATCTCCTCGCCATGCGTGACCACGAAGTGCAGGTCCGGCCGCTCGGCCTCGGGCATGTCGACCATCGCGCGTAGTCCGGCGATGAGCGCAACGACGCCCATGCGATCATCCAGCGCATAGGAGGCGATGTAGTCGCCCAATCGCTGCAACGCCTTGCGCTCTGCCGCCACGACCGCTCGTGAACCGACGTGCACGCCCAGCGCGGCTAGCTCATCGCTGGCGCGCCCGGTGAACACTGTGACGTCCTCCCAGGTGAGAGCCCGTTGCGCCTTCAGCTCGTGCACCGGCCCGGACAGCGCGTGCGTCGACCCGACCGACAGAATGCCGCGCACGAGTGATCCGTCGTCGGCGATCACGTCCACGGGACCCTCGCCGTATTTCCACGGGTACGCGCCGCCGATGTTCTCGACGCTGAGGCGACCATCCGGGCGCACGTCAGTGACGAGCATGCCGATCTCGTCCTTGTGGGCGCATACCATCACCGTCGGACCTGCGCCCGGCACGCGCGCGTGCAGGTTGTCCGCGGCGTCCCTCGTGACCTCCACGCCCGTGGCCTGCATCTCGCGCGTGATGATCGCGTCGATCGCGCCTTCGTCGCCGGGTGGCGCGGGACACGCAACAAGCTCGCCTAGCAGATCCACCATCGGGTCGGGCATCACGGCGACGACCCCTTCTCGTACATGCGGCCGCCACTGCGGCAGCGACGTTAGCGCCTGGTGGCCTACCTTGCGCGCCACCGGGTCGCACTATAATCTGCGTCCAGGCGCGTAACAACGTGGCGAGACCCAACGGACAACACCGACGTGAGCAAGAGCGACGTGGGCACGCGAGGCGTCGTGACGGTTCGGTCAGTCGCGCTCGGCCTCCTTCTCATGCCGGTAGTAGTGTACTGGCTCATCGAGATGGAGATGGTACGCTACACCCATCCGACGCTGGTCCACCCTCTCTCGAACGTCGTCTTCGTCCTCTTCTGGCTGCTCGCCCTCAACCGCGCGATTCGCGTCGCGCGCCCGGCCGCGCAGTTGCGCCGGAGCGAGTTGCTCACCGTCTACCTGATGTTGGGCGTGCTCTCCTCACTGTGCACGCACGACATGCTCGAGATCCTCGTGACGCTCCTCGCGTACCCGTTCCGGTTCGCCACTGTGGAGAATCAGTGGCGCGAGCTGATCTTCCCGCATCTCCCGCCGTGGCTCGTAGTGGCGGACCCCGCCATCGGTGAGGGGCTCTACGAAGGCGAGAGTTCGCTGTTCGTCAAGGAGCACCTGTTCGCCTGGGCGGGGCCGTACGCGTGGTGGACGACCTTCGTCCTCTGCCTGTTCTTCGTTCTACTGTGCGTGAACACGTTCATCCGTCGGCAGTGGATCGAGCACGAGCGTCTGTCCTACCCGATCATCCAGTTGCCGCTCGAAATGACGCGCCCGGGTAGCGGGTTCTTCCGCAACCCACTCATGTGGGCAGGATTTGGGCTGGCGAGCCTCATCAGCATCGTCAACCTGCTCAACTCGATCTACCCGGAAGTCCCAATGGTGCCTGTGAAGCGGCAGGACGTTCACCGGGCCCTTGGGTTGACCAACATCGGCTCGGTCCGTGTGGCCTTCTACCCGTTCGCCGTGGGCATGTCGTTCCTCATCCCGTTGGAACTGCTGTTCTCGTGTTGGGCCTTCTACTGGCTGTACAAGCTCGAGATATGGATGGGACATGGTTTCGGGTTCAACCAGCTCGCGGGATACCCGTTCGGCGACCAGCAGGGATTCGGCGCGTACATGGCGATCCTCGCGTTTGTGCTGTGGACGGCCCGGGGCCACCTCGCAGGCGTGGCGCGCGCCATCGCTCGCGGGCCTACGCCAGACGAGCGCGAGGAGGCGATGCCCTACCGGGTCGCGGTCGTGGGGTTCATCGGCGCCATGCTGTACCTGTTGTTATTCTCCGCGCGGGCGGGCATGTCCCTCTGGGTGTTCCCGCTGTTCTTCGGCATCTACTTCGCGCTCGGTACTATGATCGCTCGAATGCGCGCGGAGCTAGGGTTCATCGTCCACGACCTGCACAACATCGATCCGCAGGGCGTCCTCGTGGACGCCTTTGGGACGCGCCGGCTCGGTCCGCGCAACCTGACGATGTTCGCCATATACAACTTCTTCAACCGAGCCTACCGGGCGCACCCGGCGCCGGCACAGTTGGAGGCGTTCAAGTTCGCCGAGAGGGCACAGATCCGCACGCGGCACTTCGTGTACGTTATCCTAATCGCTACCGTCGCCGGAACGGTCGTCACGTTCACCATGGTGACGAACCACTTCTACCACCACGGCGCCGACACCGGGTACTACGGCCCGTGGTCGCTTGGGTTCGGCCGAGGTCTGTACGGCCAGCTTGAGCGGTGGCTCTCGTTCCCGACGGAAACGGACGGCGTCGCGGTCGGCTTCATGGGCGTCGGCTTCTTCATGGGCAGCGCGATGATGCTGATCCGCACGCGGTTCCTGTGGTGGCCGCTGCATCCGCTCGGATACGCGATGGCCAACAGTTGGGGTATGTTCAACCTGTGGTGCCCGCTGTTCGTCGCTTGGGCGCTGAAGTTCACGATCCTCCGGCACGGGGGACTGCGCGCGTACCGCCGTGCCGTGCCGTTCTTCCTCGGCCTGGCCCTGGGAGACTACATCCTTGGGTATACGTGGAGCATGGGCAGCGTGCTCCTGAACCGCACGCTCTACCAGTTCTGGCCGTAGTAGCTCCACACCGACACCGACGGGCGTTCGCCGATGCAGACCGACCGAGATAAAGAGAGATACGCGCGCGACCCTATCGCCACCACCCACCACCTCGATTGGTGGCACGTGGGTGGCGCGCGGTTCACGCAACGCATGCGCCCCCGCGACCGGCACGAGTGGGAGCGACTGACGACACGGCTCACGATCCCGGGGAAGGAGTTGATTGAGCTCCCGTACTCGTCCGCCGCCGTGTGCGCCGTGGTGCTGTCCGGCCGAGTACGGATGGCCATACCGGCGCCGAAGCCGGACGACGCAGAGCCTGGAGAACGCCGACCAGACGCGCCGAAGCCGAAGGAGGAGGAGCCCAAGCCCGCCGCACGGTCGGGGCCCCCACAGGCGGCGGCGCCGACTCCAGGCCCTCCGCCGGCGCCTGCGCAACAGCCGGCTCCGCCTCGGCACCCGATCGTGTACGTGGCCGACGCGGGGGATCTTATCGGGACGTTCGGCGCCCGTGGGCAGCAAAGCGGCCTGGTCCTGCTCGAGACCGAGGCCTTGCGTGACACCGAGCTCTTGGTCGCATCTCCGGACGCGTTCCGCGGATACATGTGGCGGCGGTCGGAATGGCCCATGCCGCCCCCTGCGGCAGGAGGTACCCCTGCGTGCGGCGCCCGTGCGATCGCCTTTCAAGGCGGCGCCCGCGCGTTGGACGTCATGCGGGACACTGTGGGGCCGGGGCCTGTACCGCTCGCCGATCTGTGTGGCCGCACCCGCAACTCTCGAGCGGCGCTAGCGCTCCTGGCGTTTCTCGGGCGTGGGCACGCTCTCGCCGGGCCGGCGCTGCGCATCCGCCGCCGGCTGTGGCCGACACAACTGGCGCGGCGAATCGGCGCGGACGTCGAGTGGGTGAAGATGTGGATCCGATACGCCGAATCCGAAGGCGTCGTCGACTACGCCCGCGGGCGATGGACGATCAGGCAACAGTGGCGCCTGCATCGGTGGGCGACGCAGATCGACACTGAGCAGAGCTTCGAACTCCCGCCGGACCCCTTCGAGGAACCGATGGAGCCCGAGGTGACTTTGGGACGTGCTTCCCGCAATGCCGATGGGACCACGCCGACAGTCGAGGACGCCGCGGCTGTGCCGCCGTACTAACGGACGACGTCGTACAGGCGGGCGACGCGGGCCGGCGGTACGCGCGCGTGCAGGAGAAGCGCGATGAGCCAGTTAGTAAGCGTGACGCGCGCTATCCCGCGCCGCTCCCAGCGTCTCGGCGACACGAGGACCGTCGAGTCCACCACCACGGTGGCGCCCAGGGCGCGCACGGCGCGCGAAAACCCGAACTCCTCGCCGATCTCGACCTGCGGGAAGCCCCCGACGCGCTCGAAGGCGTCGCGCGTGACGAACACGCCAGCGTCGCCATAGAACAGGGAGAGACGGCGCGCCCGAAGGTTGGCGGCCCGCTCGATGACGCGGTACGCGACTCCCGACGCGTCTATCCGCTGCACGAACGTCCCCGCGACGGCTCCCGAGTCCACGGCCGCCAGCACAGCCGCCGACCAGGCGCAATCGAGTAGCGCGTCGACGTGGAGGAAAAGCAAGGTGTCCCCCTGCGCCAGTTGGGCGCCACGGTTCATCTGGGCGGCACGGCCGCGCGGCGCGTCCGTCACTGTCGCGTATCGCCCGGCAATCGCTGGCGTACCGTCGTCACTGCCGCCGTCGACGACGACGATCTCCGCCGCCCCACACGTCTCCCGCAGACGCCGCAGGGAGGGCCCTACGGTCGATGCCTCGTTCAGGACGGGGATGATGACCGAGATCATGCCTGGCCCGCCTGCGTGAGTGCGAGCGCGGGGAACACACAGGCGTTCATCGGATTCGCGTAGCCTCCGATCACCTCCCAGTAGATCCCGACTGGCGACGCCAGCCAGGACCCGTCCTCCCGCTGCGCTTCACACAGCCACGCCAGGGAGTCCGCGTCTTCGTGGCCGTGGGCGCGGAGCGCCTGCAGCGCGAACGCCGTCTGTTCCGCCGTGCTGGGAGCCGGCTCTCCGAGTTGCGTCTCGCCCCAGCCGCCATCGGCGTTGCGCGCCTGTTGCAGCCAACGTATGCCTCGCCGCGACGGCTCGCCTTGCGCCCGATCGGCCTGGGCAAGCGCCAGCAGCGCCGTCGCCGTTCCGTAGGTGCGTTTCGCAAGCCACAGGTCGTCCCACGAGCCGTCACGGCGTTGCACACGCTCTATCCACTCGACGCCTCGTCCCGCAGCGCGCCGGTCGCCCACGGCGAGCATCGTCTCCACGGCGTGGGCCGTCACACTGACGCAACCAACGTCTCCGGCCTCAGGAACATAGGTGGACCAACTGCCGTCTCTGCCCTGCTTGCCGCGCAACCAGTCGACCCCGTGCCTCACACGCTCCGCGTAACCTCCCGCGCGCTGCAGCGCGAGTGTGGCGAGCGCGGTGTCGTCCGCGTCGGGGAGCAATCCGGGGCCATTGACCGCGTGGAACGCCCAACCGCCATCGCTGTTCTGACACCCAGCCAACCAGTCGGCGGCCGCGCGCACTGGAGGCGACGTCGGACGTTCGTCCAGCCGCAGCAGCGCCAGCGTCGCGAGGGCCGTGTCCCAGACGTTCAGCGACACGGCTTCCCTGTGGCCCCCGTCGTCGGTACGCGTGCCGGCTAGCCACCGCATCGCCCGGGCCAGCGGCCCCTCGGTGCGTTCCGACGGCACGGCGTCGCGCGCAACCATGAGTGCCAACGCCGCGAGCGCTGTGATGAACGTCACGCAGAACCACGACCCGTCACCCGCCTGGCGAGCCAGAATCCACGACGTGAGGTCGCGCAGGACGCGCTCACGCTTGCGTGTGTGCGCCTCGATGAGGAGAAGCATCGGCGCCAGCGTGAATTGCTCGGCGACGAACAGCCGACGGAACGCCGGCCGATAGAAGAGTGATACGGGCGGGCTCATGTGGCGTGGGGGTCGTAGCTTCGCCCGCGCAGCCTCGGGTAGTAGGCGGGTCAACGGTTCCACGACCGACCCCAGCGCCTCCGCAGCTCGCGGCGGCGGCACACCCGCCCAGTCGCGCTGCCCGGCGAGCGCGCCCAGGACCTTCACCAGCCACAGATGCCAGTCGTCCACGGGGACGCGCGCCAGCATCGCCGCGACTTCGGGCGTTGGGGACGACTCCTCGGCCGCGCGCATGGCGACGCGAGCCAGACGCGTGGCCTCGTCCGAGGCGCGGCCTTCAGGGTCTAGTGCGAAGCGACCGTCCGGTTGCTGGTGCGACTCTAGCCATCCCACGTACCCGGCGTCGATGGACGCGCCGTCGAGCGCTTCGACCAGGATGCACGCAAGCGTAGGGAACGCGTTGGATGTCAGGCGGCCCTCGAAGCGGCCGTCTTCACGCTGCTGCCCGAGCAACGCGGAGCGCGCGCGTTCGAGGGCCAGAGCCGCGTCCGCCACGTCTGGCGGAGCTGTCGACTCGCTCATTGCGACCGCCTATGTACGGTGGGTTGCGGCTTTCGAGCCGTCAGGCCCGCGCGCCGGCCAGCAGGGACTCGTACACGGAATAGGTCTCGATCTCCTCCGGCGCCGGCACAACTCGCTTAAGGTACAGACCCTTGTTCCTCTGGCCCTGTTCGCGCGCGATCTCGCCGCGCGACTTGAGGTTGTCGAGGTCGGGGCCGGCATGGATGACGTCACCGTCGTACAGGCCGATGACCTGGCCGGCGTATTCGTCGACGTAGGCGTCCCGCCGGTCCTGGAAAAGCTCTGCCTGCTCCGCGACGGAGTGGCGTATATCGTCCAGCAGGTCTGGCTCCATGTGCCGGTCTGAGAAGAACGCGTCACTCGCGAACAGCGCGTCGCCCCGGACATCCATCTCTGCGAGGTCGACCGGCCCAAGGCCGCGCTCGGACGCAAGCTTCACCGGGTTCCGATCAAAGTGGAACGGCGAGTCCGGGTAGTCCCCAGCCGGGTCGACGCCCATCACCGTCATGCCGACGGCATCCGTGGCGACGGTGTTGTTCCCGGCGATGAGCCACCCCGAGTCGACGGCGGGCCCGTGCCATTCCTTCTGCGTCTGCCCAACGATGCCGTCGATGACGTTGATCGTCGGACGCAGTATCAGGCCGATGTCGGCGAGCACCCGCGGCAAGCGGATCGCCGCGTGCAGGTAACGGCGAGGCGTACCATACACTTTGCACGGCGGAATGCCGAACAGGTTCTTCATCGTAAGCGTAGCGCCCGTCGCTAGGTGGGACTTCATCTTCGCCAGCGAGACGACCGCGTCGGCCGACGCCATGTGCTCGCTCATGACGTACTCGCGGAACATCAGCCCACCGTCCGGCACTCGGAACGTCGTGTAGGGTTCGTCGTTGTAGTCGACGATGCGCGCGTGGCTGCGGGCGAGCGGTTCCGTCAGGCCGATCGCGTCGGCGACCTCATGGCAACGCGTGTCGGTGGTGGCGTCACCCACGACGATCTCGGCGTCCGTGTGCGAACGCATCCACGCGATCGTCGCCGCGACAACCGACGGATCGGTCAACGCCGTCTGGCGGCCGCGATGGAGCCGCACGTCCATGATGCCGATGTTGGCCTTCACAGCGATGCGTTTCATCGCCCCGAGTGAGGCGGCCAGGCCATCGATATCATCCAGCATCGCGAAGAGAGCTTCGCGGATGGCGTCGTCGGAAGCGTCTGCCCCGAGGTGGCGAGCGGCTACGATCGGCTTCAAGCTGTCCCCCTTCGCGTGGCGCGCGCAGATGCCTCGACGAGGCACGCGACTGAGTGTACCACACCGAATCCAGGACCCGTCAAGACTTGTCCCCGGGTATGCGGTGCCACGTGCCACCGGTAGCGCGCGCCAGCATGCGGTGGTCCCTGACGTCCAGCCCGATGACGTCCACGATGATGTTGGCCGCAATGAGCTGAGGCAGGATCCGCGTCAGCGCAGGTTCGCCCTTGAGCGGCTCGTCCGTGACGAGGACGAAGCGGCGCTGCACGTCGGGCCGGAATTCGACCTTCTCGGCGGCGCGGCTCAGGGCGTCGAGGGCGAGTTCGTCGCCACCCACGCGCAGGTTCGCCAGTAGACGCTCGTACTGCGCCACGTCGGTGGACTGCGGGAAAACCAAGAACAGCACCGACTTGAACTTCACGACTCCGAACGTCGCGTCAGCGTCCCGGCTCTTGAGTTCGGACATCATCGTCGCCAGGTTCTCGCCGACCGCGCGCAGGTTGTTCTCCATGCTGCCACTCAGGTCGAGCAGGAACACGATGTCCACGGCTCGGGCGGCCGAGCCCCCAGCCGCCGCGTGTGCAATGCCCGTCAATGCGCTGCCGATCTGTGCGCGCCGGAGTTCGGCCGGCGTCGAGGGCGCACGCGGCGTCTGCGTGGGGGGGCCGACGTGGGTTTCGCCGCCCGGTGGGGTAGCGTGCGGCAGTTCGTCGTGCTCTGCCGTGTCGGCCTCGCTGGCCTCGTCGGGCGCTGCGTCGAGCGCTTCGGTACGCTCGGGCGGCAGGGGTGCGTCCGGCTCCGTCAGCGCCGCACTCGTCGCGACCGACGTGACTGCAGGTGGCGGCTTCGACTCGGGTCGCGGCTCGGGCGGAGGCGGCTCTGGGGTCGGCTCCACCGTCGGTGTCGTCGGGCGGGGCCGCGCCGCCGGTGTCGGTTCAGGCTTCGGCTTGGGCCCGGGCTCGGGCCGGGGCGGTAGCTCGACCGCAGGCGACATCGCGACGCGTTCAGCGGCCGCGGTGACGATCTGCGTGGGCGTCGCCAGGACCGGTGTCGCCTTCCGCTCCGCGGGCGGAGACGGCATTAGCGCCACCTGTATCGTCGCGTCGTCTAGGAAGGGCTCTAGCTCGACGAACGGGACGCGGTACATCCATTCGACGGCGAGCACGACGTAGATCAGCAGATGCAGGACGCTCGAGAGGATGGCGGCGTGCGACGTGCGCGACGCATGCCACGCAACCGGAGGTCGCACATGCACACGAACCCGTGCGCGACGCGAGATGTCCTGGCCGTACAAGGCGCGCGCTCGTGCCGCGTGGTGTATGGCCTGACCTCGCTGCATCCCGCGAGCCCCTCCTCATCGGTCCCGCACGGTCCCGCACGCGAGGGCCTACGCTACGCCGCGTCATCTTCGGCGCCGGCGTCCGGATCGCCGTCCGTTGGCTCATCAGTCTTCTTGCCGATGAACCCAGTGGCGAACAGCGCCACCATCACGGGCCAGAACAGCCAGTCGGGCACGTGCTCTATCACCGGCTCGTCCACATGCCGAACCACGTGCATGAAGTGCGCGTAAGCCGCAACGCCAAGCTTGACCGAGATCCATGCGATGATGAGGTACGCTGCGGTCTCCAGGCGCGGATACCGCTCAAGTAGCCGCAGGAAGAAACTCGCGACAAAGCGCATCATCACGACGCCGAGGATGCCGCCCAGGTAGATGACCCAGATCTTCTCGGGGCGAGCGCCCACGAGCCCCACGGCCGCGAGGATTGAGTCCACGGCGAAGGCCAGGTCGGTTAGCTCCACGATGATGATCGTCGGCCAGAACCGGCGAACGGCGGCCCCGCCTCCGCCGTCGGCGCTTCCCCGATGGCTCGTGAAATGCTTGACTGCCAGGTACAGGAGGTACGCCGCTCCAGCCGCTTCGATCCACCAGAACCGCATCAGGAGCGAGGCGAAGACGATGCAGATGCCGCGGAGAATCCACGCCCCGGCTAGCCCGTAGAGCAGGCCCTTCTTCTGCTGGTGCTTCGGCAGCCCCTGCACGAGTATCGCAAGGACGAGCGCGTTGTCCGCCGACAGCAGACCCTCGAGGAACACGAGGGCGATCACGGTCGGGATGTCGCTCCCGGCGAACTGCTGTCCTAACATGGATGCTCCATATGGCCGTGACGCGCACACATCCGCACATGAATCCTACTGCGTCGGCGTGTGGCCGGCGAGGCGTACATTCGGACACGCGACGGCGGGGCCCAGGGTCAGCTTCCCCTGGCGCTCTTGACGGCGTCCGCTGCGGCGGACTTCATGTGCCCGAGATCGCTTCCGGCGCCGACGAACAGGAATCCCTGCTCGGCTCTCAAGCGGGCCGCCGTTCCGCCAGGTGTGAGGATGCCCATCGGCCGGCCGACGCGCCGCGCGGCCGCGAGCGTTTGCGCGATCGCGGCCTCGTGCTCTGGGCAGCCCGGGTCGACCCCCATCGACCAAGCGAGGTCGCTCGGCCCCACGAACCCGAGGTCGACGCCCGGAACGGACAGGATCTCCTCGGCGCGGGACACGGCGTCGATGTGCTCGATCTGCACGATCACGGCCACTTCGTCGTTGGCGCGGTCCAGGTAGTCCGCCCCGTAGAGCGTCGCCCGGGCGCTCAGAGCTATCGAGCGGGCCCCCACGGGCGGGTACCTGGACGCGCGCGCCGCCCGCTCCGCCTCGCTCGCGTTCATCACCATGGGCACGACGACGCCCAGGGCGCCGGTGTCGAGAGCCTGCTTAATTAGGGTCGGGTCGTTGTGAGCAACGCGGGCCATGGGAGTGGTGTCGGTCGTCGAGATCGCCCGGAAGCAGTGGAGCATGGACTCGACATGTATGGCCGTGTGCTCCGTATCCACTACGAGCCAGTCCCAACCGACGTGCGCCATGTGCTCGGCGGCAATCGAGGAGGACAGGCACAGCCAGGCCCCAAACGCCGGACGGCCTGCGTCCACGAGCGTCTTCGCGCGGTTCTCTCGCACGGGCTCCCCTCCGACAGATGAACGCTAGCCGGTGACCGCGCCTTCCGACGCGGAGGACACGAGCTTCGCGTACTTCGCCATCACGCCGCTCTTGTACCGGGGCTCGGGTGCTGCCCAGCCGTCGAGACGGGCGGCGATCTCGTCGTCGCTCAACGCCACGCTCAGGTCGCGCGACTCCACGTCCAGCGTGATGATGTCGCCGTTCCGCACGGCCGCCAGCGGCCCGCCGACCGACGCCTCCGGCGCTATATGCCCGACAGTGAAGCCGTAGGTGGCGCCGGAGAACCGGCCGTCCGTTATCAACGCGACGTCGTCGCTGATCCCCGCGCCGACAACGGCGGCAGTCACGGCGAGCATCTCGCGCATGCCCGGCCCGCCCTTGGGCCCCTCGTAGCGGATCACAACGACATCGCCCGCCTTGATGGCGCCCGCCTGGACGGCCGCAAACGCGTCGTCTTCGGTATCGAACACCACGGCCGGGCCGCTGTGTCGCTTCCGGTTGTGTCCCACGATCTTGAGAACGCAACCCTCAGGAGCGAGGTTGCCCTTGAGGATGACGATCCCACCCGTCGGCTTGATGGCGTCGTCGAGGCCGTGGACGACGTCCTGCCCTTCCGTCTCCACCGCAGTACCCGCCTCGTCCGCGATCGTGTTCCCTGTGACGGTCACGGCGTCGCGCAGGTAGCCGCCGTCCAGGAGGCGCTTCGCTATGAGAGGGACACCGCCTGCCCGGTACATGTCATGCGCGACGTACTTTCCGCCCGGCTTCAGGTCCGCCAGGAGCGGCGTCGACGAGCTGACATGGTCGAAGTCGTCGATGTCGAGATCAACGCCCATCTCGCGGGCGATTGCCAGGATGTGCAACACGGCGTTGGTGGAGCCGCCGGTCATGGCCACCGACGCAATCGCGTTCTCGAGGGCGCCGCGCGTGATGATCGACTCCGGTCGCAGATCGCGCTCGAGGATGTCCATCACGAGCTTGCCGACCTGGAACGCGACCTCGTCCTTCCGCGGATCCATGGCCGGCACGCTTGCCGACCCCATGGGCGACATGCCCATGATCTCGATCGCCGTCGCCATCGTGTTCGCGGTGAACTGGCCGCCGCACGCTCCCGCCGCCGGACACGCCACCTGTTCCAGTTCTATCAGGTCCGACTCGGACATCTTGCCCGCGGCGTGCGCGCCGACCGCCTCGAACACGTCCTGGATCGTCACGTCGGCGCCTTGGAAGCTCCCCGGCGCGATCGAGCCTCCATACAGCATCACGGAGGGCAGGTTCAGGCGGGCGAGCGCCATCACAGTTGCTGGGATGGTCTTGTCGCAGCCGGAAAGCGCTACGACGGCGTCCAGCGAATGGCCGCGCACCGTCAGCTCGATCGAGTCGGCAATCACCTCCCGGCTCACCAGCGAGGCCTTCATGCCCTCGGTGCCCATGGAGATGCCGTCGGAGATGACGATCGTGTTGAACTCCAGCGGCGTGCCGCCAGCGGCGCGCACGCCGGCCTTCGCCCTCGCCGCGAGCCGGCGCAGGTGCAGGTTGCAGGGGCCGAGTTCGGTCCACGTGTTCGCGATCCCCACGAGCGGGCGCGACAAGTCGGCGTCTGTAAGCCCAACGGCGTGCAGCATGGCGCGCGCCGGGGCGCGACTCGGTCTCTCAGTGACGTTGCGCGACTCTTGCTTTGCGTCAGCCATCGATGTCCTTCGCTCCTCCGCGACACTACTACAGGTAACGTTCCAGCAGCGCTTTCGTCTTCAGCACGCCTTCGTGGTCGCTGCCCGCGCCCTCGAATTCGATGCCGAATGACCCGTCGTACCCGGCGTCCTTCATGATGCGCACGCACCGACCGATGTCGATGTTCAGGTCCTCGCCGTCGTCGCCAAACTCGTGTGTCTTCGCGTGCACCGCGATTGCGTATGGCGCCAACTTCTCCATGGCCTCGTAGCGGATGTCGGGCGCCACGTTGCCGAAGTCCGGGAGCGTCCCGATGTTGTCGACGACATCGTCCATGATGCGCACGACGTTGTCCGGATTGGCCGACAGGCCGCCGTGGTTCTCGATCACGATGGCGATCCCGTGCGGTTTGCCCAACTCCGCGAGCTTCCCGAACGACTCGGTGCAGCGCGGGAGCACGTCGGCGTCGGCGCCACCCTGGCCTCCGGTGTTCGCCCGGACAGCGTTGCACCCAAGGGCCGCTGCGACGGGGAACCACTGCGCGTGAGCTGCGACGGCCTCCGCTCGCGCGGCCGCATCCTCGGAGCTGAGGTCGCCTTGGCCGTCGATGGCGATGTTGAGCATCGCTACGCCTTCGCCGTCCGCGATCGCGCGGAGTTCGGCGATGTAGGCATCCTCCAGCGACGCGAAGAAGGGCGAGTTGAGTTCGACCGTGTCGATGCCGAACTCGGTGCGGGAGAGTCGCGCGAAGTCCGTCAGCAGCAGGCGCTCGTCGTCCTGCCGAAGGAACCGCCGGTGGATGCTCCACCCGGCCAGGGAAATCGATGCCATCCTGAGTTCGCCTTTCGTATACGGCGGTCTAAGACGCTCGCCGCCGTGCGTGCTTCTTCACCAGCCACGTCACCGCGGCCACCACGTCCTCGGTGTCCTGCTCGTCCATGCCGGGCCACAGCGGCAGACTGACCACCCGCGAGTAGGCCGACTCGGCGTTTGGGAAATCACCCTCGCGCACTCCGCAAGTGCGCTTGTAGTGCGTAAACAGATGTAGCGGGATGTAGTGGACGATCGCGCTGATATTCAGATCGTTGAGCCCGAGAATGAAATCGTCCCGGTCTATGTCCAGCGCCTCGGAGTTCAGCCGTAGGATGTAAAGGTGCCACGCGTGCGCGCCGAACGACGGGACGGACGGTGTCTCAAGCTCGGGCAGGTCGGCGAACGCCTCGTTGTAGCGCATCGCGATGCGCTCGCGAATCGGCATCTGCTTGCGCAGCTTGTCGAGCTGTGCGAGGCCGATCGCTGCCTCGACGTCCGTCATGTTGCACTTGTGGCCCTGCGCCACCACATCGTACGCCCACGGCTTGCGCGTCTCCTGCCGCGCCCACGTGTCACGACTCATGGCGTGGTAGCGGATCGCCTTCACGCCTTCCGCCAACGCTGCGTCGTTGGTGGTCACCATCCCGCCCTCGATGGTCGTCATGTGCTTTGTCGGATAGAAGCTGAAGGCTGTCGCGCCGCCCACGGACCCGACCCTCGCCCCGCCGGCCTCCGCCATTAGGGCGTGCGCGGCGTCGTCGAGTAGCAGGGCGCCGTGCCGCGCGGCAACGTCAGCCAATCCCGCCATGTCGCACGGGTGTCCGGCGATGTGGACCGGCAGTATGGCCTTCGTGTCGGGCGTGAGCGCAGGCTCAACCGCTTCGGGGCGCAAGTTGAGCGTGACGGGGTCTATGTCCACGAACTTCACAGCGGCGCCGGCGCGCAGCGCTGCTTCAGCCGACGCGGTGAACGTGTACGGGGTCGTGACGACGGTCGTACCCGGGCCAACGCCGCCCGCGATGAGAGCGAGGTGCAGGGCGGCGGTGCAGGAGTTCACCGCGACCGCGTGCTCACAGCCGATCAGTGAGGCGAAGCGTTCTTCGAGCTCTGCTACGCGGGCTCCCATACCGAGCCAACCCGACCGCAATGCAGCCGCAGCGGCCTCGACCTCATCCTCGTCAATCCACGGTGCGTATAGCTGGAGCTTAGTGGGCCGACGCGGTCGCGAGGTCATTGCCGGGGACGCCTTTGACGGGGGTGGCAGGGACGCGACAATTGTGGCACACGGGGCGCCCGACGGCAATCGGCGTGGGTGGCGCGGTTCACGGGGAGCGGCGACTATCCTGCCGGTGGGCGGGATGCGTACGCCGTGCCGGAGGCCGGCACAGGATGTGGGGGGATGTGGCATGACCGTACAGCTCGAGCACGCGAACATCGCCGTCGGTGACCTCGACGAGGCGATCCGGTTCTTCCAGACGGCATTCCCGGACTTCGACATACGCGGGAGAGGCGCGACGGACAACGGCGATTGGCGGTCGGAGTGGGTCCACATCGGCACGGACGCCACTTATGTCTGCTTGAACGCCGACAGCAGACCGGCTGGAGACCGCGAGCGTGGCCACAAGGGGTTTGGGGTGAACCACCTTGGGTTCGTGGTCGATGACGCGCAGGCCATCTACGACCGTCTGGCCGGCGCAGGATTCAAGGAGGGCTTCCAACCGGGCGAACACGCGCATCGTAGGCGCGTGTACTTCCTCGACAGCGACGGGAACGAGTACGAATTCGTGGAGTACTTCTCAGACGATCCGGCGGAGCGGAACAGCTACGACTGAACGCTCGCGCGGGCGCCTCACGTCGTCAGCTCGGGTAGCTCCGCAGCGGCTCGATCAAGCCGAGCGAGTACCACCTCCTTGCCGAGTAGCTCCAGGACGTCGAACAGCCCGGGGCCGACCATCTTGCCGGTCACGGCGACGCGGATCGGCTGCAGCACGCGGATGACTTTCTCGCCGCGCTGCTCGATCCACTCGCGCATCACTTCCTCGATGGTCGCAAGGTCGAATGGGTCGATGCCGGCGATGGCCGCCCTGACATCCGTGACGACGGCGAGCGCCTCTGGGCCCTTGAACCACTTCTTCAGAGCGGCCGGGTCGAACTCGTAGGCGTCGTCGTCGGCGAAGAAATAGCCAGCGTACGTGACGATGTCGGCGTATGTGTGGAGCCGGTCGCCGACGGCATCGACGATGCGCTCCATCCTCCCGGGCGCCACGGCGTCGACCGCGTGGCCTGCCTCGACCAGGAAGGGAGTGACGGCCGCGGCACGCTCGGAGACCGACTTCAGGCCCACATAGTGGGCGTTCAGCCAGGTCAGCTTTTGGATGTCGAACCGGCTTGGGCTCTTGCCGACGCGCTCCAGTGTGAACTGGTCGGTCAGCTCCTGGACGGAGAAGATCTCCTGCTCGTCCTCGCCCGACCACGCGAGCCGCGCGAGATAGTTGACCATCGCCTCAGGCAGGAATCCCATGTCGCGATAGTCTTCGACGCCCACGGCGCCATCCCGCTTGCTGAGCTTCTGCCCCTTGAGGTTGTGCACCATGGGGATGTGCGCGAACGCGGGCGGCGTCCACCCGAGCGCCTCGCAGAGCAGGATCTGACGCGGCGTGTTGGACATATGGTCCTGACCGCGGATGACGTGCGTGATGCCCATGTCGGCGTCGTCAACCGGCGACGTGAAGTTGTACAGCGGGCTGAAGTTGGGCCGCATGAAGATGAAATCGTCGAGCGTGTCCGCCTCGACGGCTACATCGCCGAGGACCAGATCCTTGACGACGATGCGGCCGCTGTCACCTACGTTGAACCGCACCGTCCTCGTGCGGCCTTCGGTCTCGAAGCGGGCGCGGTCAGCTTCGGTCAGATCGCGGCATCGGCCGTCGTACCTGTATGGGCGCTTCTCACCTTGGGCCTGCTCGCGCTTTGCCTGAATCTCTTCGCGCGTGCAGTAGCAGTAGTAGGCCTTCCCCTCGTCGAGGAGTTGGCGCGCGCACTCCTGATGGCGCTCCACCCTCTGGCCTTGGAAGTACGGGCCGCTGTCCCCGCCGAAGCCGGGCCCCTCGTCCCAGTCAAGTCCCAGCCACTCCAAGCTTCCGAAGATGGAGCGCATGGACTCTTCGGTCGAACGCGCGTCGTCCGTGTCATCGACGCGGAGGATGCATGTCCCGCCCCGGGCCCTCGCGAACAGCCAGTTGAAAAGGGCGGTGCGGGCGACGCCCAGGTGCAGGAAGCCGGTCGGAGAGGGCGCGAATCTAACGCGTACGGAATCCACGGTAGCTCCTGTGGTGACGGCGCGTGGCGGGATGCGTCAGCCGCGTGGATATGATGCCCCAGAAGCATCTTGACTGGGAAGCGACCCGGCTTCCACGCCGCTGCGTTGTGCCGCCGCCGAGGCCGCAGCGCGGGCAGGCTGCACCACCGTCCGGAGACATCGCGGCCAGAACTGTCGGCCTGCCGGGTCGCCGCCACGAACCGAGGCAGCGGGACCGTTGCGTGTAGCCCGGTTCGCCAGCATACTTTGACTAGAGGATTAGGCTTGGCGTCTGTTGCACACAGGGAGGCAGACTGTGAACGGAAACCTGTCGGGAGATCCTGCTCTCGCGCGAGGGCTCTCACACGGCGTACTCGCCGGGACAATTGTCAGCATCTACGCGGCCCTGTTCACATTCGCCGCCAATGTCGTTGGCGCGTCGATCATGGGCCTGAACCCGTTCGAGTTGCTTCGCGTGTACGCGACCTTCTTCATGGGCGGGTCACCGATTGACGGGGCTCCCGACATAGGCGTCGTGCTCGGTATGGCGATGGGGCTACACCTGGCGACCGCCGCGATCGTAGGCATGCCCCTCTACGTCGTCCACGACGCTCTGTTCCGGCGCCACGGGTTCAAGCGTCGCGCGGTCCACGGCCTGTGGCTGGGGATCGTCATGTGGCTCGTTAACTACTACGCGCTGCTGTCGTGGCTGCAGCCGCTTACGTTGCGTCTTATCGGCGCGCCGGGCGAAGCAAGCCCGTTCATCTTGCAGACGATGCCGCCATGGGTCGCCGCCCTGACGCACATCTGCTTCGCGGAAATCGTGCTGCTGGTGCCGCTCCTGTGGAGCGTGGCCGCCAGCGTGATACCGGTCGCCGGTGACTCGCAGGAGGCGTAGGCCGAGGGCGCGCGATTCACGTCGCGGGGGCCTCGGCGGTCGGCCCTGGACTCGCGCCTGGCATAGGCAGGCACGGTTGGAGGGACTTGCGCGTATGTGTCGACGCTCCCGGTACACGGTCGCGCTCGGCTTAGCCGTGGGGTGTGCGCTGCTTCTGGCGGGCGAATTGCTGGACGCCCATGCGTGCCCAATGTGCCGCGAGGCCGTCACGCAATCGGCCTCCGACGCTGGCGACGCAGCCGGCCCAGCTGGGCGCGGGCTTGGGAGCGCCTTCGCGTGGAGCATCTACATTATGATCGGGGTGCCGTACCTGATGGTGTCGATCGCGGCGTTCACGATCTGGCGCGCCGTGCGGCGCGCGCAATCCACGTCCGGGCAGGGGCGCCGACCTGAGGGAACGACCCGCGCCACCGTCGCTGGCGGATCTGCCTGATGCCGCTCGTGACGTACCGATCCGGCCCGCGGCGCCAACGCGCCCGCTAGTGCCCCGTAGCCTCGTGTTCGACCGCCGGAGCGTCCGCGAACGTCCAGCCTCCCTGATCGACTTCGGTGATGTCGGCCTTGATGAGCATGATCAGTATGCCGACGAACAGGAGCGGGCCGATCGCGATCCATGCCACGAGACGCTTCTCAAACTTCACGTGCATGTAGTAGAGCAGCACGCCGGCCGCCTTCGCGCCCGCCACCGCCATCAGAAGCACGATCATCAGCCAGCGCGGCTCGGGCAGCATCGACGGGATCGCCAATTCGACCAGCGTGAAGACCGCGAGAGCCGCGAACAGGCGCCAGTACGCGCCGTCGTGCGACTCGTGATGCTCGGTGCTTGGGGACTCCACGGCGTCCTCCCTAGATAAGGTAGATGATCGTGAAGAGGATTATCCACACGAGGTCGACGAAGTGCCAGTAGAGGCCTGTCATTTCGACGTCGCCATACTGCGTCTCGGTGTAGCCCCCGCGCAGCGCCTTGATGTAGATCATGGCCAGCGCGACAACTCCGATCGTGACGTGGGCCCCGTGGAACCCGGTCAGCGTGTAGAAGACACCCCAGAACATGTCCGTGGACGGGGCGCTGTGTGCAAGGAAGTGGCTCCACTCGTACACCTGTAGACCCACGAACGCCGCGCCACACAGCACCGTGAGGCCGAGGAACAGCTTGAAGCGGGCCTGCAGCCCCCGCTGGATCGCCGACAGAGACAGCACCAGCGTCATACTGCTGACGATGAGCAGGAACGTCATGAATGCCGTGAGCCCGAGACTGAGGCGATCGCCGGGGTCGGGCCATCCAGGCGTGGCGTTCCGCAGGATGATGTAGGCGCCGATGAGGCCCGTGAAGAACATCACCTCCGACGCGAGGAAGACCCACATGCCGAACTTCGCGTGCCCAATGCCGGTGTTCGGCGCGGGTGGGTCATAGTGCCTGAGAAGGTACTTGCCGGAGGAAGCCGTCGCGGTTGCCACCCTTGCTACTCCTGTCCCCACATATGCCACGGTGTCGGGCGCGAAACGGATCGGCTCGATGTCGAAGTCGCGGACGAACGGTCCTTCATCGCACACGTTGCCCGCGAGCAGCATGTCGAGTTGGTCCGCCGTCAGCGGCAGCAACGACCGCACGATCGGCAGGCCGAGAAGGAACCGTATCAGAAACGCCGGGACGACGATCTTCCGGCGCGGCCGCGCTCCCTTAGCGAGGGTCAGCACATCGAGCAGTTGACCCCAGCGGAAGCGGTCCCTTCCGCCGACATCGTATGTCGTGTTCGACACGCCGTCGCGATCCACGGCCTTGGCCATAGCCGCCGCGACGTCCTCGACCGCGACGGGTTGCAGTTCGATCTCGGACCCAGTGGTCGCCAGGCTGCGCTGCGCGGACGATGACGGCCGGGTCAGCCCGGCGGCGACCTCCGCGACCGTCGGGAATCCGTCCTTGAAGAGAGGGAGCGGGGCCAGCGGAACACCCAGCAGGCTGCCGGCGAGTTCCGACGCGAACTCCGGCTGGCCTCCACTCGGCCGGCCGAATATCACGGACGGCCGGAAGATGACATGCTCCATGTCGCTGGCGCGAAGGTGTTCCTCCGCTTCGTACTTCGTCCACTGGTAGGCGGATACGGCGTCCTCGCGCGGCTTCGCACCATTGGCGCTCATCAGGACGAACCGCTGGACGCCGGCGGCTGTGGCTGCGTCGATGACGTTGCGAGCGCCATCCAGGTGCACGCGCTCGAACGTGGCGCCGGCGCTCACGTCCTCACGGATGATCCCCACGAGGTGCACGACGCCCTCGCAGCCGTCCAGGAGCCCATCAAGGCTGTCGGCGTCGGTGACGTCCCCGCGCACGATATCCACAGCGTCGGAGGCGTCGTGGAGGCGGGTTTCGCTACCCGGGCGGACGAGAACGCGGACATCGTGTCCGGCGTCGAGCAACGCGCGCAACACGTACGAGCCGACGAAGCCCGTCGACCCGGTGAGAAAGACCTTCATTCCCCGCTTTCCGGGAGTTCCCCGCAAGGCCCGATGGTCGGGCGCCCGCCATCCCACGCCACCGGCGGCATGGTGTGGTCTAAACCAGGCTCACTCTATCAAGTTGCGCGCTGGCCCGCAACTTCGCACCCTCCGCCGAGCACGGAAAGGCGCCCCGAGGCTCGGGCGCCTCGAGGCGCGCCTCCCGTGTAGCGGGCTAGTCCGAGCCGGCGTAACGCTTGCGGAACTCCTCGGCGGCGGCGTCGCGAGCGGCCTTGTCCTCGGCCGAGAGCTTCCCCTGTATCCAGAGGTGCTCGTCGCGCGCCATGATCTCGTCGAGCATCGCCTCGGACGCGGCAGCGCCCGAGGCGTTGCCACTGTCGCGACCGTGGTCAATGGCCTCGCGCACCTCGGGTAGGAACTCCATGTAGAAGCGGTCCGCTACCTCGAACATGCCGTGCCACTGCGTGTAGTCCGGGCCCATCATGGACGCGCCCATTCGAGCCCGCCGTCCCTCGTGGTGCCACAGGTAGAAGTACGTCCACTCGATCTTGTCGTCGAACGCGATGTCGGCGGTGATTAGCCCGTTGGTCTTCAGACCCTTCATGAGGTCCGTCGCGGGCTCGCCGAACTTGTAGTTGTACAGCCCGACCAGGTCATCGTACTGGGTGTAGAAGCTCTCGACGTACTGCTGCGAGTGGCACTGCACGCAGACGTCCTTCATGTTGGACCTGCGCTCTTGCCACGGCATGACCTGCTTGCCCTGCTTCAGTGCGACCGCATCGACCTTCTCGGAGATCGGCGGACGGAGCGTCCAGGAGATGCGCTCGCCGACGTCGTGTGTGACGGGCTGGTTCGGCGTCGCGCTCATGTGGCACGTCGCGCACGTCGCCGCGGCGACGTAGTCCTCGCCGACGATCCACGGGTGCGCGTCCAGGTTCATCTCGTCCTTGTGCGCGATGTAGTTGATGCCGTGTTTGGACTCGCGGTAGATCTCGTACTGCGGGTGGTCCGGGCCGAGGTGGCACTTGCCACAGTCATCGGGCTCACGCGCCTGGGCCGCGGAGAAGTAGTGTCGGTTGTGGCACGCCGCGCATGACCCAAGAGACCCGTCCGGGTTCAGACGCCCAATGCCCGTGTTGGGCCACGTGTCGGGATCAAGCACAAGCACGCCAGAGTCGCGGTAGGTCTTGTTCCCATCAGCGTCCAGCAGTGGCTTGACCGCGGATCCGTGGCACTGCTTGCAGCCGCTGACGGCGGCCGGCGACTCCAGCCGCTTGCCGTGCACCACCGGCATGTGGCCTTCGACGACCTCTGCAAGGACGTTGTCGAGGGACCCGAGGATCTTCCCTGCCTGGGCGTGGTGACTCCGCTGGAACTGATCGAACTCGCCCGGGTGGCACTGCGCGCAATCGCCTGGCGTAACGACCGTCGCGATCGTCTGCTCGTAGTGGTCGAACGCGTCGGCATCCGACGATTCCGCGCTGTGGCACTCGAGACAGCCGACGCCGCGCTTGGCGTGCGTGCTGGCGCGCCATTGCTCGGCGACCGTACGCGCGTTGCTCTGCTGCTCGTGGCAGTCGATGCACTTCTCGTTGTCCTTGGAAACCACGATGTGCGGCTTCGCGTCGGGTATCCTCCGCATGCTCTCGACGTACCCGACCACGACGAACGCCCCCAGAAGGATGAATCCCAGGACGGCGATCACGACTTGCTTGAATTTCACGGATTCCATGTGGCGGCGCCATTCTCCGTTTGTCGCGTCGACTAGACGAACGCTTCCCAGATCGTGAACACAATGAGAGTCAAAACGCCAACCACGCCGATCCACATGGCAACGCCCTTGCCCGGGAAAGCGCGCTCGATCAGGCGGTCAATGAACGGCCAGAACAGGAATATGCCGACAAACGCCATCGCGCCGAGCACCCCCACCTCGAAGGACGTGAGCTTCAGCCAGCGGAACATCGCGAAGAAATACCACTCGGGCTTGATGTGCTCGGGGGTGACGTTCGGATCGGCTGGTTCCCCAAGGGTGGCCGGGGCCACCAGCGCGAGAACGGTCAGGATAATGGTGAGCGTTAGACCCAAGACCAACTCGGTCATCAGGTGGTTGGGAAAGAACGGGAACGTCTTCCCACGGTCGGCTTCGAACTCGCGATCGGGGATCGCGACACCGTGCAAGCGGATCTGTAGGAAGTGGAACCCTAGGAGCATGACAATCGCCGTCGGAAGGACGCCGATGTGGATCACGAACATGCGCGTAAGCGTGTTGGCGGAGATGTCCGCCCCGCCTCGAAGGAACCGCGCCATGTAGGGGCCGACAATGGGCGTGGCCTCAGCGATGTTCGTGCCGACGACGGCGGCCCAGTACGACAGTTGCTCGTACACCAGCGAATACCCGCTGAACCCGAACGTGAACAGCGTGATCAGGATGCCGACGCCGAACATCCAGTTCAGTTCGCGAGGCTTGCGATAGGCCCGTGTGAAGAACACACGGAGGATGTGCAGCAGCACGGCGAGGACCATGAGGTTGGCGGCCCAGTGGTGCACGCTGCGGATGAACCACCCGAACCGAATCTCGTTCGTGATCCGCGCGACCGACTCGTAGGCGTGATCGGGACTAGGCCGGTAGTAGAAGGTGAGACTGATGCCCGTCGCGGCGAGCACGACGAACAGGTAAGCGGGGGTTCCGCCGAGTGCGTACCACCACCGCTTGAGATGGTTGGGAATCGGCTCCGCCGAAAAATCCCTCAGGACTTCGGGGTCGATCGGGATTGCATCACGCAGCCATCGGACCGCTGGGTGCTGGTCGGCCATGCTCGGCGCCTCACACTTCCATGATTACGAAGATGGCTTCGCCCTGTTGGACCACTTCGTACCGATTCAGGGGTCGCGGGGGCGGGCCTGAGACAACGTTGCCGTCGGCGTCGAATGTCGCGTCGTGGCACGGGCAGTGGAAGGTGTTGTGCTCCGCCTGCCAGAGGGAGCGGCATCCGAGATGCGTGCACGTTGTCGAGATGGCGCGGAGACCGTCGGACGCCTCGATGAGGACGGCTTCACGCCCCTGCGCGTCGCGGAACGTCTTCTGCCCCTCGCGTTTCAACGTCGCAAGATCAGTCACGTAGACGCGCTGCCGCAGGATGTCCCGCCGTTTTGGGTACACGAATCCGAGTACGTACGCCGCGGCCGTTCCGTACGAGGCCGCGAGGCTACCGAGCATTATCAGCACACCGAGGAATCCCCGGCGCGTGCGTTTCGGGGCGGTCACGTTCTCCATGACGGCTCCTGAAGTGCCCTTGGTTCAGCGGCGTGGGTCACCCCACGCCGCATGTCTGTCGGCGCCCGACGCCGGCCCGCACGGGCCGCTCTACGTCGCGAGCGCGTTGAGCTTGCCGCCTGCGACAACTACGTCGACCTCTGCCGCGGTCAGATCGTGACGGACGACGAACTCCACGCCCCGCGACGGGCTTGTCACGGTCACCGTGTCGCCGGCCTTCATCTGACCTGGCAGGCCGTCAATGACCAGTTCCTCGCCGTCGACGATGGCCTCGTAGTCAGCGTCGTTCGTGAACAGCAGAGGGGCGATCCCGAAGTTCACGAGGTTCGCCAAGTGGATTCGCTCGAACGACTTCGCGATCTTCGCCTTCACGCCCAGGTACATTGGGCAGATTGCGGCGTGCTCGCGCGACGAGCCCTGACCGTAGCTGTCCCCACCAACGACGATGCCGTGTCCGCCGCTGTCGCGCCATTCTGCAGCGCGTTCTGCGAACGTGGGCCCGTCTGCCGTGTTGAAGGCTGTGAACACGGCTTCCGAGTACTTGGGGATGTTCGAGCGGAACTTCAGGAACGGCCCCGCGGGCATGATGTGGTCCGTCGTGATCTTGTCGCCGGCCTTCAGTAGCACCTTGCCACGGATCGTCTCGGGCAGCGCGTCGTTCGTCGGCGGGGCGCCTATCGTCGGCCCGCGCTCGATGTCCACGCCATCCGCTGAAGCGGCCGGGGGGATGATCATCGCATCGTCGATGTGGAACTTCGCCGGCCATTCGAACGCCGGGTACTCCACTCCGAGGATGCCGGGGATGTCGCGTGGGTCGGTGAGTTTGCCCGTTAACGCCGCCGCGACCGCCGTCTCCGGGCTCGTGAGGTACACATCGTCCGTCGGCGTACCCGAGCGGCCCTGGAAGTTCCGGTTGAACGTGCGGACGCTTACGCGGTCGTTGCCGGGCGACATGCCCTGACCTATGCACGGCCCGCATGCGGATTCGAGAATCCGACAGCCCGCGCCGATGAATGTCTGGAGCGCTCCGTGCGCGGCGATCATCTCGAACACCTGCCGCGAGCCCGGCGCGATGCCTACCTGGACACCGGGATGGACGGTCCGACCCTCAAGCACCTTGGCCACGATCATCAGGTCACGGAACGAACTGTTCGTGCACGACCCGACGAGGACCTGGTGCACTTCGGTGCCAGCAACGTCGGTTACGGACACGATGCTGTCAGGACTGGACGGCGCAGCGGCGAGGGGTCCGAGCTCGCCCAGGTCGATGTCGATGATGCGGTCATAGTCCGCGCCTTCATCCGCGGCGAGCGGCTTCCACACGTCCTCACGATCCTGAGCGCGCAGGTAATCGCGCGTACGGTCGTCCGACGGGAATATGGACGTCGTCACGCCCACCTCGGCGCCCATGTTCGTGATCGTAGACCGCTCCGGCACGCTTAGCGAGTCTACGCCGGGGCCGAAGTACTCGAGGACATGCCCCACGTTGCCTTTAGTGCTCAGGATCTGCAGGACGCGCAGGATCACATCCTTGGCAGCCACCCAGGGACTCAGCGCCCCCGTCAGTCGCACGCCGATAACGGCGGGGCAGTCCACGACGAACGGCTGCCCGCCCATGGCCAGGGCGACATCCAATCCGCCAACGCCTATGGCCAGCGCGCCCATGCCGCCGCTAGTCGGCGTGTGCGAGTCGGCGCCGAGCAGGACGGCGCCCGGCCGCGAGAAGCGCTCCAGATGGACCTGGTGACAGATGCCATTCCCGGCGCGTGAGAAGAATACGCCCGCGCGGGAGGCAATGGACTGCAGATAGAGATGGTCGTTGTGGTTCTCGGGCCCGAACTGGCTCATGTTGTGGTCGACGTACGACACCGAGGTTTCAGTCTGGACGCGATCCAGCCCAAGCGCCTCAAACTCCAGGAACGCCATCGTGCCGGTGGCGTCCTGCGTCAGCGTCTGGTCGACCTTTATACCAACGCGCGAGCCTGCCGTCGCCTCGCCGGAGACGAGGTGGTCGGAGACGATCTTCTGAACTAGGTTCATCGCTGTGGGGTCCTCCTCTGCGGCGCCACCGCCCCGCATCCCGCCGCGTGCGTTGGCCCGCGCCCCACCAACAAATAGCCGATGTGCGGAGGCGATCAAGGGTAGCGGCGATTGTCCATTACCTACCCTAACTGTAGCACGCGCTCATCGAGGCGCGTCCCTGTGTTGACCGACGCTGCGGACGCGGTCAGGCGGCGGCGCGCGACGCACGCCAGCCCAGCACGGCGTTCGTGGCTTCGATGACAGGGGCGGTCCAGATTCTGTCCGCGTGCTCGCCGAGATGTGCGCACAACTCGCGGAAGTCGCCCTCGGCGACGGACAGGTGTCCGGTACCGACACCGTGGAAGGTGAGTATCGCCCACGTGCCGTTGGACGCCGACTTCTCCACGAGGCCTATCATCTCGCTGCCAGACATTCGCTCGCAGGGGTACGACCACAGGTAGCTGAGATCGACGAGGCCGGGCTGATTCGGGCTCTCCCCGCGTCCTCTCCCCGCCTTGAAGTGGCGCGCGACCACGGGCACGTAGCTCTCCTGCGTCGCTCCCTCGCCAACGAAGCACTGGTAGCAGGGATAGCAGAACGTACACTCGTCCTGCTCGGGAACGCCCTCCGCTAGGCGCGCGGCGCAGTCGAGGATGTCCGCTTCGATGTCCGCGAGTGTCGCGTCCTCCAGCCCTCCCTGGCCGGACCAGCCGAAGTTTCGAGAGCAGATGTGCTGTACCGTGTGGTTGCCGATCTCGTGCCCGCGGGCGTGCGCGTCGCGCCACGGCTTCAGCCACTCCACGTAGTCGTCGCGCGGGTTGACGTAGAACGTGCCGCGCAGTTCGTGGCTCTCCATGGCGGGTATCGCGGTAGCCATCTGCGACGGGTGACCGTCGTCGAACGTGAGCGACACGCATCCAGAACGGCCGTCGGGCCAAGGCATGGACTCGGGCATAGCAGGCTCCTCCTTCTGGTCGATTATCGTGAACCGCGGCGACCTCGACAACGGCCGCCTCGGGAACAGCATCACGCTCCATACGGACCATCGCCTGTCGTCGGCGAGCAGAGGTGTTCGGCGTCTCGGGCGGCTGCTATCATGGAAGCCACGCCGATTCCCCGCAGCCGTGGAGGCGGACAGAATGATTCACGAAGCGATACAGGGGCTCGTCGACGGGCGCGATCTGACCCAGATGGACGCGACGTCCGCCATGGCCGAGATAATGACCGGCGACGCCACTCCCGCGCAGATCGGCGCGTTCGTCACGGCACTCCGTATGAAGGGCGAAACGGTCGATGAGGTGACCGGCCTCGCCGCCGCCATGCGCGGGAAGGCTACACCCATCGCCGTGACCCGGTCGCCGATCGTCGACACGTGCGGCACCGGTGGTGACGGGTCTCACACGTTCAACATATCGACCGCTGCCGCGTTCGTCGTTGCGGGCGCCGGCGTCGCGGTCGCTAAGCACGGCAACCGCGCCGCGTCGAGTCAGTGCGGCAGCGCGGACGTGCTCCTCGAGCTCGGAGTGAACGTGGACGCTGATCCGGAAGTCGTCGGGCGGTGTGTCGACGAGGCGGGCATCGGCTTCCTGTTCGCCGTCAAGCTGCATGGAGCGATGAAGCACGCCATCGGCCCGCGGCGAGAAATCGGCATCCGCACCGTGTTCAACATCCTTGGCCCAATGACGAACCCCGCAGGCGCGCGACACCAACTCATCGGCGTCTTCGACGCAGCTTGGACCGAACGGATCGCGGGAGCGCTGGGTCGATTGGGCAGCGACAGGGCGTTCGTCGTCCACGGGTCGGACGGGCTCGACGAGATAACGGTCACGGGGACGACACGGGTGAGCGAGTTGCGCGACGGCGCAGTGCGCACGTCTGATCTCGATCCTCGCGATCTCGGCTTCGACCTAGCCGCGGCGGACACGCTCAAGGGCGGGGACGCCGGCGAAAACGCCGGCATCCTTCGGGATGTTCTGGGCGGGGCCGCCGGGCCGCGCCGCGACATCGTACTCCTAAACGCAGCGGCGGCCCTTGTGGCTGTTGGAGCCGCGGACGACATGACGGCAGGCGTGGTCGCGGCGGCGGATTCGGTCGACTCGGGTCGGGCGGCGGAGCGCCTGGCGGACCTCGTGCGCGTCTCCAACTCAGAAACTTAGCCGACGCAAGAAGGGCGACATGGCGCCAGCGGACATCCTGAGTCGGATCGTCGCGCACAAGCGCGTTGAGTTGGCGGCGGATCGCGCCGCGGAGCCCCTGTCCGACTTGATGCACCGCGCGCGTGACGCGGCCGCGCCGCGCGACTTCTCCAGCGCCGTGGCCGGGGACGGGGACGTCCGCCTGATCGCGGAGATTAAGAAGGCGTCTCCCAGCAAGGGCGTGATACAGCCGGATTTCGACCACCGCCGCGTCGCGCGGGAGTACGCCGAGGCCGGCGTTGACGCGATCTCGGTGTTAACGGACGAGCGGTTCTTCCAGGGCGCCCTCTCTTACATCGCGGACGTACGGGCGATCGCGGCAGTGCCGGTCCTGCGCAAGGATTTCACGCTCGATCCCTACCATGTGTGGCAGGCCCGCGCGGCCGGAGCCGACGCCATCCTGCTGATCGTCGCGATCCTCACAGATGAAGAGCTAGCTGGCCTGTCGGACTTAGCGACCGATCTCGGCATGGCGTGCCTGGTCGAGGCCCACGACGCCGACGAGATGGCCCGCACGGAGGCGATGGGCGCCCGCATCGTGGGCATCAACAACCGCGACTTGCGTACATTCGAGACGAGCCTCGATACCACGTTCCGGCTGCGCGACAACGCTCCCGCCGACGCCGTGCTCGTCAGCGAAAGCGGGATACGCACCGCAGACGACGTCCGCCGACTCCGTGAGGGCGGGATAGACGCCATGCTCGTGGGCGAAGCCATCATGGCGAGCGGCGCGGCGGGCGCCAAGATCCGCGATCTGCGGGCGCGCTAGGCCCAGGGGGCGCCTTCGCCGCAACGGCCCCACGATCTCTCCACGTATTACCAACATGGGTTCACCTTGCCAGGAGCGCTCGGATACCATCTGGGCGTACCCACCGTGCCAATCGAGGGGGGCGACGATATGTACGCTTCGAGCGCGCAGAACGGCGTCAGGGACCGGCTACGACTGTTCGCGGGTCGGGCCCACCCCGGGCTCGCGAAGGAAATCGCCGACCGACTCGGCGTGTCCCTCGGCAAGCTACATGTCCGGCAGTTCCCCGACACCGAGACGAAGGTGCAGATCGAGGAGAGCGTCCGCGAAGCAGACATATTCATCGTGCAGCCGACGTGCCCGCCCGTGAACGAAAACCTCATGGAGTTGCTCGTCATCCTGGACGCATTCCAAAGGGCGTCGGCCGGGTCGGTCACCGCTGTAATCCCCTACTACGGCTACGCCAAGCAGGATCGCAAGTCCACAGGACGCGAGCCCATCAGCGCGCGGCTTGTCGCCGACATCCTGACGCAGGCGGGCGCGGATCGAGTGATCTCGGTCGATCTGCATGTCGCGCAGATCCAGGGGTTCTTCGCGATCCCCATGGACCACCTGACGGCTATGACCACGATCGCGAGCTACCTGAAGACGAAGGACCTGAGCAACGCCGTGCTCGTGTCTCCGGACGTCGGGCGTGTGAAGCTGGCGGAGAAGTACAGCGAGTTGCTCGACCTGCCGATCGTCCTGATGCACAAGCGTCGGGCAGGCGGGAGCGGCACGCCCGAGGTGATGGGGATCGTCGGCGACGTGAACGGCAAGACACCGATCATCGTCGACGACATGATCTCGACAGGCGGCACCATCCGCACTTCGGCCGAGGCCCTGACCGAAGCCGGCGCGGACCCATGCTACATCGCGGCGACGCACGGCGTGCTCATCGGTGAGGCGCTGACGCGGCTGGACGCCGACTGCATCCGGGAAGTGATCGTGACGAACACCGTCCCGGTGCCAGCGGAGAAGCTGGCGGCCCTGCCGAGACTGCACGTGCTCTCCATCGCGGACCTGCTGTCCGACGTGATCGGACGCATACACCGCGGCGACTCGGTGAGCGAGGTGTTCAACCGGGGCACGGAACCGCAGATCCACATTCCGGTCTGATCGCACAGCGCGGGGCGGCGTGCCTCAGGCGCGCCGCTCCAGCCTTCGCCCCACGGCGAAGACAGCCATCCCTGCCAGGAAGCAGAAAAGCTCGATCCACATGGCGCGCTCGGGGCTCATGGGCCCCACGGGGGCAGCGAAGTTGGTGTGGTTACCGATGCCGATCAGCAGGCCGACGCCGAGCGAGGCGAGACCGATGAGTTCGAGCGTCTTGCCAGCATAGAACCAGATCAACGGCCGGAGACCCCTAGTAGAGCGTCTTCATCCGACCCCAACTCGTCTCCAGCAAGCCGTCCGACGAGACGCCGCGTTGGAAGCGGAACGTCCCGTACTCGGGTTGGCTCCGGGTCGGGCCGTTGGCGACCCAGCCGGCCTCCTGGTCGGGCCCGGTGAGGTCAACGTCGACGTAGCTGAGGTTGATGAGAAGTTCCCGCCGGTCGCGGTCGGCCATCGCATCCGTGTCGAGGCTGAGTTCGCAGATCCGGCCGTCGTAGCTCCACGCCACGAACGGGATCGCAGCATCCTCGACGGACTGCCCCTCGAATATCGGCACAGTGTACTCGCGATGCTCGTCGGCGTAGATGTCGCCGATGCCGACGATGACTCTGTCCGATCGCTCAACGAAGTCGCGGTCTTGGACGACGCTGTCGTCGTCGAATTCGATAGCGACGTATACTGACCCGTCGCGCCAGACAGCGCGGAACTCGCCGGAGAAGTCCATAGTGTTAGCCCAGGCGGCGCCAGACCTCATGTCGCGGTCCAGCTGCTGGCGGTCGACATCACGCCAGGCGGGATCGTCGACCACGCCATCGACGATCGGAGCCGTCTTGGCCCTCTGGACGACGTACGCGCGGTCTTCGGCTGACTGCGTCTCGGAGGCGATAACATCCACGGTACTCGTGGCGAGTAACGCCACCAATGCCGTCAATGACGCTAGGTACAGGAATCGCAGGTGTCGCATAGTGCCTCCCGCGTCGGGGTGGTCGTACACGGCCCTACTGTAGCACGCGGGCACGCGACCGGCAAATGCTATGGTGAGGTCGGGGCTCACACCGCGAAGGCCGCGGGCGCGGCCGCAGAGAACATCCACTGTCTCACAGACCGGACGACGTCGGACGACTCCAGTACAGCCGGGCTCCTGTCGTCGCCATCGCGTGTTGGATAGGATGGTCGCGCGTCCGCCCTCCTCGGGTGGGTCGGGTCTGCCGCGCTCGCCGCGGCGCCGCAGCCTCGCTTGTGCGGGCCCGCTGCACGTCGCCTTCATCTACAACGCGCCGTGGCGTCGTTGAGGGGTAACGGACTGTCGGATAGGATGGCCGTAGGCTGCAGCGCGGGGGAACGAACACGGCCATGCAACTCCAGGCGACATATCCAACGACGGAGCACGAGCGCGCAGCAGAATGCGTGGTCGCGTTCCTCGCCGGCTACGCGGAGGTCGACGCCGTGCTGCTGGTCGGCTCGTGCACGCGTGGCAAGGGGTTCCATGACATCGACTTCGTGGCGCTGGCTGGGCCCGACACGTCCGATGACGCCCACGCGGCTCTATGGGCCGGCTGGGAGGCGTTCGACGCGGACGCGCCTGCACTGAGGGCCGTCCGCGACCTCGGCGAATTCGGCCGCGTGGACATGGACATCATCGATGGGTCGTTCTCGCCCGACAGCCGGGGTTGGACGTCGGGCCCCTCCCAATTCGAACTCGAGGTGGGCAACTACGTGGCGTACAGCGTGCCGCTGTTCGAGCGAGGCGACCGGTACTCCCGCCTGCGCCTCGACTGGTTGCCGCACTACGGCGACACGCTTGCTCGGGAGAGACTGCTCGAGGCACGCAAGTACTGCCTCAACAACCTGAGCCACGTTCACACGTTCGTCGAACGGGGGATCCACTTCCAGGCGTTCCACCGACTGTACGACGCGTTCCGGGAGTTCATCCAGGCCCTGTTCATCGCGCGGAGGACGTACCCGATCGCTTACGACAAGTGGATACGCGAGCAAATCGTCGAGATCCTCGGCCTGCCCGGCCTGTACGATGCCCTGGTGGGGGTCTTGGCGATCGGTGACATCGAGAGCGACGCAGCCTCCCGACACGCCTGCGTGTTGGAGGAGTTGCTTGAGGAGTACGCGCCAGCATGACGAACGACGTGCTGCTTCTGTGTGCGACCGGGGGCGAAGGGGCCGCCGTCATAGAAGCCATGGTCCATCGCGCCGACGAGCGACACGCGACTAAGACCACCCACACCGGAGTGCTCGCGGGAGAATCCTGCCGACTAGCGGTAACGGGCATCGCCGCCACGAACACCGCTCAGGCCCTGACCCGCGAGATCGAGCGCGCGAGACCCCGGCTGGTACTGCAATTCGGGATCGGTGGCGCCTACCCTCGCGGGGGCCTTTGCATCGGCCAAGTCGCGGTAGCCTCGGAGGAGCACTACGGCGATGTCGGCGTCGAAGCCCCGGCGGGGTGGCTGGGGATGGCCGACGTTGGGTTCCCGTTGGTCGACACCGACCCGCCGGTGCACAACTGCCTTCCGATGGACGGCGCACTCGCCGCCCGAGCCGGGCGCCTCGCAGGCGCTGCCGTGGGGCCGTTTGTGACGGTGAACCGATGCTCTGGCGTCGCTGCCCTTGGTGACGAGGTCTACGGGCGTACCCTCGGCATATGCGAAAGCATGGAGGGCGCGGCGGCAGCGCACGTGTGTGCGCAGTACGGCGTCCCGATGGTCGAAATGCGAGCCGCGAGCAACATGGTCGAGGATCGGGACAAGTCCCGCTGGCGGATCGGCGATGCCATCGCAGCCATCACCCGCGCAACGCTTGCCGTCATGTCCCGACTGGACGAGCTCGAGGAGCCGCGATGAACAGCGCGAACACGTTCACGCTGGGTTATTCGCCCTGTCCGAACGACACCTTCATATTCAGCGCCTGGGTCAACGGACTGTTGGGCGATGCCCCACCCGTGGATGTGCGGTACGAGGACATCAGGACACTGAACAACCTAGCGCTCGCCTCCGCGCTAGACGTCATCAAGGTGTCGTTCCACGTATTCGGCCACCTGCGCGAGGACTACTGCCTACTCCACGCTGGGGGCGCACTCGGCCGTGGGTGCGGCCCGCTAGTCGTGGCCCGCGAGCCCCTGACACCGCGAGAGCTACGTGGGAAACGGATTGCCATACCCGGCGAGCGTACCACAGCCGCGCTCCTGCTGCGGCTGTTCGACGTGGAGCTGATCGACCTGCACGTGATGGCGTTCGACAACATCATGACAGCGACGCGCGACGGCGCCGTCGATGCCGGACTCATCATCCACGAAAGCCGCTTCACATACCCTCAGTACGGCCTGCACGAAGTCATCGACCTTGGGGAATGGTGGGAGAGCGAGACTGGTCACGCGATTCCGCTCGGGGGGATCGTCGCACGCAGGTCCCTGGGCGGCGAGAGGATTCGCACGATCGATGGCGCGATCCGCAGCAGCCTAGGCCGCGCGTACGAGCGCCCGGACGATATCTGGGACACAGTGCGCGCCCACGCGCAAGAGATGGACGACGACGTGATGCGCCAGCACATCGACCTGTACGTCAACGACTTCACGCGGGATTACGGCGAGGAAGGCGAGGCCGCGATCATGCACCTCCTCGCCCAGGCAGAAGAGATCGGCGCCGTTCCGACGAGTGACCTGCCGCTGTTTGCCCCGGAATGATGACCGGCGAGGCCGGCCGGCGTCAGCGTGGGTACACGACCGGGTTGATGTCGGTCGCGGCGACATCGCCCGGCTTAAGGCCGGGAAACCACGTGCGAAGGTCGTTCAGTTGGTTCTCGTTCGCGGGTTCGGTGGTAACGGCGCCGTCAGCATAGTAGATGATGGTCATCACCTCGCGATCCGCGTCGCTGTCGTTGCCCGGCGCGGAGTGCAGCGTCCAGCCCGCGTGGAACGTGACGTCCCCTGCTGACATGTCCACCGGCTCCGACAGGCGGAATCCCTTATCCAGCACGTGCGCGCGAAGCTTCTCCTCCGACTCGTCCGAAATCGGCAGGTCGCCGACGAACCCGTCGACGTGTGACCCCGAGGCGAACGTCATCACGCCCATCTCGACGCTCACATCCACGAGCGGCATCCACATAGTCACGGTGTTCGTGGTCCCAAGCGGCCAGTAGTACTGGTCCTGGTGCCAGGGCGTCAGGCCGCCTCCTGCCTCCTTGTACAGCGCCTGATCGTGGTACAGGCGCACACGGTCAACACCCATGAGTTCCGCCGCGATGCGAGCGAAGCGCCGCGCCAGCGTGTACCCCTTCACGCCCTCGTCGACGAGCCACAGATTCATGGTCTGTAGGAACGCCTTGCCGTAGGTGTCCCGCTCGGCCATCGGCCGGTCTTCGGAGTTGTGCTGCGCGACAGCGGAAGTGATAACGCTGCGGTAAGCGCTCACCTCGTCACGGGACGCCGCGCCCCTCAGAAGGACGTGCCCGTCACGTTGGTAGGCGACGCATTCGTCCACCCCCAACTCGTAATCCGAAGACAGGTCGGGAAGACTCGGCATCGGCGTTTGGTCTCCGGGTAGTGTCGCGGTCAGCGTCTAGCGGCGGCGATGGCAGTATAGGCGCGGCCGTCACGGTGCGACAACGCGCAGCCGGCGGGCGGCTCACGGCGGCCGACGCCGGACAGTCCGAGCAGCGAGGGCGGAGCCTAGATGCTGGCGGAGGTCTCGAGGAAGTCGGTGTGGACATTCCCAGCGACGAACGCGGGGTCGTCCATCACGCGACGATGGAACGGAATCGTCGTATGGACACCCTCGACGACGTACTCGTCAAGCCCGCGCCGCATGCGGGCGATCGCTTCGTCCCGCGTGTCGCCGTACGCGCAGAGCTTGCCCAGCAGCGAGTCGTAGAACGGCGACACCGCATAGCCCAGGTAGGCGTGCGAGTCGACCCTGATCCCCGGGCCCCCAGGCACGCGGTATTGCGTCAGCGTCCCTGGCGAAGGCGCGAAGCCCTGCGCGGGGTCTTCGGCGTTCACGCGACACTCGATAGCGTGACCCCGGACGCGTATGTCGCGCTGATCGAACTCCAGCTTATCGCCCGCCGCGACGCGCACCTGCCACTTCACGAGGTCGAGGCCCGTCACCATCTCGGTGATCGTGTGCTCTACCTGTATGCGCGTGTTCATCTCTAGGAAGTAGTGGGAGCCATCGTCTTCGACCAGGAACTCGATTGTCCCGACGGACTGATATCCGATCGCGCGGGTTGCCCTCAGGACGTGCCGCGCCATCTCGTCGCGTGACTTGTCGTCGAGCAGGGACGGCGTCTCCTCCACGAGCTTCTGATGCTTGCGCTGGATCGAGCAGTCCCGTTCACCGAGGTGCACTACGTTGCCATGCTGGTCAGCGAGCACCTGGAACTCAATGTGCTTCGCGTGCTGAATCAGCTTCTCGATGTAGACGTCTGCCTTGCCGAAGGCAGCCTCGGCCTCGGCGCGTGTCGTACGGAAGAGGGCCACAAGGCTGACGTCGTTGTGGGCCGCGCGCATGCCGCGTCCTCCGCCGCCAGCGGCCGCCTTGATCATCACCGGATACCCTATGTCGCGCGCGATCGCGAGGGCCTCTTCCTCCGTCTCGATGACCTCCTGCACGTTGCGTCGCGAACGCCGTCGTCGTCGGCTCGAACTCGGTACCAGTGGCACGCCGGACTTGACGACGGCTTTGCGCGCGTCCACCTTGTCGCCCATTGTGCGGATGTTGTCGGGCGTCGGCCCCACGAACGTGATGCGGCAGTCCTCGCACGCCTCGGCGAACTGTGCATTCTCAGCAAGGAACCCGGCGCCGGGGTGGATGGCGTCGGCGTTCGTCACCTCGGCGGCGGAAATGACGGCTGGAATGTTGAGGTAGCTTCGGGCCGGTTGGTGCGGGCCGATGCACACTTGCTCGTCGGCGAGTTGTACGTGCAATGAGTCGCGGTCCGCATCTGAGTAGACCGCGACGGTGCGGACGCCAAGCTCGCGGCACGCCCGGATGATGCGGACGGCGATCTCACCGCGGTTCGCGATGAGCACCTTCTTGAACACCCGTCATCTCCTCCGAACGCGGAAGAGGGGCTCGCCGTATTCGACGGCGGCCGCGTTGTCGACGAGTATCTCCGCGATTTCGCAGGGGAACTCCGCCTCGATGTGGTTCATCAGCTTCATGGCCTCGACGATGCAGAGGACATCGCCTTCCGACACGGACGAACCCACCTCGACGAACGAATCGTCCCCGGGACGGGGGGATCGGTAGAAGGTACCGACCATGGGCGCCCGGATGAGTTCGGCTTCCGAGTCGCCACCGTCGTCGGTCGGGGCAACGGCAGACGGCTCCACTGGGGCTGCCGGCGCTGGGGCGGGGGGCGGTTGTGGCACGTCGACACCCCGGCGCATGCGCACGGATCGCCCGTGCTCGGTGTCCTTGACGGCGAGCTCGGCGAGATCGTACTCGACCATGAAGTCCGCGAGTTCGCGCAGGTCGTCGAGGTCCACCAGGTCACCCTCCATACGGAGCGGGCCGACTTACGCCCTCCCGAGGTACTCACCGCTACGCGTGTCTACCTTCACGACGGTCCCGGTCGTGACGAAGAACGGTACTCGAACGATCAGGCCGGTCTCGAGGGTGGCAGGTTTCCCGCCGCCGCTCGCGGTGTCGCCCTTGTCGCTGGGGCCGGTTTCCTTCACCTCGAGCTGCACGGACGCGGGGAGTTCGATGGTCAGCGCGTTGCCATCCTCGTCGAACTGCACCTGGACGTCCATGTTCTCTTTGAGATAGCTCTTGCGGTCCCCGAGCTGCCCGTCTGTCAAAGGAATCTGGTCGTACGTCTGCGCATCCATGAAGTAGTGTAGATCTTGGTCAGGGTACAGGTACTGCATAGTGCGTGTCTCGACGCGAACGGTCTCGACGCTGTGACCGGCCCGGAAGGTATTCTCTTGCACGGACCCGTCGGAGATTCGGCGTAGCTTCGTGCGCACGAACGCTCCGCCCTTGCCCGGCTTCACGTGCTGGAAGTAGACGATCTGGTACAGTTCGCCGCTCCAGCGAATCACGAGGCCGTTGCGGAAGTCCGCGGTCGTTGCCATGCATTGTCTCCTGGCGCTAGCGGTCCGTGTCCTGTGACAGTATCCGTGCCATCGCGTCCAGCGCCAGCGTGTAACTGTCGAGGCCGAAGCCCGCGATCGTCCCCGTCGCTATCGGCGCAACGAAGGAATGATGGCGGAAGGGTTCGCGCGCGGCAACGTTCGACAGGTGGATTTCAATAACGGGCACGGCCAGGGCTGCCAGAGCGTCGGCGATGGCGACGCTCGTGTGCGTGTACGCTGCCGGGTTGATCAGGACACCATCGACGGCGCCAAGACGCTCGCCGATGAGCGTCACAAGGTCGCCTTCCGAGTTGGACTGGTGGGTATCGAGCTCAACACCGGCGAGAGCGGCGCGCGCTCTCAACGCCTCGTTGATGTCTGCTAGAGTGGTCGTCCCGTATATTTCTGGCTGACGCTTGCCAAGCAGCTGGAGGTTCGGACCGTGGAGCACCAGGATGCGCGTCGGCTGGTTCATGCTGCTGTAGCCTCTATCGCCGCGGCCGCCTCTTCGTCTGAGAAGTCATCGCGGATCTCGACGCTCCCAATGGCCGTCGGCACGATGAAGCGCACTCGACCGCCCTTCACCTTCTTGTCCAGCTTCATCGCCTCGACAACGGCGGCGACGTCAATATCGTCCGGGCACGAGGTGGGCAGGCCCGCTGTCGAGAGGATTGCGCGCTGCTTGTCGCAGAACTCACGGTCGACCATCCCGCGTGCAGCCGACATCTCGGCCGCACACGCCATACCGATGGCCACGGCCTCGCCGTGCAGGAACCGGGAGTAGCCCGCGACCGCCTCCACGGCGTGTCCAAACGTGTGGCCGTAGTTGAGTGTGCCCCGTAACCCGCCCTCGGTCTCGTCCTGCTCGACGATCCGCGCCTTGATCGATACCGAGTGATGCACGATTTCCGACAGGACATCCTCATCTCGCGCGAGTATCCCCGGCATGCGGTCCTGCAGCAGTGAGAACAGCGACGGTGACTGGATGACTGCGTACCGCAGCACCTCGGCCAGCCCGGCGCGGAGCTGCCGGGCTGGCAGCGTTTTCAGCGTCGCGATGTCGATCAGCACAAGCTTGGGCTGGTGGAACGCCCCGATCAGGTTCTTACCCATCGGGTGATCGACGGCAGTCTTCCCGCCGACCGATGAGTCGACCTGGGAGATCAGCGTCGTCGGCATCTGCACCAGCCGGACGCCTCGCATGTAGGTCGCGGCCACGAAGCCCGCTACATCCCCGACCACGCCCCCTCCGAGGGCTACGACGATGGACGAACGCTCCATTCGCTGAGCAATGAATTGGTCGTAGAGCCCGGATGCCGTAGCGAGGGTCTTCTGCGCCTCACCGTCGCGCATCTCGGCGACCCACGCGTCGTGACCCGCGTCGCGTAGGCGCGCTGCGACCTCGTCGGCGTAGAGTTCCCGCAGCTCTGGGCTTGTGACGACCGCGACCTGCGCCGGCCCGCCAAGGGCAGCGAGTTCGGCGGCGAGGCGAGCACGCACGTCGGCGCCGATCGCCACGTCGTAGCTGCGTTCGCCAAGGTCGAGTCTGACGCGATACTTCACCGGTCTCCTCGTGTTCCACTTCGCCCGCGCACGACGTCGAGTACGTCGTCGGCCACTTGCGACACTGTGCGCCCGACGGTGTCGACGGATCGATCGGCCCGCGCGTATGCGTCTGCGCGCTGTCGCATAAGGTCGCCTATCCGAGCGATCGGGTCCGGCACATCAAGCAGCGGCCTGTGCGTCTCGTGGCCGACGCGCTCGTACACTGACTGTGGTGTCGTCGCCAGTAGGACCACCGTCCCGCGCGCCCTCAAGGCCTCGATGTTCTCGGCCCGCAACACCGCGCCGCCGCCCGTGGCAATGACGACGCCGTCCTGCGCAGCGGCTGTCCGGACCGCGGCCGTCTCCATGTCGCGAAATGCGTCCTCGCCGTCCGTCGCGAAGATGTCCGAGATCTTCCGGCCCGCGGACGTCTCGACTATGTCATCGGTGTCTACAAAGGTCCAGCCGAGACGACTCGCCAACTCCTGGCCCACGGAGGACTTGCCGGACCCCATGAAGCCGACCAAGGCGATGCTCCGGCCCAGCGCAGCGTCAGACTGCTCGCACATAATCCTGGTACGACTCGTAGTTGCGACGCATCTCGGCAAGGCTGTCGCCGCCGAACTTCTCGAGCCACGCCTCGGCGAGCACGATTGCGAGCATGGCCTCGCCGACGACGCCCCCGGCGGGGACCGCACAGCTGTCCGTGCGTTCCTTCTGCGCGGTGAACGGCTCCTTCGTGTTCACGTCCACCGACCGGAGCGCGCGGGCGAGTGTCGAGATGGGTTTCATGGCGACGTGGACGACTAGCGGCATTCCGTTTGTGATCCCGCCTTCGAGGCCGCCTGCGCGGTTCGTCTCGCGGTAGAAGCTGCGCCGGTCGTTGTCGTAGAAGATCTCGTCGTGCGCCTGCGAGCCCGGCAGCGCGGCGCCGTCGAAGCCCAGCCCGATGGCGACGCCCTTCATCGCTTGGATGCTCATCATCGCAGCGGCCACGCGGCCGTCGAGCTTCCGGTCCCACGACGTGTGGCTCCCGAGCCCCACCGGTAGTCCCTTGGCGACGACCGTGAAGACTCCGCCGCAGGTGTCGCCGCTCTTCTGGCACCGCTTGATGAAGTCGACCATACGCCCCTCGGCCTCGGAGTCGGGGCATCGCAACGGGGAGTCATCGAACGCGTCTGACCCGTCGAGGGCGGCGACATCGATGTCGGTCGATTCCGGGCCGATCTGAGTCACTGCTGAGAAGATCGTGACCCCGAACTCCTCGAGCAAGCGCCGCGCGACGCCTCCCACGGCCACCCGGGCCGCAGTCTCTCTGGCGCTAGCGCGTTCGAGCACGTTCCGCAGGTCGCGTTGGTCGTATTTGATGCCGCCGACCAAGTCCGCGTGCCCGGGTCGTGGACGAGTCAGTGTGCGCCGATCCGTCTGTGCGCCGGGGTCTGGGGACATCACGTTCTCCCAGTTCTCCCAGTCGCGGTTGCGCACCCACATAGATAGGGGGCTGCCCAGCGTCAGACCGGCTCGCACACCCGCCATGAATTCGACGCCATCCTTCTCGATTTTCATGCGCCCGCCGCGGCCGTACCCCAGCTGTCGGCGCGCCATGTCGCGGTTGACGTGCGCCTCTTCGAGTGGGAGCCCGGCGGGCACGCCCGACACAACCGCGGTCAGGCCCTTACCGTGCGATTCGCCAGCCGTCACCCAAGACAAAAGGGGCATGCGGGTATCCCGTTACTGCGACGCCAGCGCTCCGAGCCATGCGTGAACATCCGGCTCCGCGCCCGCGTCTCGTCGGTCCATCCAAGTGATCGCTACTCGCCCGTTTCGCGCGTGAATCTGCATCGCCAGTCGGACGCCGTCCTCGGTAACCACTGGCTTCCCGCCGACGTCCATCGCGGGGGCGCCGTCCTTGTCGAAGCGCTGGATGTACAGGTCCTGCGGCGTGGCGTCCTCAGATTCACGACGGTAATCGTACCACGCAACCAGGAGGCTGTCGCCGTCCGCCGCAAGCCTCGCGTCACGTTGGCGGCCGCGTTCGGTCGAGACCGGCAACCCGTCCGCAGGCCAGGCCCACGATGCGTCGGCGAGGAGCCTCTGCGCATACAGGTCGTCGAACAGCTCGCGCTGGTCGGTCCAAGCGATGTATGCGCCGCCCGCGCCGTCCGGGATGGCGCTTACTGTCTGCTGCATACCGATTGCAGTGCACAACGGCCTCCCCTCATCGCCCCACGCCCGGGCGCCGTCCGCAGTGACATGCTGCGAGTACAGATCGAAGTTGGTGAACGTGCCACCGTCTGCGCGGTAATCGACCCAGAACACGTACGCGCCCCCGCGGGTATCGCCGACTATCTGGGGAGCGGCCTGGTTGCCCTCGGTCAGGCTAACAGGCGTGCCGGCATCCGGCCACGCTCGGGCCCCGTCAGCGCACATGCGTTGGGCCGCAACGCGCCAGTGCGGGAACGCCACGTCCCACCACGCCACGACCACGCCGCCCGCCCCGTCGGCGGATATGAACGGATCGTACTGGTGGCCGGGCGCGCCACACACCACCCCGCCGTCAGGCTCCCACATGGCCTCTCCGTCGGAGTTCAGATGCTGGCCGAAGATGTCCTGGTTGCCCTGTCGCCAATCCTCCCAGGCGATGAAGCAGCCGCTCTGCCCGTCTGAGACGACCTTCGTGTCGTCCTTGCCGCCCGGTGTGACAGCGACCGGTATCCCATCGGCCGGCTCCCACAGCGGCGTCCCCGCCACGTCGAAGCGTTGCGCGTAGACGTCCGTGCCACCGTTGCGCGCGTCCATCCACACGACGATGACGCCGCCCTCGCCGTCCGGTGTGACGATCGGCGTCCGCTGGTTCCTCGCGGTAGCAACAAGCGGGATGCCGTTGGGCGCCCAGAGCGTCTCGCCGTCGGCGGCGTACGCCTGGCCGTACAGGTCGTCATCGGGGCCGCGCGCATCCTGCCAGGCTACGTACAAGACACCCGTCGAGCCCACCGCCGACGCCGGGAAGGAGGCGGCTGTATCCAAGTCAGTGACGCGCTCAACGGCGGCCGCGTCCCCTACGAGCAGGGCACCCACGCAGGCAGAACACAGCATTGCCAACGCGCGCTCAGATATCCGGCGCGACCTACGCCGTAGTTCGGACATGCCCTTCTCCTCGCGCCGCGAGTATACCACAGGGGGCTCCCAACGCTGGGACACCATCGGCCACCTCTGCTGCCACAGTATACCGACGTGCGCGCGGGCGAGAGGCGACCCGAACAGTGCCCCGCCCATTGGCCGTGTCGTCGAGAGCTTGTCCGCCACGCCGGCCCAGCCACCGCCGTCGCGCCGGCTCGGGCGCCGCGTCGTGACGCAGGTTGCCGCTCCACAACGGATGGCCCGCGGTGCGCGTGTCTACTGCGCTTCACGCGCGCGGGCCATGCGGTGATAATAGACACACCACGGCATTCGCTATAACCGAGCTAGGGCGGACCATGAAGCTAGGCATCGTCACCTACCAAATCGCCCACGCGTGGGACGTGCAGACGATCCTCGAGCGGTGCGCGGCGACCGGATTCGAGGGCGTCGAACTCCGCACCACGCACGCGCACGGGGTCGAGGTGGAGCTCAGCGCCGCAGAGCGCGTCGATGTGCGGACACGCTTTGCCGACGGCGGCGTCGCGATCGCGGGTCTAGGTAGTGCGTTCGACTACCATTCCGCCGACCCCGACGAAGTGCGCCGGAACATCGCCGGCACGAACGAGTACGTGAAGCTTGCGCACGATGTCGGGTGCCCCGGCGTGAAGGTGCGCCCAAACGGCTTGCCAGAAGGCGTTCCCCGTGAGAAGACGCTGGAGCAAATCGGGACGTCGCTCGCGGAGTGCGGGGCCTTTGCTCAGGACCACGGCGTCGAGATCCGCGTCGAAGTCCACGGCCGCGACACGCAGCAACCCGAGAACATGCGCGCCATTATGGACGCGTGCGACAACTCGAACGTGCGCGTCTGCTGGAACTCAAACCCGACCGACGTGAAGGACGGGTCGATCGACGAAGCGCTCGCGCTGTTGGGCGGCGACATCGGGCTCGTGCACATCACTGAGCTATCGAACGAGGCGTACCCATACCGCGACCTATTCCGGTACCTCAAACAGGCGGGCTACGAGGGCTTCTGCCTCGCCGAGATACCCGCGAGCGAGGAACCGGAACGCCTGATGCGCTACTACCGCGCCCTGTTCAACGCCTTGCAGCCATAGCGCAGGGCTTGGTGAAACGCGCGCGTCGATCCTAGAGGGAGACCTGCATGTCGTTGACAGTTGTGCGAATGGCTCGGCCGAGTCGGGAGTGGCAGGAGAGCTACGTGCGGGTCAAGAAGGGCCAGCGGCTAGTCGTGGATGCGGAAGGCGCGTGGTCGCCCGACTTTGGGAACCGTACGGGTTGGTGCGGCGGCGACGGCGTGCCCAACCTCATCGCGGGCGACGGCTTCCTGATGCCCGGCGCCAACGTTGGAGCGCTCGTCGGTAGGGTCGGCGGCGGGGATGGTAAGGTGCTCGCGCTCGGCCATCGGTACGATAACGTGGCGCTGGACGACGGTGTGCTGTATATCGCCATGAACGAGCGCGAGGGACGCATCAACCAGGCGGGCAGCTTGCTCGTCACGATCATCCTGTTCGACGCCGACGAGGACTAAGGGCCGGTCTCACCTGCCGAACAGCACCGCAACGGCGACGAGATCCGTGATATCGACGCGGCCGTCGCCGTTGACGTCTGCGGGCCCAAGCCCCTCCACGCCGAACGCCATGGCGACGGTCACCACGTCCGCGATGTCCACCCGCCCGTCGCCGTTCGTGTCCTCTGGCACGTCGCCGGGGTCCGCGGAGACGATTGCTCGGTCGTTGAGGACGGTCACGTCGCGTAGTCTCGCCCGGGCAGGCATCAGGTTGGCCAACCAGTCGGCGACGGCGCCCTCGTAGTCCGTCAGCTGCGGCCCCAGTTGCCCAGCGATGTCGCGCTCGACGTCCCGTAGAGCGTCGCGTAGTGGCTTTCGTACGGCGGGTATCGCGTCGTCGGTGTTGACGCCTATTTCCACGGACACCGGCTCCCACGCCAACCGCCCGGCGCCAGATACGACGGGACGTAGGTAGAGCGTGACCCGCCCGCCCGATACGTAGAACACCATGTCCTCGATACCGGCGAGCGTGTGCACTTCGGCAAGCACGCCGTCCTCCCGGTCGCCAAGATCAAGGCGCACCTCTAAGGCCTGACGCGGCGTATTCCATATGCAGTCGGCCCGGATGAACCGCAGCCCGTTCAGGCGCACGCGCGCGAACCCGAACGGCACAAAGACGGTCTTGACGGCCAGGTCCAGCACAAACCGCGCCTCGGCCTGCGCGCCCGGCAGGCGCAGAGAGTACTCGTTGTGACCTGTGTCGAAGGTTGTCAGCTCGCCGCGGGCGACGTGGGCGTTGAGGGAGTCGGTAAGGTCGGCGAGGCGCTGCGGCCCGACCTCCACGTCCAGGGTGGGCGTTGTCCGACGGTCGCAGGCGGACGCCAGGACAACGCAGACCGCTACTGCAACGATCGCGCGGGCCGGGCATCCCGGGATCGCGGATCTGGCGCGCAAACGGGAGTCAGTCGTCGTCACCGGAGTGTGTGGGCGGGGCCGAGATCGCACGCTCACCGTGTATCTCCTTGGCAAGCGGCGACATCTCTCTGATCCATTCGTCGGACTCGATCACGCCGTCGCGCAGCCGAATGATGCGTTGGCAGTAGCTGGCGACATCCGGCTCGTGCGTCACGAGCACGATCGTGTTCCCGGTCGCGTGAAGCTCCGTGAACAGGTTCATGATGTCGGTGCTCGTCCGCGAGTCGAGATTCCCGGTCGGCTCGTCGGCGAATATGATCGCGGGATCCGTTACGAGGGCTCGCGCGATCGCCACCCTCTGGATCTGGCCGCCAGACAGTTCGTTGGACTTGTGGTGCACGCGATCGCCGAGCTGCACAGCTTCCAGGGACTGGATCGCGCGTCGTCGTCGTTCCCTGCGGCTGGTGCCGGCATAGATGAGCGGCAGTTCGACGTTGTGCAGGGCCGACATCCGCGGGAGCAGGTTGAACGACTGGAATACGAATCCGATCTTGCGGTTCCGCAGCTCTGCCAAGCGGTTGTCGCTTACCGAGCCAATGTTGACCTCTTCCAGCACGTACGTGCCGGACGTCGGCTTAGACAGGCAGCCCAGGATGTCCATCATCGTGGACTTCCCTGACCCTGACGGCCCCATGATCGCGACCATTTCGCCCTGGGTGATCTGCAGCGTGACACCCCTTAGGGCGTGCACCTCCATATCGCCCATAACGTAGGTCTTGTGCAGATCCTCTACGTTGATCATGGCCTTGCCGGCATCGGTCCCCGGCACGGTGGGCACTCCCGTCGGTGGCGCCGTCTCGACGCCTGTCTCGGCTCCCTGCATGCGCGCCTCCCCGTACTTCAGTTAATTCGAGACGAGCCGTGACAGGTCCGGTATCAATACCTCGTCGCCGAGGTTGAGGCCGCTCTCAACCTCGAACGCCGTGTCGTTTCGCAGGCCCACTTTGATCTGCCTCTCGACGCCGTCCCCGCCGCCCTTCCCGTCCTTCTTCCCTCCGACGAACGGCAGCTTGGAGAGGAAGCCCTCCTTCTGCTCCTCGCCGTCGTCGTCTGGCTTGTCCTGCAGCAGTACAAGCTGCTTGCGCTCGCTCTCAATCTTGACGCGGACATCCTCGATCTTCTTGGGCTTATCTTCTTCGGCGACGTCCTCGCCTTCCGCGCCTTCGGGGACGATGTGGAGCGTCTGCTCGCCGACGCGGAGGCCCTTCGGGGCGCCCTCATCGATGAAGATGACGACGGGATACTCGCCATCGCCGTCCAGCGACATGATCCGGCCGCCGTACTTCTTGCCCGACCGGGATTCCACGGAGACCTTCTGGTTGCGGGAGAGGCCGCCTATCCCCCCGGCCGGCAGCGCTGCGGACACCGTCAGCTTCTGCTTCTCGATGAGCGTCTCGATCGGTAGCACCGCGACAGCGGTTTCGTCCGCGACGATGACGTCCACATCCACGTGCATCCCAGGTCGCAGTTCGGCCGGCGAACCGAGCACCTCGACCTCTATCTCGAACTTCGTCACGTTGTCGATGGGGACGGCGCGGGGCGATATCTCCTTGACCCGGCCCTCGAAAATGCGGCCTTGGTATGCGTCGGAGTTAATCTCGACACGCTGGTCAACGGCAATCTTAGGGATGTCGACCTCGTTGATGTACGTCTTGATGACCATCTGCGACAGATCCGCGATCGTCATGATCGCCGGGCCCTGCGAGAACGCCGATCGCCCTGACTGGACAATCTCGCCCTCCTCGACCACGAGCGCGATCACGGTGCCGCTCATCGGCGCCACGATGCGGGTCCAGTCCAGGCGTTCCTGCGCGTTCTTGGAGCTGCTCTCGGCGCGCACGTAGTTGGCACCCGCGATGGTCAGCGACGACTCGCTGTTCTGCTTCTCGGCCTCGATCGACTCGGTGGCACGTCCTAGCTCCGTCTGCGCAGTCTGCAACTGTAGCTGGCTCTGCTGCTCAACGGCGGAGCGAGCCGCGATGATCTCGTCGAGGTTCGTCTTGCGGAAGGCCAGCACCTCGCGGCGGTTCTCGATCGCGGCCTCGCGCGACGTGATGCCTTCCTCGTGCGACTTCGCCGACTCCAACTGCGCGGCGACGTCGTTCCCGGCGAGTTCGCGCGCGGTCTTCGCATTTGCGTGCGCGGACTGCGCGGCCTCAACGGACGCGGCGGACACGAACCCCTTGGCCCGCAGTGCCTGCATCCGGCGCAATTCCGTCTCCGCGTTCGCCAGGCTGACGGTCGTCGACTCCTGACGCGACCGTGCGCGCTCGAGCGAGATCTCGTCCTGGGTCTGGGCGATGCGCGCCTGGTTTAGGGATATCAGATCCTGCTGCAGGGCCGTCTCGGTGTTCGCGATCTCCAGTTCGGCCGCGGTCACCTGCTGGACCGTGGCACGGCTTGCGGCCTCGAGCCCGGCCCGCGCCATGGCCACGCTGTCTCCGGCGGACTCCAGGAGCGCATCCTGACGGAGTCCAGTCAGCTCGACGTTGCGACGCGCCTGCTCGACCTGCGCCTTGGAGCTTCCCAGGTTAGCGTCGACCTGCTTCTGCTCTTCTGCGATCCGCTCGTCGTCCAGTTGGATGAGCGGGTCGCCGGCTTCGACAGTGTCGCCCTCGCGGACGAAGATCGTCGAGATCTCGCCCTCGACGTTAGACTTCACGTTCACCGAGATGAGGGCCTCAAGCCGGCCAGTCTCGCGGATCTTCACCCGCAACGGGCCGTTCTTAACGACCTCAAGACGCGGGCCGGAGTCGTCCTCCTTCTTGGCCCTGCCCTTGACGACGAAGACCGCGCCCGACCCCATGACGACGACGGCGATCGCGATCAGAATGAGACGCTTGCGTTTCACCGAATGGCCTTCCCGATGGCGCGGTCAAGCGAGTGCTGCGCCCTCTTGTAGCCGTAGAACGCCCGGATCTGCGTCGTGTTGGCCAGCGCGAACTGCGTCTGCGCGTCGAACAGCTCGAGCGGTATCGCCAACTCCTGGCGGAAGCGTTCTGTGGTCACGTCCAGGCTCAACTGGGCATTTCGCACTTGCACGGCCGAAATGCGGAGACGCTTCTCCGCCTCTTTGAGGTTCAGGTAGGACTGCGTAACGTCGAGGCTCAGCGCTCGCTTCAGCTCCGCGTGCTGCTCTTCCGACCTTGCGAGATCCAGGTCAGCGCGCTCCAGCTGCCGGCGCGTCTGCCCGCCGTCGAATATCGGGAAGGTCACCCGGGCGGACGCGTCCCATGAGCGGAAGTCTTTGAAGTTCTCGCGTTCATGCAGGTAGTCGTCCAGGTCAACGCCGTAATTCACCCGCGCGGTGACAACTGGCAATCTGTCCAAGCTGGCGCGGTCGCGCGAGAGCGCCTGGATTCGCAGGCTCAACTCGGACTCGCGGATCGCGGGACGCTGTCGCAGGGCCAACTCGATCGTCTCTTCGAGCGTCTGGCTGTACTCGGCGAACTGGGTCGTCTGCCGGTAGATCGGGAACTCGCGATCGTCCGCCACCTGGATCGACGTGTCCGGGTCGAAGCCGAGGACGGTCGGCAGACGGGCGCCAGCGAACGCGAGGGCGTTCTGGTCATTCAACAGGCTTAGCTCGTCAGTGGCGACGCGCACTTCCGCGGCGGCGACGTCGGCCTCGATGCCTCTGCCAACTTCCATGAACGCGCGGACCTGGTCGGCGTTGCCCTGCGAGAGTTCCAGTTGCTCGCCGTCGAATTCGACGAGCGTCTTGGCCTCGAGGAGGCCGTAATACGCGCCGACGATGTCGAGGACGAGATCCTGTCGCGTCCGCTCCAGTCCCACTTCCGCGGAGTCGCGACTCTCGCGCGCCTGGTCGAGGCCGATCCGTCTACGGCCGTGGTCCCAGATCGTGTAGTCAGCGGTGACCGCCCAGTCGAAGTTGTCGCGCTCGAAGTCGAACTCGTTCCTGTCGTTCGCGAGATACGAGCCGGCGGTGCGGATGTCCGGCAAGTACGTAGACCGGGCGTCCTCAACCTGTAGACCGGCTGACTGCACCGACAGGCTGGATGTCCGAATCGAGCTCGCGTAGTCGAGGCCGAGTTCCAAACAGTCTTCGAGGGTCAAGGGCGTCGACAAGTCCGGGAGGGCATCCTCCTGGGCGAACGCGGCGTTGACAGCTAGCATCCCGGCGACGAGCGTTGGTAGCGCCATCGACAAGCAACGTCTGACCATTTTCACCTTTTCGGCACACCTTCACTCGCCCGGCGAACACGCCGCTCAGGCGCACGTTCCTAGTCGCTTTTCCCACGGGAGTAGACGCGCTGATCCGGGCGAAAGTTTATGATCCGGCCGCGCCATCCGTGCCCACAGGCAGTGTAGCACCCGCGGTACCGGAAGTTAATGATCGGGCGGCGCTTATAGGTCTACAGTCGGGCGCGGAACGCGGCCCCGGGTCTACAGTCGGATGTCGTACCGGCCGGGCTTCTCGACGGCCAGCGATCCGTCGTCGATCATCGCCACGAGGGGCGACGGGCCCGGGTCGAGAGGCAACGAGACAAGACCACGGCGCCGCGCGGACTCGTATATCGCCATCATGAGTTCCACCGTAGCACGCGCGTTGGTCGCCTCGTTGCGGTGCGTTGCGCCGCCCTCCATCCACGCCAACAGTTCGTCGTACTGGTTCGTGTCGGCGGGAACGTCGACATCGACTGCGGCCCCGCGCGGTGAACTCAGCGTGACCGCGTCGCCGACGGTCAGAGTCCCCTCGGTGCCGTACACCTGTAGACCCCCCAGACGGGCCGCGCCAGCGTTCAGCCCACCGTCGGGCATGTCGCTCTCCAGCACCAGACGGGCGCCACCCTCGAACCCCACGAGCCCCATGCACAGATCCTCAATCGGCTCCTTGCGCTCGTACCGGTCCGTGCGCCGCTCGACCTGGCCGATGACCCACTCCGCCGCAGGATCGCCGAGGAGATACCGCGCGCCATCGATCGCATGCGTTCCGTTGTTGGTCAAGCCGCCACCCACCGCGACGCGTAGCATGTGCGGCGCGCCGATGGCCCCGGCGGCAATCTGCCGGCGCGCTTCGGTGTTGCGGGCGCTGAACCTGTGGTGGTGGCCGATCGCGAGCTGTGTACCCGACTCGCGGCACGCCGCAAGCATCGCGTCCGCATCGGCGAGGTTCACGGCCATTGGCTTCTCGCACAGGATACCCGCCACGCCGGCCTGGGCGGAGGCGACCGTCAGCGACGGATGCGTGCCGTGCCACGTGCATATGCTTACGATGTCGGGCTTCTCGGCGCCCAGCATGGCTTCGTGGCCGGTGTAGCGCGCGGGGATGCCGTATTCGTCGCCAAATGCCTGCGCGGCATCGTCGTTGATGTCGACCGCAGCGACCAGTTCTGCCCGGCCGGTCGCCGCCCAGGAGCGCGCGTGGGAACGAGCGATCCCGCCCGTCCCGATGATCGCCACTCTATAGGTCTTGTCTGCCATCGAGGGGTCCTATTCGCCGAAGAAGGTAGTGTCGGGTTTCTGATACCGTCGCGCGGCCTCTTCGTTCAGCTCAACGCCGAGCCCCGGGCCGTCCGGCAGATGGAGATAGCCGTCTCGGATGAGCGGCGGGTCAGAGATAACCAACTCGTGCCAGTGCGGCCGTTCCATCCAGTGCCACTCCAACACGAGGAAGTTGGGAACGCTGGCGCAGCAGTGCGCCGACGCGACCGTTCCCAGCGGGCCGCACACGTTGTGCGGCGCAAAGGCGATGTAGTACATCTCCGCGAGTTCGGCGATGCGCTTGCCCTCGGTCAGGCCGCAGCACTTCGGAAGGTCGGGCATGACGATGTCTGCCGCCTGCTGCTCGATGACTTCGCGGAAGCCCCAGCGCATGTAGAGGTTCTCGCCGGTGCATATCGGCACGGGGGACTGCCGCCGCACTTCCCGCAGGGCCGCGACGTTGTCCGGCGGGATGGGCTCCTCCAGCCACATGAGCTGGTAAGGCTCCAGCGCCCGCGCTACCTGGATGGCGGCGGAGATGTCGTACCGCCCGTGCATGTCGACGCACAGGTCCACAGCCGGCCCGACCGCCTCGCGTACCGCCGCGACCGTATCGACCATGCGCTGGATCTCGAGCGGCGATGCGCTCCAGTTCCAGGCGTCATGCTTGTTCGGATCGCCCGCTTCGTCGAGATCGAACTTCAGCGCCGTGAACCCCTGCTCGACTACCCACTTCGCCTTCTTCGCGGCAGCTTCGGGCGTCCCTTCCGCGCCGGCGTGGCAATCGGCGTACATCCTCACCTTGTCGCGGTACTTCCCACCGAGAAGTTGGTATGCGGGCGTCCCTAGCGCCTTCCCGACCAGATCGAGCAGGGCGATGTCGATCCCCGACAGAGCGGTGACGACGTTCCCCGCGATCGCCCCGTTGAAGATGTACGCGCGGCGGATGCGCTCGAACAGCATCTCGTAGTTCATCGGATCCTGGCCGACCAGCATCGGCGCCATCTCGTCGATGAGGCCGGTGATGCCGCCGCCGCCGTGGATGCACTCGCCCGTGCCGGTGATGCCCTCGTCCGTCTCAATGCGTATGAAGCACGACCAGCCGTGGCCGCGGAGGACCGCCGTCGTCACGTTCGTGATTTTCATGCAGGAGTCTCACCTTCGTCGGTCGTGTCGCGGGTCACTCGGCCGCGTCGGCCGGCGCGTTCGCCTTGCAGGTACGGAGCCACACGTTGTCGCCGGGAGGATCGTACCCCTTCCACGCGTACGGATCGACGCCCGCTACAGGCACGACACATCGCCGGTCCGCGTTCGCGGGGCGCTCGCCCTCGCGCACGTCCCACGGCAGTAGGGACCACGCGTTGCAGTAGTGGTTCACCAGGGCGCGCCGGTACGTGCCTGACCGGTTCTTCCGCGACCGGTGCAGTAGGTAGCCGTTGAAGAAGACGACGGAGCCGGTCTCGAACTCGACAGGTATCTCCTCCGATTCGTCGAAGCCGTAGCCCTCGGGCGCGAAGTCGAATTCCTCGGGGTTGTCGTGCTCCCGCAGCGGGTACATGTAGCCCTGCCGATGGGAGCCAGGTACCACCCAGAGGCAGCCGTTGTCGACGGAGGCGTCGTCCATCGCCATCCAGGCGCCGATGAGCGAGCGGTCACGCGTGGGGATGAACGCCTCGTCCTGATGCCACGCCTGTCCCTGAAAGCCCGGCGGCTTCACAAAGAGCATCGACTGCATGCATTTGACGCTCCCGTCCCAGTGGGCGAGATGCGCGCCCGTGAGTTGCGCAAGCGCCCCTGCGACGCGCGCATGGGCGACGTACCGCTGGATCACCGGGCTGATGAAGTGCGGCTGGTGAATGCAGAGGATTTGGCGCAGGGCCTCCGCGTCGGACGTGTCCGCGGGCAGCGGGACGAGCGTCTCGCATGGGTATCCGCCGCGCGCCAGCCGCAACGTGTCGGCGCGCAACTCGTCGGTCTCTTCGGGCGTGAGGAGGCCGCGCGCGACGAAGTAGCCGTTCTCCACAAAGAACGCGACATCGTCCGCGCTGACGACTGTGGGGGTTTCGATTGCTGGGTCGGCTGCGATCGCCACGTGGGCTCCTCCTGGCAGTCTACAGGTGTCCGCCGTTGCGTTCGATTATCTCGTCTATCGAGTCGTCGTGAAAGCCTGCGAGGCGCGTCAGCGCGTCGGACCAGACGCCCTTGTCGCCTTCGTCGATCTCGATGACCTTCTCGAGCACGTCGACGATCGCGCCGTTCGGGATGACCACCTGCCCGTCGAGATCGGCCACGATGAAATCGCGCTCTTCAACGCGCACGCCGTCGATCGTGATCGACTCGCCGGACGTGACCGCCTCGGTGCGATAGGCCGAGTCGGTAGGCATAGTGCCCGTTCCGAACACCGGGAACGCCTCGCGTGCGAGCATCGCGGCCCTCACGCGACCGATGTTGGCTACGGACGCGTCGTCGCCCAGCGCGTTATCCAGGGAGCGGAGGGCGCGATCGTCGAACGGCTCGTCGCGGAAGTACCCGTTGATCTGGTCGCAGTCGCGGATGGGGCCCTCGATGACCGCGCCAAGCGCGCCGTAGGACATCGCGAGCGCGGTGAGGAGACCGCCCCACACGCCGCCGTTGCGCATCTCGTTCTCGGCGCCGGACGCCTGTGGCTTGTCCGCAGGTGTCGCCATGACGGCGACGTCGCCCGGCCGGAGCGTGCGCATGAACTCGATTTCGCCGGCGTACGGGCTCGCCTGGTACGCGGGATCCGAGGGATCGGCGACGACCTTGAACTCCGCCGTGTGGACGGCGCCGAAGACGCGCCGCGCACGGCGGTTCTCGGAGCCGCAGAGATATTCTATGTCGACGGGGAGGTAGTAGCGGTCGGCCCCCGGCTTCTGGATGCCCAGACGGTCGAGGGCGTCGCTGGCGTAAGCGGCGTTGATGATCGACGCGGCGAACGCCAGTCGATCATCAGTCTGTATCCCGTCATACGTCATGCGTGCCATGCCGGTCTCCGGGAGTCTGTACTGGGCTACCCGTCCGGTGGGTGGCCGTCGCGTTCGTCGTCGCGCAACTCCGCGGTAAGCCGAAAGCCGCGCACCTGATAGTCCATGTAGACGACCATCGGCGGCCGACCCTCGTCCTCGCTCGCCGGCCGGATGTGGAGCGTCAACGGGCTGTCGCCCCGCACGATGTTGTCCGTCAGGAGGTCCGACTGCAGTGGTTCCTCCAGCCCGGCCACACGCTTGAAATCGACGCGCACCTCCCAGACTTCGCCCGCGCGGGTACGGAGGTTCCGCGTTCTCGTGGCGCGCGCGTGCCAGTATACGCCCTTGGCGTCCAGATGGAAGTCCGTCTTGGGTGTGGCGGCGAAATTGTGGCGGCGGAGATAGTAGAGGCCGCTGAACAGGTTGTGAGTGTCGCCGACTAAGGCGGACCGGCGGGCAGGCGCGTCCGCGACGGTGTACGCCGCGTGGCGGTCTGCCTGAGCGTATTCGACCAGCACGCTCTCTTGGAACTTCGCCTCGTCGCACTCCTTCCGGTACGACGTGGGCAGCCCCGTTCGTACGTCTACGACGGTTTCGTAGCGGTTCGTGACGCGGTATATGCGCGACGGGATGGCCGTCGTGGTGGCGTCTACGGAGATGACATGGCTAGCGGCATCCAGATCGCGCGACTCCAGCGCGAACACGGCGTCCACAACCGTCAGGCGGCCCCACTTCACCGCGTAGGTGACTATCTCTTCATCCGGCAGCGGCCATGGGGGCGCGGGCTCCGCGTAGACGAGGCGCCCGAGAGCCATCGCGAGGATCGCGACGGCGAGCCATCTGGCGCCCGCGATGCGACAGGCCGACCCTCCCATCGGCGGCCGAGGATGTGGCCGTGTCGCGACGTTGCCGTGCCCGCGACTCGCGCGCACACTGTCGGACGCTGCGGACCACCTTTGGATGCGAATCTATGCGCCCCTTCGTGACGTCGTTCGTCGTGCGGACCTACGAGCTGGACGGGTTCCGCCATGTGAACAACGCTGTCTTCGTCCAGTACTTGGAGGCCGCGCGTGGCGACTTCGTGCGAGCCGTCGGCCTCGGCTACGCGAAGTTCCACGAGTGGGCAGCCTGCCCAGTGGTCGTACGAGTCGAGGTGGACTATGCCACCCCCGCGGCCGCTGACGAGCTTCTAACCATCGAGCTGCGCATCTCCGCGTGGCGGCGCACGCAAGTCGAGTTCGCGTACGAGGTGCGCCGGGCAGACGGCGCAACCGTAGCGCGCGCGATGACGCGCCACGCGTTCGTCAACCCCGACGGGGCGCCCGTTCGCGTGCCGGACGAGTTCCGACGCGCGGTCGAGGCGTGGGCTATCCCCGAAGGATGACGCGGACGTACGCGTCGATGAGGGCGTCCCCATAGACCAGCGATATCCCCGCAGCCACGGCGAGGAACGGGCCGTACGGGATCTCCACACGTCGGGCCGGCGCGAAGCGCAGCGCCAGGCCCATCACGCTGCCCACCACTGCGCTCAACACGACCGTCAGTAGAACGAGTCGCCAGTCGGCCAAGTAGACGCCGATCATGCCCAGGAACTTCACGTCACCCAAGCCCATCGCCTCGCGCCGCATCGCGGCCGACCCGGCGGCGCGAACGACGCCCAATACAGTGACCCCCACGATCGCTCCGACCGCAGCCGCAGCCACCGGACGTGGCGTCCCGGCCAGCACTCCGGCCGCGGCCGCGAGGGCGAGGCCCGCGCCGACGCCGACGCCGGTGAGCCTGTCCGGCAGGCGTAAGGTCCGCACGTCGGTGACAGCAAGCGCCAAGAGGAAGCAGCCGAACACGGCCGCGTGCAACGCGGCCAGCGTCACCCCGAACCGACTCACCGCGACCACACACAACGCGCCGGTGGCGGCTTCGACAGCCGGGTACACGACGCTGATGGCGCCATCGCAGTCTCTACACCTACCGCGAAGCAGCACGTAGCTCAGGAGCGGGACGTTGTCCCGTGCGCGTATGGGCGCTCGACAGTGAGGGCAGTACGACCGACGCGGCGTGAGAGCCGTCTCGCCGATAGGAACGCGATGGATAATGACGTTCAGGAAGCTGCCGAGGGCGAGGCCAACCAGCGCCGCAGGCGCCGCGACCTCAGGAGCCAGACGCACGGGCCGGCCACCATGAGGGGTCCTCGCCGATGGGCATTGCCAGTTCCGCCTCGCCGCCGAGCCGGTACTTCGCTGGCGCCGTAGTGTCGCCGGCGCCGATGCCGACGAGTCCTCGGTCGAGGTCGAAGACGTATCGGCCGCCCCAAGGCGTTATCAGGTCGCTGTCGGACGTCAGATACGGCCCCTGCCACCCATCCACGCCGCTGTCCGCGAGCAGAGCGCTAGGCGTGCCGCAGGCCACGGCGGTCGAGAACTCGTACCGTAGGGCGGCGTCGGCGATCAGCTCAAGGTCCAGGATCGCCCCGCTCACCTTGCGCGTATCGAGGTAAGGGGGCAGCGCGACAACGGCGACGACCACCAGAAGCACCGCGAGGAGCGCGGCTTGTATCCGGCTCATGCCGGGCGTCCGGCGTGGTCGGCGAGAAGCTGGGACACCCGCGCGCGCGCGTCCTGCGACCGGCCCGCTCTCAGGCTATCGCAGGCGTCTGACGCGAGCACGTCTTCGTAGAAGCGTCGTCTCCCCGGCTGCGTCGCGATGCGGTCGCGAGCTTCGTCGCGAGCTTCGGCAAGCAGGTCCAGCAGGCCCGCGAATTCGTCTCCGTACTCCGCGTCCACCCGCTCCCGGATGCGACGCGAAACGAGCGGGCTCACGCCGTCTGTCGCAACCGCGATGGTGAGTCGGCCGCGCGTGATCGCGGCGGGGAAGTGCAGATCGCCAAGGGCCGCATTGTCGACGACATTGACCCACGCGCCAGCGGCTCGTGCTGCCCGCGCGATCGCAGCATTCGTCTCGCCGGAATCGGTGGCGGCGACGACGAGCCGGCGGCCGCGCACGTCGCTGCGCTCGAATGGCCGCGCGTGCCAGCGCGCCGTGCCGGCTTCGACCATCCGCCGCAACGCAGCGCACAGGGATGGGCTGACAACGGCGACCCGTGCGCCGTGCTCAACGAGCGTCCCCGCCCTGCGCGCGGCGACGGAGCCACCGCCGACGACGAGGGTGTCCACATCATCCATCCGGAGCATCGCAGGGAACATCGCGACCCCAGGGTCAGTACCGCGGCTCGTAGCCCAACACTTCGCTTAGTCGACGGTGCGAGGCGGAGGATCGGAAGGTCTCGGGGAAGCCCTGTCTCAGTTCGATGCCGGCAAGCCGGTCGTTGCGTATGTATTCATGCGTCTGCTCGACCGTCTCGTGCGTGCCGTCGGGGTTGTAGCGATGCTTGCCGGCAACGGCGAACGCGTGGAAGCCGACGAGATCGCTCTCCAACGCGAGGCGAATCGCCTGCGTGGCGTCGTGCGGGTGGACGGCAGCGAACAGCACACTTGGGACGTGTAGGACGCCCAGGCCGTGCGTGACGGCGTCGCGTACGTTCCAGAAGCGCATCGCGACTGCGGTGTCGAACAGGCCGTGCAACTGGAACATGCGAGCCGTCTGCTCGTTCACCATCTTCGACAGGCTGTATGGCTCATCCGTCTCCACCACCGAGTCTTCGTCGAACGGTAGGTAGGACGGTTTCGGTCTGTACTTCGTATTGCACACGCCGCCGAGCACGCAGGCGCTGCTCGCGAACACAACGCGCCGCACACCCCGCCGCGCCATCGCCTCCATGACGATGTACGTGCCGCGCCAGTTGATGTCGACGACGTCGGGCCATTGCTCGCGCGGGCGGGAGTTGGGGATCGCGGCGAGGTGGCACACGGCGTCCATGCCGTCCACGGCGCGCTCCATCAGTTCGAGGTCGCGGAGGTCACCATGCAGCCAGTCCACGCCGGGGATGTCCGCCTGCTGCGCGTCGAATCCGCGTACCGTATGTCCCCGTTCGAGCATCTCGCGCGCGACGTGACCCCCGATGAGTCCCGCGGCTCCTGTCACGAGCAGGTTCATGTGTCCTGGTCTCCACGATCGTGCTAGGCGTGGCGGCTAGTTGTCGCGCTCGACCAGCGCTGTGGCCAGGGCGAGAAGCCCGTCCCGCGCGGTGGAGTCGGGCGCGGCCAACACGGCGCCCGCCGCTTTGGACGACATCTCTCGCGCTGCCTGCAGGGCGTGTCCGACACCGTTGTGGCTACGCGTCAGGTTCACGATCCACTCAATATCATCCGGGCCGCGCTCGTCCGCGAGCAGCATCCCCTTCAAACGGTCCCGGTCGGCGGGCGAGCAGTTGTCGCGGGCGTGCATCACGGGTAGCGTGAGCTTCCCCTCGCGCAGGTCGTTCCGCGTCGGCTTGCCGAAGGTGGTCTCCTCGCCCACAAGGTCGAGCACGTCGTCGACAATCTGGAACGCGACGCCCACGGCGCTGCCGTACACGCTCATCGCGTCTACGATGCCGTCCTCGGCGCCGGCGAGCAGCGCACCGACGCGGCACGAGCATGCGATGAGCCGCGCGGTCTTGAGGTCCATGATGTTGAGGTAGTCGTCGACACCGATGTCGAAGTCATCCGCCTTGTACGCGTGGATGACTTCTCCCTCGCACATGCTCTGGGTGGCATCCGCGACCGCGGCGTAGATCGGCTCGGTTGCGCCGCACCCAACAAGGATCGCCAGCACGCGGGCGTGCATGTAGTCGCCGACCAACACCGACACCTTGTTGCCGAAGCGGACGTTGAGTGTCTCGCGGTTCCGCCGCAGCGCCGCCTCGTCGATGACGTCGTCGTGGACGAGCGATGCGACGTGGATCAACTCCATCGCGGCGGCCAGATCGTACATCGCGTCGCCGCTGTACCCGCAGGCTTGGGCGGACAGCAACGCCAACATCGGCCTAAGACGCTTGCCGCCCCCTTCTATGACGTGGCGCACCGCGAGGTCGACGAACTCGTAGCTGTTGACTGTGCGCTGTCGGAGGCGGTCTTCGACCTGCTCGAGGTCGCCCCGCAACATGTCGTGAACGGCGGTGAGCCCCACCTGGGTCTCCCTAGGTCCCGGATGCCGCGAGTGCCTCGCCCATGGCCTGGATGGCCTCGGCAACGTCCGACGGCCCGTGCGCGAGCGAGATGAAGAACACCTCGTACTGGGACGGCGGCATGTATACGCCCCGGTCCAGCAGCGCGTGGAAGTAGCGACCGTACCGCGCCGTGTCCGACTTGGTAGCGTCGGCGTAGTTGGAGACAGGCCCCGCCGCGAAGAACATGCAGACCATAGACCCGACGCGGGCGATGTGCACGGACTCGCCAGCGGCTTCCGTGGCTTGCGAGAGGCCGTCGGCTATCGACGCGGCCGTCTGCTCAAGGCGTTCGTACACGCCGTCTTTCGCCATTTCCTCGAGCATCGCGATCCCGGCCGCCGTCGCTAGGGGGTTTCCGGACAGCGTGCCCGCCTGGTAGACCGGCCCCTCCGGCGCGACACAAGCCATGATGTCCTTGCGGCCGCCATACGCGCCCACTGGCAGGCCGCCGCCAACGATCTTGCCGAGGCACGTCATATCCGGTGTCACGCCGTAGAGTTCCTGCGCCCCACCATACGAGACACGGAAGCCCGTCATGACCTCGTCGAAGACCAGGAGCGCGCCGTGTTTCTCGGTAAGTGCGCGCAACTCACTGAGGTACCCCGGGTTCGGCGGCACCAGTCCCATGTTTCCGGCGATCGGCTCGAGGATCATGCACGCAACGTCGTCGCCGTGCCTGGCCAGCACGTCCGCGACCGCAGCGGTGTCGTTGAACGGGACGAGCAGCGTCTGCCCAGCGAAGTCGGCCGGCACGCCTGAACTCGTCGGCACACCGAACGTCGTCGCTCCAGAGCCCGCCTCGACCAGCAGATGGTCGGCGTGACCGTGGTAGCAGCCGGTCACCTTGATGATCTTGCTGCGGCCGGTGAACCCCCGGGCGACCCGAATTGCGCTCATCGTAGCCTCGGTGCCGGAGTTCACGAGGCGTACGCGCTCAATGGACGGCACGGCATCGACGATCAGGCGGGCGAGGCGGACTTCGGCGGCCGTCGACGCGCCGAAACTCGTGCCCTTGGCGAGCGCTGCCGTGACAGCGTCCGTCACAGGCCGCGCACAGTGCCCCAGGACTAACGGACCCCAGGATCCGACGAAGTCGATGTACGCGTTCCCGTCCACGTCGTAGAGCTTGGAGCCCTCGCCGCGGTCGAAGAAGACCGGCGTCCCGCCTACAGCTCCGAAGGCGCGCACCGGGCTATTCACGCCACCCGGGATGACCTCTCGGGCCTCACCCCAGAGCGACGCGGACGCGTCCGTCCTACGTGATGACATCAGTCTCCTCTTCCGTCGACGTAGCGGCAAATCGCTGGGCGCCCCGGCGCGGCCGTCCCCCGGGCGATAGTAGCATCAACGCACGTCGATTGCCACGCGGCCCCAGGGCCCGGCGTTTAGCGCTCGGCCGGCGTGTCCGACTCGTGCGCGAGGTAGAAGGACAACGCCTCCAATTCGACAGAAAGGTCGACGTTTCTCAGGCGCACGCCCTCGGGGGGATCCAACCGCGTCGGCGCGAAGTTCAGCACGGCCTGGATGCCCGCCCGGGCGACGGCGTCGAGCGTAGCTTGCGCGGCTGTCACCGGCACAGCGAGCACCGCGATTTCAACCCTCTCTGCCGAGGCCACATGTGGGAGGTCGTCGAGGTGGTGGATCGGTATGCCGCCAGGAGCGTTCGCCCCGACGCGGCCTGGCGCCACGTCGAACGCCGCGACGATGTCGAAGTTGTGCTCGCGGAATCCCGTGTACCCGAGGAGGGCGAGGCCGAGGTTGCCGGCCCCTACGAGCGCTACGCGGCGGGGTATGTGGACACCGAGGATCTCGTCGAGTCGGGCGCGTAGGGACGCGATGTCGTAGCCCCGGCCACGCATCCCGAACTGCCCGAAGACCGCGAGGTCACGCCGGATTTGGGCGGCACTGAAGCCGGTGCGCTGGGCGAGGACATTGGACGACGTGGTTACGCCGTCGTCACGGCGGAACGAGGCCAACACGCGGGCGTAGACGGACAGCCGTTCTACGGTAGGGTTGGGGACACGCCTTGCGTCGTCTGAATCGGAATGTGGCTCGTCGCTCACGTATGCGACCTAACGCTCTTCCGCACACGTTCTGCCGTGACCCGCGCGTGCGGAGGTCCAGGTAGTTACGCCGATAGCGCTTCGGTGCGATGGTCGTAGACGAGGACGGGTTTGTCAACGCCGGTGACGACACCGGGAGTGATGATGCACTCACGGACGCCCTCGAGCGACGGGATGTGGTACATCACTTCGAGCATGGCCGATTCGAGGACCGACCGCAGCCCACGCGCGCCCGTTTCGCGGCGCACGGCCTCCCGAGCAATGACGTTGAGCGTTTCATCCGGGATCGACAGCTTCACGCCCTCATACTCGAAGAACTTCTGGTACTGCCGCACCAGAGCGTTCCGCGGCTCCGTGAGGATCGTCACGAGTGCGTCTTCGTCGAGTTCGTGCAACGACGCGACGACCGGGAGCCTGCCGATGAATTCGGGGATGAAACCGAACTTCGTCAAGTCGCGGGGCTCGACGTGCTGAAGGACCTCGCCGATGCCTTCGTCGCGCTCGGCCCTTATCTCCGCACCGAAGCCGAGGGACTTCTTGCCGAGGCGCTGCTCGATCGTCTTCTCGATGCCGGTGAACGTACCGCCCGCGATGAAGAGAATCCGCGACGTGTCGACCTGTATGAACTCCTGATGCGGGTGCTTGCGACCCCCCTGCGGCGGCACGTTCGCGACCGTGCCTTCGAGTATCTTGAGGAGGGCCTGTTGCACGCCTTCGCCCGAGACGTCGCGCGTGATCGAAGGGTTCTCGGACTTGCGCGCGATCTTGTCGATCTCGTCGATGTAGACGATGCCGATCTCGGCACGCTGCGGGTCGTAGTTGGAGGCCTGGAGGAGCTTGAGGATGATGTTCTCGACATCCTCGCCCACATAGCCTGCCTCGGTAAGAGTCGTGGCATCGGCGATCGTGAAGGGCACCTGCAGCGTGCGGGCGAGCGTCTGGGCGAGCAACGTCTTTCCCGTGCCCGTGGGGCCGAGCAGCAGGATGTTACTCTTGTCGAGCTCGACATCCGGCTCCGCCTCTTCCGCCTGGATGCGGCGATAGTGGTTGTACACAGCGACGGAGATCGTCTTCTTCGCCTGGTCCTGGCCGATGACGTACTCGTCGAGCACGTCCTTTATCTCGGCCGGCCGCAGAAGCTGGAACTCCAGCGTCGGCTCGGAGTCGCCGTCCGCCGCAACGTCGGTGGACAGTTCTTCGCCGATGATCTCGTTGCAGACATCAATGCACAGCTCGCAGATGTAGACCTCTTGCGAGTAGTACGCCTTGATGAGCTTGCGCACTTCGTGTTCTGTCTTGCCGCAGAACGAGCAGCGTGACAGGTCGCCCTCACGCATGGCATCCCCCCTCGCTAGCGCTGTCGAATGATCTCGTCGATGATGCCGTACTCCTTGGCCTGCTCCGCGGTCATGAACCTGTCGCGGTCGGAGTCCAACGCGATCTTCTCGGCGTCCTGGCCCGTGTGCTGGGCCATGATGTCGTACAGCTCTGCCTTGACGCGCAGGATTTCCTCCGCGTGGATGCTGATGTCGGACGCCTGTCCGCGCACGCCACCCAACGGCTGATGGATCAGGACCGATGAGTGCGGAAGGGCATGCCGCTTGCCGGGAGTGCCGGCCGCGAGGAGCACCGCGCCCATACTGTACGCCTGGCCTACACACCACGTCTGCACATCTGGTTTGACGAACTGAATCGTATCGTAGATCGAGAGACCCGCCGTGATCGAGCCGCCTGGCGAGTTGATGTAGAGCGTGATGTCCGCGCTAGGGTCTTCCATTTCGAGGAAGAGCATCTGTGCGACGATCACGTTCGACATATCGTCAGTTATCGGAGTGCCGATGATGATGATTCGGTCTTTGAGCAGGCGCGAGAAGATGTCGTACGCGCGCTCCCCGCGGTTCGTCTGCTCTATGACCATCGGAATGAGGGCCAAGTCGGGACCTTCCCGTCTACGGGGTTATGATGACGCTCTTCTCAGAGGCCCGTTCGATAAGGAGCTCGAAAACCTGACGGTCGCGGACGAACCGCTCGTAGCCGTCCCATCGGTCGCTCTCTCGGACCTGCGCTTCGTACTGGGCCGGGTCCATGCCCGCCTGCGCGGCGTCCCGCGCGACCTGCTGCACGACCTCCTGCTCGTCGGCCTCGATGGACTCGGCGTTCGCGACCTCGTCGAGGAGCCATTCCTCGCGCACCGAGCGCGCGGCGGCCTCCTTGCTGTCCTCGATGAGCTTCTCCATGTCCGTGTCCGCCATGTCATCGCCACGGCGCTGGCGCAACTCGAACTCACGGGTCAGCAGGTCTCGCTGCCGGTCCTCGACCAAGACGTCGGGAACGTCGAACTCGGTCTTCTCGATGAGCTGGTCGACGATGTCCCGTTCCTGCTGCGCGCGCTGCTCGGCCTTCCGCATCTCGATGAGGCGGTTCCAGTAGTTAGCGCGCATCTGCTCGACGCCTTCGAAGTCCATGCTCTTCGCGAATTCGTCGTCGATGTCGGGGACGATCCGCGTCGCGATCTTCTTAAGTGTGACGGCTATGTCGGCTTCCTTGCCCGCGAGGTCGTCGTTGCCGAAGTCCTCCGGGTATGTGACGCGCACGGTCTGTTCGTCGCCGGGGGACATCCCCTCTAGGGCCTCGTCCACCTCGTCGAACATCGCGCCGGCGCCGACTTCCGTCATGTAGTCGTGCTGGTGGTTGTACTCCTCGTCCGCGTCGGCGAGTTGCACGCGCCAGTCGACGTAGACGGTGTCACCCGACGCAGCGGGTCGCTCTTCCTCGACATCCTCGTACGTTGCGCGGCTCTGCCTGACGCGTTCGATGTACTCGGTTACGTCGTCCTGCGGGACGTCGGGAGCCGTCTTGTCGACCTCCAGCGTCCGGTAGTCGGGAATGGGGAGCGGCGGCTTGACCTCGACTTCCAGAGTGAACCCAAGGTCGTCGTCGTCTGGCAGCTCCATATCGTCGAGCTTCGGCTCTAGCGTAACTTCGCCCACGACGACGATGTCGTGCTGCTCGACGGCCTCCTGGCAGGCGGACGGAACGATGTCCTGTAGCACGTCCGTCTTGATAGCAGCGCCGAAGCGCGCGCGGACGAGCGACTTGGGCACCCGGCTGGGACGGAAGCCCGGAATCTGCACAGTCTTGGCGACGTTCGCGACCGCGTCCGCATACTCCTTCCGGACGTTCTCGGCAGGAATCTGGATATGCAGCTTGCGGCGTGTTGCGCTAACCGTCTCTACGTCGACTTTCAACCGAAACTCCTCCCGGACTGCGGGACGGGCGGCGCGTGTTCCGCGCCGATGCATGGTGGGCGAGGAGGGACTCGAACCCTCACAGGTGTCACCACCCAATAGATCCTA
>JABGQA010000147.1 GCA_018644665.1 Candidatus Poribacteria bacterium
ATCGCGGAGAGATGCGTGAGTGGCTGAAACGGACGGTCTCGAAAACCGTTAAGGGGTTACCCCCTTCGAGGGTTCGAATCCCTCTCTCTCCGCCACTCCTTTCGGGAACGCTGATTCTGGGGCCGTAGCTCAGTTGGTAGAGCGCTAGAATCGCACTCTAGAAGTCAGGGGTTCGACTCCCCTCGGCTCCACCAGTATCAAGCCCTGTGGACGTCAATGTCCGCAGGGCTTTCCATTTGCGTTCTCGCAGACCGGTCGTTGCCGGGCGCGACGGCCTTGCGGTAGTCTACGATGCGCCGCCGCCCCCCGCTCCAAGTGAGAAGCTATGTCGCCGCAACGTAGCGTGCTGTTCCTCATCGCCGACGACTGGAGCCGCATTGCGGGGTGCTACGGCTCCGATGTGATTCGGACGTCGAACATCGACCGCCTGGCGCGAGAAGGCGTCGTGTTCGACTACGCATTCTGCACTAGCCCGTCGTGCGCCGTGAGCCGTGCGTGCATTCTGACGGGTCTCCACAGCCACACGCACGGGCAGTACGGTCACTGCCACGGCATCCACGGGTTCCGCACGCACGAGCACGTGAAGTCCGTCCCGGGGATTCTGCGGGACGCCGGCTTCGTGACGGCTTGCATCGGCAAGAAGCACGTGTCGCCGGAGTCCGTCTACCCGTTCGATTACGAGCCACGCGTGGACGCGCGCAGTCCCGCGGACATGGCGGAGCGTGTCACCGAGTTTCTTGCGCTCACCGACGGCAAGCCCTTCTACCTGCACGTCGGGAGCGCGCACCCGCACCGCGCCGGCGTGGGATTCGGCAACGACCGCGTGCCACGCGGCGTCACACCTGGCTCGTACGATCCCGACGAAGTCGTCGTGCCGGGATTCCTGCCCGACCTGGGTGACGTGCGCGCGGACCTCGCGGACTACTACGAGACCGTGTCGCGTTGGGATCAGGTCGTGAGCGCGTTACGCGAGTCGGGGCGGGCCGACGAGACGCTCATCGTCATCACGACGGACCACGCGATGCCGTTCCCGGGCGCCAAGGCATCGAGCTTCGATAGCGGTCACCACTGCCCGTTGATCGTCGTCGACCCGTCGCAGTCAGAGCGAGGCATCCGCAACCAGGCCCTGACGAACTGGGTCGACTTCTGCCCGACCTTCCTCGACTGGTGCGGCGTGGATCACCCTGACGGGGCGGAGGCGCTGCCGGGCCGGTCGCTCCTGCCGATTCTCGCGGATGACAGCGCGCACCCCGGCGACGGTGCGTGGGAGGAGACCTTCACCTCGCATTGCTTCCACGAGGTGACGAATTACTATCCGTACCGTGCCCTACGCGGTCGCAAGTACAAGTACGTCCGCAACCTGGCGCACCAACTGCCCACGCCGCTACCTAGTGACCTGTTCCGGTCGCGGACGTGGACTGCGGTTCGAGACGAGAACGTGGATCAGTTGGGTGACCGGCCTCGTGAGCAGTTCGTGCAGCAGGCGGCCGAGAACCTGTTTGACATGGACACCGACCCCAACGAAGCGCACAACCTCATCGCAGACGCCGGTCACGCCGATATCGCGGCCGAGATGCGCGCCAAGGTGATGGACTTCCGCATCCAGACACAGGATCCGTGGCTGGAGCAGTCCGTCCAGGAAGGCGAACCCGGGGCAGTTATCTAACCGCCGTCGGGTCACGGCCTATCACTCAGGAGGACACCGTCGCGCCCATGAGCGACAGCCCGACGCGCCGCTATTACTCCGCCGCATCATCGATTCTGTCCACCATTATGGACACCCAGGCCGACAACATCCGACGTGCATCGGAAGCGTGTGCGGCCGCGATCCTTGGGGATCGACTCGTCCATCTCTTCGGCTCCGGCCACTCGCGCATCCCCGTCGAGGAAGTGTTCCCGCGGTACGGCAGCTTCCCCGGGTTCCATCCGATCGTCGAGCTGTCGCTGACGTTCCACAACGCGGTCGTCGGCGCGAATGGGCAACGGCAGGCGATGTTCATCGAGAACGTGCCGGGCCTTGCGGCGCGCATACTGCGGAACTTCTCGCTGTCGGCGGATGACGTGATGCTCGTGTTCTCCAACAGCGGGACGAACGTCGTGCCGGTGGAGATGGCGCAAGAGGCCGGGCGGATCGGCATGACGACGATTGCGGTCACGTCGGAGCCGAGCGCCGCCGTGGCGCGTGAGGACGACCCGACGCGCGCGATCCTCGCGGACGTCTGCGACATCGTCATCGACACCGGGGTCCCGCCGGGCGACGCCGTCGTGTGGGTGGACGACCTCGACACGCCCGTGTCGCCGGTATCCTCCATTGGCGGATGTTTTGTCGCGAATGCGCTGAAGGCGGAAGTGGCACAGATCCTCACGGAGGCCGGGAAGCCGCCGAGCGTGTTGACCAGTTCCGTCCACGTTGGTCGGGAAAGGTCGGCGGAGCTGTTCGAGGAGACGTACGACGACTATCGCCGCCGCGTGCGCGTGCTGTTCGACGACTGAGCGCGGATGGGACGACGCGTGGGTAGACTCGACGGCAAGACGGCGATCGTGACCGGGGGCGCCACCGGCATCGGGGAGGCGTCGGCGAGGCTGTTTGCGTCCGAGGGCGCGCGCGTGTTCATCGCCAACCGTCGGGCCGATGTCGGCGAGGCTGTGGCCGTGTCGATCCGCGATAGTGGCGGATCGGCGACCTACGTGCCGACGGACGTGACAGACGCCGCGTCGGTCGATCGGCTGTTCGCCACCGCCGCGGACGGGCATGACAAACTCGACATCGTCTTCAACGTAGTGGGTATCAGCGGTCGCCGCTTCGGCGACGGCCCCATCCATGAATGCACCGAAGAGGGCTGGGACGTGACCATGGACGTCAACGTCCGTAGCATGTTCCTGATGTGCCGCGCCGCGATCGCGCCGCTCAGGGCCGCGGGCGGTGGCAGTATCATCAACATGTCGTCCGTGTTGGGGATGTCGCCGGCTCCCACGCTGTTCGGGACGCACGCGTACGCTGCCAGCAAAGGGGCGATCATCGCGCTGAGCGAGTCCATGGCCGCCTACTACGCGGCCGATCGCATCCGCGTGAACGTGTTGGCTCCGGCGCTTATCGCGACCCCAATGAGTGAACGCGCGCAGGACAACCCGCGCATCGTAGAGTACATGAAGACCAAACAGCCCCTGACAGGAGCGATGGGCGCCCCTGGAGACTGCGCCCACGCCGCCCTGTACCTGGCGTCGGACGAATCCGCGTTCGTCACGGGCGTGACACTCCCCGTCGACGGCGGCTGGATGGTGTCCGAGGGGCAGATTCCACCGGGAGAGTAGGAAGCGCACATGTCGCGACTCGTAACGACGTCGGTCGTCGGTAGCCACGCCTTCCCGGGATGGCTGTTCCTCGGCGACGCGGCGGCCACGCGCGGCGACCTCGGCGCCGACGACAAGCAAGAGCTGATCCACGATGCGATCACCGTCGCCGTGGAAGACCAGCAGCGCGCGGGCGTGGACGTCATCACCGACGGTGAGATGAGTCGGCTCGACTTCAACCTCGGCTTCTACCAGCACTTCGAGAACATCGAACCGGTCGCCGCGGGGCGACAGCTCGGGGCGCCGGCGCACGACCAACGCGGCCGCTACCGAATGCTCGGCGAGATCTCGGCTCCGCGTGGGCTCGGCGCGGTGGACGACTTCCTGTACCTCAAGGGCATCGCGCGGACGGATGTGAAGGCGTGCCTACCGGGGCCGTTCACCCTCTCCGGCCGGCTGATCCCCGACGACCGCTACCCGGATCGGATGGCGATTACGGAGGCCCTGATACCGATCGTGCGCGCGGAGTGCGAGGCGCTCATCGCCGAGGGCGCGGACTTCCTACAGATCGACGAGCCGTCCTTCAGCGTGTACCCAGATCGCATCGGCGAATACGTCGACATATTCAACCGCACGGTCGAAGGTCTCGACGCGAAGATCGCCACGCACCTCTGCTTCGGGAACTACCGGGCGCGGGCCGTGGGTCGCCGGCGCTACGGCCCGCTGTTTCCGATGGCGATGGAGATGCGCGTCGACCAGTTCGTGCTGGAGTTTGCGTCGCGTGAGTTCGCGGAACTGGACCTGATCGCCGAGATCGGCCGGGATCGCGAGGTCGCCATCGGCGTCGTCGACGTCAAGAATCTGTGGATCGAGCAGGTGGAAGAAATCGTGGCCCGCATCGAGAGCGCCCTGAAGCTCGTGCCGCCGGAGAAACTGACGGTCGTCCCGGACTGCGGATTCTCGCAGACCGCCCGATGGGCCGCCGTCCGCAAGCTGCAGGCGATGGTCGAAGCGGCGCGCGTCGTGAGGACACGGCTGGCGGGATAGTCGTGAGGACACGGCTGGCGGGATAGCCGACAGGCGTCGCATCGACCGCGCGCCCGAACACGTCGCCCGAACACCTCGGAGAAGCGATGAATCCGTATCTCGACATCGACCGCGCTATGCTGGGCGACATCTACACGTCCACGGAACCGCTGGACAACCTGACCGTCCTGTGCGACGACTTCGGCTCGCGCACTCCCGGCACGCCGCAGGAGCGCTCCGCGGCGGAGTTCATGCGCGACCGTCTGGCGTCATACGGGCTCGACGCGCGGCTGGAGCCGTTCGAATACCGCGCCTGGGAGCGCGACGAGGTCTCCATCTCCGTGAAGGCGCCGTTCGAGGCCGATATCCCAGGCATCTCGCTGCCGTATTGTCCGCCGTGTGATCTGACCGCTCCGCTCGTGCTGCTGCCCGACGGCGCGCCGGCCACATTCGAGGCCAACGCGGATCGCATCAAGGGGGCAGTCGTGGCCGTGTCGTCGGCGCCGCCCGCGGGACTCGGTCGCACTGTCCACCGCACGGAGATGTACCAGCGATCCGCGCTCGCTGGGGCAGTCGGCTTCATCTTCATCGGCATGTACGAGGGCCGCGGCGTCGAGACCGGCAGCCTGGATAGCGACCGCGAGGCGCTGATACCGGGGTTCTCGGTCGGCCACGAGGACGCGGAATTCCTGCGCAGGCAGGAAGGACGCAAGGGCGCGCTGACCATCACGATGCGCACGGGTGGCAGGACGTTCGACACGACGTCATGGAACGTCGTCGCGGACATGCCCGGCGAGACGGAAGAGTTCGTTCTGCTGGGCTGCCACTACGACGGCCACGACATCGCGCAGGGCGCGATGGACCCGGCGTCCGGGACCGTCGCGGCGATCGAGGCTGCGCGCGTTCTCAAGGCGCACGCGGGGCCCATGCGCTGTGGCCTACGAGTGATCCTGTGGGGATCCGAGGAGATCGGCCTGACGGGCGCCCACAGGGACGTCACGCAGAACGGCGACCTGCTGACGCGGATGCGGTTCCTGCTCAACTGCGACGCGGCGGGTGGCCACGGCGAGAAGGGCGTGATACTCAATCAGTGGCCCGGCCTGGAACCCCTGTTCGACGAGTGGTCGGAGCAGATGGGAGACCTGCCCTACGGTCAAAGCGCACACGCGTTCAGCGACCATTACCCGTACCTCGTTGAGGGGCTGTGCACGTCGTACATCGGCAACCCGCGTGGCAAGTTCACCGGGCGCGGGTGGGGACACACGCGGTACGACACGCTCGACAAGATCGACATCCGCAACCTCCACTCCGCGAGTGCACTGGCAGCGCGCGTGACGTTGCGCGCGGCGAACGCGGAGACGTGGCCCGTAGCCACACGGCCGCGCGCGGACGTCGAGGCCATGATGGACGATGAGCCGGACCTCAGGGACATGCGCGTCGTCAAGCGCGAGTATGCGGAGCTGTACACCGCGCGCGGGAAGTCGCCCGTGACGGGCTGACGCCGGCCCGAAGTCCGTCGGACGGGCCTGAGCCAGAGCGGGCCGTCCCTCGGCCTCCGGGTCTACGACGCCACTCGCCGTGGCCGGCGATCCGGTGATTCGGCGCTGGCGCCGGTGACCGTCTGTCCCGGAAGAACGCACGGAGGGAAGCGGCTCAGTGGCCACCGACGCCCGCGATATATGCTCCCTCAACACCCATGAGATCCAGGTCAGCAACCGGTACCGAGTACCGGTCTCCTCCGGCATCAGCCTCGGCGCGACCATCTCGCGCCCGGTGGCCGACGGCGCGTTCCCTGCGCTGGTGCTGTACGACCCGTGGCGGAACGGCCTCGATGGATCGGCCAACGCGATCGCACAATACTACGCGACCCGTGGCTATGCGTTCGCCAATCTACACGTACGCGGCACGGGCAATTCGGAGGGGTTCAGCACCGACGAATACACCGCTGAGGAGACCCAGGACGGCGTCGACGCGATCGAGTGGTTGGCGGGCCAGGAGTGGTGCTCCGGCAAGGTGGGGATGTTCGGGGCATCGTACAGCGCGTTCACAACCCTGCAGGTAGCCGCCTTGGCGCCCCCAGCGTTGCGCGCCATCGCTCCCGCATACTTCACGGATCGCCGGTACACTGACGACTGCCACTACAAGGGCGGATGCCTGCGCGGCTACTACGACATGCTGGAATACGGCGTGTCGATGCTCGCGGAGAACGCGGCGCCGCCGTCCGCGGACGCCGTCGGTGAAACGTGGATTGAGCTATGGAGGCGCCGGCTAGAACACGGCGAGCCCTACATCCTCAATTGGCTCCAGCATCCGGTCGAGGACGACTACTGGGCGGTTGGCTCGGTGGCAGGCCGTTGCGACCGAATCCGGGCCGCGGCCATGCTCATAGGCGGCTGGAACGATGGGTATCCGAACCCGCCGTTGCGTGTGTATAGCGCGCTACAGGCGCCCAAGAAGCTCCTGATCGGGCCTTGGTCGCACACATCCCCTGACCGCTCCCGATGCGGGCCCCGGATAGACGTCCATTTCGAGTTGCTACGATGGTGGGATCACTGGCTGAAGGGCATGGACAACGGCGTGATGGATGAGCCGTCGGTCCAGGTGTACAGGCAGGAACACGAAGAGCCGGACATAGGACGCACGCAGATCGCGGGAGGGTGGCGCGCGGCGGACGAGACGCCCAGAGGCGACCCGCTTCGCTTTTATCTCCACGGCGACGCGCTGACGGAGACCCCGGCCGTGGAGAGCGGCGAGGCCGCCGTTCGATATCTGCCCGCCGCGTCTCGCAACGGTGGGCTCTGGGGCGCCGGCTTCACGTTGGCCGGGGAACAGAGCGAGGACTCCGCGCGCGCGCTCAACTTCACAACCGAGCCGCTGACGCGCGATCTCTCAATCTTCGGCAATCCGACATTCCGATTTCACGTCAGCGCCGACGTGGAGGTAATGCCCGTTGCCGTTCGGCTCATAGAGGTGGGGCGGGACGGAACAGCCGTGCTCGTGACGAAGGGCATCCTAAACGCGACGCGTCGCAACGGGATGACCTGCCCGCTGCCCATGACGCCCGGCGAAGTCACCGAGGTGGCGTTCCACATGGAGGCGACGGCATGGCGTTTTCGTAGTGGGTCGCGGATTCGCGCGAGTGTCAACGGCTCGGACTTTCCCAACGTCTGGCCGACGCCGCAGGCAGGCGCCCTGTCGCTGCACTGGGGCCCAGACAGCCGGTCGCACATCTCGCTGCCTGTCTGGGACGGCGGCCGAGAAATGCCGTTCGCGTTCACGCCGTCTCCGCATGAGGCGGCGGATGCCGGTTTCGGAACGGCTCCGTGGCAGGTGGTCCACGACGTGCTTGAGGACCGCTATCGGCTTGTGTTGCCCGACGGCGAAGGCGAGATGTGCGTTTCGCACCGAAACCCGGCGGTCGCGTCGGCGTGGTCGGTGGCGCGGTCGAGCGACGAGCAACCGGGCGCTACGGTTGAAGCCGTGGCTACCGGCACGCTCTCCAGCGATGGGCAGAACTTCACGCTGGACCTAGCACTGGAAGTCGCCTTGAACGGCGATCCGTACTTCCAAAGGCAGTGGACCTGCACGACTGAGCGAAGGCTGCTGTGAGCACATGGGCCCTGCCCAGCCGCCGCAACATCGGCCACGCGCCATGGTGCCGATGGTGGCGATGCATGGCGGCTCCATTTGGATTCCCCCTGCGACATCTGGCGGGCCCGATCGGCGCGACTGGTTCGCCCTCGGGCAGCGCGGCTATCATTGCCCAATTCACCTGGCTAGCGGCGTCCACGGGGATCGAGCGATGACTTTCCAGCAGATTATCGAAGCGCTCAACCGGTACTGGTCGGAACGTGGCTGCCTGATTCAGCAGCCGTACGACATCGAAGTGGGCGCTGGGACGTTCAACCCCGCGACATCGCTGCGCTGCCTCGGGCCGGAGCCGTTCAACGTCGCGTACGTCGAGCCGTCGCGGCGACCGACCGACGGTCGGTACGGCGAGAACCCGTACAAGATCGGTCACTACTACCAATACCAGGTCATCCTGAAGCCCGCCCCGTATGACAGCCAGGATCTGTACCTGGGCAGTCTCGAGGCGTTGGGTCTCGACCTGCGCGGCAACGACATGCGCTTCGTCGAGGACGACTGGGAATCGCCGACCCTCGGCGCGTCGGGACTCGGCTGGGAGGTGTGGTGCAACGGCGCAGAGGTGACGCAGTACACGTACTTCCAGCAGATGGGCAGCGTCGAGTTGGACCCGATCTGCGTTGAGCTGACGTACGGCCTCGAACGCGTCGCCATGTACCTCCAGGATGTCGACAGCATCTTCGACGTGCAGTGGAACGACACGCTGACCTACCGTGACATCCATCATCAGACAGAAGTCGACTACACGACGTACTACCTCGAACGCAGCACGCCGGAGCTGCTCTTCAAGTGGTTCGAGGACTACGAGCGCGAAAGCCGCGTGTGCGTCGACAGTGGGTTGGTGTGGCCTGCGTTGGACTACGTGCTAAAGGCGAGCCACGCGTTCAACATGCTCGACGCCCGCGGCTCGATCAGCGTCAGCGAACGCGCCGGCTACATCGCGCGCGTGCGCAATCTCTCGCGCCGCGTGGCCCAGGCCTACGTGGCGCAGCGCGAGGAGCTGGGCCACCCGCTGCTCCCGCCGTTGGACGACGGCAAGGCCGCCGAGGCCCCAAGCGCCGTGTCGTCCGCAACTGGTTCGGACGCGGACCTGTTGCTGGAGATCGGCGTCGAGGAGATTCCGGCATCGTACATCGAGCCGGCGCTGGCACAGCTTCGCGAGGACGCGGCCGCGTGGTTTGCCGAAGTCGGGCTGAGCCACGGCGACATTCGCACGATGGCCACGCCACGTCGGCTGACGTTGCACGTGGCTGGTGTCCAGGCGCGGCAGGAAGATGCCGAGGTCGAGGCGTCCGGCCCGCCGAAGCGCGCGGCCTACGACGAGTCCGGGGCGCCGACGAAGGCGGCTACCGGCTTCGCTCGCGGGCAGGGCGTCGCCGTCGAGGATCTGTTCACGCGCGAGACGGAGCGCGGGGAGTACGTCTTCGCGCGCAAGATGGTTGAGGGTCGTCCGGCAGCGCACTTACTGGCGGAGTTCCTTCCCGGCCTCATTACCGGTCTGCGGTTCCCGAAGTCGATGCGTTGGGACGGACTCCGATTCGCCCGACCGATCCGCTGGATGGTCGCGTTGCTCGGGGAGGCCGTCGTCGACTTCGAATTGGACCAGATGCGCAGTGGCATGGCCACGCAGGGCCACCGCTTCCTGGGGGGCTCGGACCTCGTCGTGGCATCCGCCGACCTCGCCGATTACGAATCCCTGTTGGGAGAGAACAGCGTCATCGTCGATCCGGCGAAGCGGCGCGCGCGCATCGTCGGGCAGACGCAAGCGGCCCTGCGCGCCGAGGGCAGCCCCGATGAGCTGGATCAGCGCCTCGTCGACGAGGTGAACTACCTGGTGGAGTGCCCGACGCCGGTCGTGGGCACGCTGGGCGAAGCCATCCTGGAACTCCCGCCGCAGGTGCTCATCACTGCGATGCGGAAGGATCAGCGCTGCTTCCCGGTGTACAACGCGGACGGCACGCTGCAGCCGAAGTTCATCGCCACGTCCAATTCCACCGATGGTGGCGAGGAGAACGTGCGTCACGGAAACGAGCGCGTCCTGCGAGCGCGGCTAGAGAACGCCGCGTTCTTCTGGCAGGAGGATCTGAAGACCAGTATCGGCGACCGCGTGGATGACCTCCGACGCGTTACGTTCCAAGAGCGGCTCGGATCCTTGCACGACAAGGTGGGGCGCGTCGGCCGATTGGCCGCGGGTGTATGCGCCGATCTGGCGATGTCAGCAGCGTCCACGGCGCACGCGCTGCGCGCGGCGGAACTCGCCAAGGCTGATCTCACTACGCAGATGGTCTTCGAGTTCGCGGAGCTGCAGGGCACGATGGGCAAGCTGTACGCGCTACATGCGGGCGAGCCCAGCGAAGTCGCGGACGCCGTTGAGCAGCATTACCTGCCGGACTCCGCCGAGGCCGACCTGCCCGAGAGCGATGTCGCCACGGTCGTGTCCCTCGCCGACAAGCTCGACACGATCGCCGGGTACTTCGGCATCGGTCAGGTTCCGACCGGCTCGGCCGACCCGTACTCGTTGCGGCGCCAGGCGATCGGCGTGTGTCGTATTCTGCTGGACAAGGGTTTGGACCTCGACCTCAACACGCTCCTGGAGCGCGCGTGCGCGGAGTACGAAGCTGACGCGCCGTTGGAGGCGCTCGGCGAGTTCTTCCGAGCGCGCTTGGAGGCGTTGCTGGAGGATCGCGGTCATGCCTACGATACGGTCGACGCCGTTCTGTCGTCGGGCTTCGCGAACGTCGCGGCACTGCCGGGCCGCCTTGCGGCGGTCGCGAGCTTCCGCGCGTCGGACGCGTTCGACGTGGCGTACCCCGCGCTGAACCGCGTCCTCCGAATCCTCCCGGATGGCGTCGCCGCACATGGCGCGCCGGACGACGCGCTGTTCCAAGACGACACGGAGCGCGATCTGGCGCGCGTCGCGCAGGACGACACCCTCGCGAGCACGGAACTCGGCGACTTGACGGCGGCCCTCGCGTCGATGCAGCCTCAGATAGACGCCTTCTTCGACGCCGTGCTGGTGATGGACAAGGACGACACGGTGCGGAACAACCGCCTCGCGCTGCTGTCCGTGATCGGCCGCCACACGCTACGGCTGGGCGATATCACGAAGCTCGTGATCGCCGGGGAGTAGGCCGCCTACCTCGCCCAGGGAGTCGCCAGCATGTCTGTGCTCGCGCGCCGCGCGCCGGCCTGGATGCTGTGTGTGCTGTGCGCCCTGGCGAGTACGCCAGCCATCGCTGCCGAGCCTTGGGACACGAGCCGCCATCCGCCGGCGACCCAGCGCAAGTTTCGCGAAGCCGAACGCCTGTTCCGTGAGGGCGACCACGTCGCCAGTCTTGCGCTGTATGCTGCCCTCGCTGAAGAGCATCCAGAGCTGCCGCCAGCGCAGATCGGCCGGGCGGCGTCGGCGTCCCGGTTGGCCAAGTACGCGGAGGCGGCGGCGGCGTACGAGGCCGCCGTGCGACTCCTGCCGGACGACCCGCTGCTGGAGGGCGAGCTGGCCGATTCGTACCGCGGCGTGAAGCGGTATGACGACGCGGAGGCGTGGTACCATCGCGCGCTCGGGAACGCGGGCGAGGCGCCCCACCGTACGCGCTGGCACTTCGGGCTCGGCTTGATCGACTCGGCCGCCGGCCGATATTCGGCCGCCGTGGCGCACTACCTCGACGCTCTGGCAATCAACCCCGTACTGCCGATCGCGCGCCACAACATGGGCGTGGCCTTCCTCAAGATGAACCGGCTGGCGGAGGCGGATGCTGCATTCGTCGCAGCGCTCAGCGTGGACCCCGAGAACGTGCGCGCGGTCTTCGCGCGGGGGCAAATCGCGGCGCGCAACGGGGATCGCGTCGCGGCGGCAGAACTGTACGGCCGCGCCACCGAACTACAACCGGATGAGCCCACCTTCCATCACGCGCACGCGCAGATGTTGCGCCGCATGGGCGACGCGGACGGAGCCGACGCGGCGCTCGGGCGCTACCGGTCAACGAAAGCGGCCCAATACCGCGCCGAGAGCCGTGAGTTCATGGCCCAGGGGCAGTGGGTCGACGCGCTGGCACACCTGAACAAAGCCTACGAAACGGACCCTACCGACATCGACTCGCTGACAGATCGCGCCTACTGCCTACTCAGGAGCGGCGAGAGTGAACTGGCGCGCCGGGAATACGAGCGCGTGCTCGCTGCCCGCCCCGGCGCCGCGCGGGCGACGTTCCACCTTGCGGTCGCGCTCTACCATCTGGGCCGCCACGACGAGGCCGAGGTGAAGCTGCTCGAGGTGATCTCCTCTACGCCGGACACGCCGGAGAGCTACCGCCAACTCGCCTGGGTGCGACGCGCGCAGGGAGATCTCCCGGGAGCCGAGGACGCGTTCACCATGGGACTGGCAAGGAACAGCAAATGGGCGCCGGGCTATTGGTGGCGGGGCAGCGTGCGCCGTCAGATGGGAGCCGAGAGCGGCGCCGAATCCGACTTCCGTCGCGCGATCCAGCTCACGCCCGACGCCCCGTTCCCGCGCGAATCGCTCGCGCGCTTGCTCCTCGAAACCGGGGGCGACCTGGCGGAGGCGCGGAAGCACGCTGCGTCCGCAGTTCGGAAGGTGGCCTCGCCGCAGCACCGGGCGACCCTGGCGCTTATCTACGATGCGCTTGGCATGCCGGACGACGCAAGTACGGAAATCGAGCGCGCCTACCGCGAAGCACCGTCCAATGAGCGCGTGGCCGCGGCCCGCGAGCAGATCAGTGCCGGCGGACGGCCATGAGGGCGCGCGGCATGCCAGTCGGCGCGGCGGGAGCCATGTGCGTGCTTTGGGCCGCCCTGGCTTCGCCCGGGTTCGCCTGGCCGACTTTCACGGACGTCGCAGCAGAGGCCGGAATCGACTTCACCCACGATAGCGGTGCCAAGGGACAACGGCTGTTCCCGGAGTCCGTGGGTTCGGGTTGCGTGTTCTTCGACTACGATCGTGACGGGTGGCAGGACCTCTATCTAGTCAACGGCGGCGACTTCAAGGGCGAAGGCGCGCCGAACAGGCTTTACCGCAACCTAGGTGACGGCACGTTTGTCGATGTCACCGTCGCTGCGGGCGTAGGCGACACCGGCTTCGGCGTCGGGGCGTGCGCGGGCGACTACGACGGCGACGGCTGGGAGGACCTCTACGTCTGCAACTTCCGCGAAGACGGGCTGTATAGGAACAACGGCGACGGCACGTTCGAGGACGTCCGGAACTCCGCGATGCGCCCCGAAGGCCGGTGGAGTTCGTCCGCCGCGTTCCTCGACGCCGACGGAGACGGAGATCTCGACCTGTGCGTGGTGACCTACGCAGACTACGTCGAGACCCGCGACGGCTGCGAGACGCGGGGGATGGCCGTGTTCTGCGGCCCGGAGACGTTCGATTCCCAGACGGACACGCTGTTCAGGAACAACGGTGACGGCACATTCACCGACGTCTCCGAGGAGGCGGGCTTCCGGGCCACCGGTCGCGGCCTGGCTATCGTGTGCGCAGACTACGATGACGACGGCGATTCGGACGTCTTCATCGCCAACGACATGTCGCAGGACTTCCTCTACCAGAACCGTGGGGACGGCACGTTCGACGAGGTGGCCTTCCTCACGGGCATGGCCCTGAGCGAAGATGGCACTATGGGGAACGGCATGGGCCTCGACGCTGCCGACATGGACAACGACGGCCGGCTCGACATCTTCATCACGAACTTCCAGGACCAGGTGAACACGCTGTACCACAATGACGGCGACGGGTTCTTCACCGACGTGTCGTACCCGTCGGAGACCGCGGTGGCCAGCCTCCCGATGCTCGCGTGGGGATGCGCCCTCGCGGACTTCGACAACGACGGCCTGCGCGACATCTTCGTGGCGAACGGGCACATCCACGACAACATCGAGGAGTTCGACGACATCGGCACGTACGCGCAGCGCAAGCTCCTGTACCGCAATCTCGGCGACGGCCGGTTCGAGGAGCGCGGCGCGCATAGCGGGTCGGGCATGGCCGATCGCCGGGTGAGTCGAGGCGCCGCGATCGGCGACTACGATAACGACGGCGACTACGACATCGTCATCAACAACGTCGGCGGGAGCGCGTCCCTCCTGCGGAACGACGGGGGCTCGGGCGGCGGATGGCTACGCGTGGCGCTGGAGCCGCCGGCTCTTGCCGTTGGGGCGCGTGTCTGGGTGACTCCAACGCGCGGCGCCAAGCTGCTGCACGAGGCGCACACAGGGGGCAGCTACGCTTCGCACGGCGACGGGCGACCCCTGTTCGGGCTCGGCGACTCGGCGACGGCTGCGCTCCGCGTGGAGTGGCCAGATGGGGCTACAAGTGTTCTGAAAGAGGCGCGGGCCGGGTCGACGGTGACGCTGACCCACCCAACTCACACCGACTAAGCGAGTGGAGAATCACCGAATGGGTATCCCGACCATCCACGTGGGCTGCATGCACTTCGGGCACGGACGCCTGCAAGCGCTCATCAACGCGAACGGGTTGGACGCCGTGGCCGTGGTGGACCTCGACGCCGACGGCGCGCGGCAGAGCATAGCGGCGCTTTCGGGCGATGTCCCTGACCACCTGTCCGACCGCGTGTATCGCTCGGTCACTGAGGCGCGCGAGGCGCACGACGCCGAAGCATGCCTGATCTATGCGTCGACGACCGCCCACGCGAGCCTTATCGCTGAAAGCCTCGGTCTTGGATTGCACACGCTCTGCGTGAAGCCCGTCGTAACGAGCCAGGATGAGCTGAAGCAGGTGATCGCCGCGCACAGGAAGGCCGGCGACCGGATGCTTGTCCAGGGCCAGAACAAGCGCTGGAACCCGGCGGCGGCCAAGATGCGCGAGTGGCTGCAGGAAGAGGGCGGCGTCGGGGAGATGCTGGGTGGCGAGTGCCGGTTCTGGATACGCCAGAACCTGTGGACCGGACCCAACTCAATGCAGCCGGACGCGTTCGTGGAAGGGCTGTTCTTCCACGCGGGGACCAGCCATCAGCTTGACCAGTTGGTCGCGGCGAAGGGTCTGCCGAAGTACGTCACAGCGCGCACGCACACGCGGACAGACGAGACTCTGGCGCAGACGGGTGTCTGGGGCACTGCCGGTGGGCAGGCGCTGATGGAGTACGCCAACGGGGCGCCGTTCAGCTACACGGGGACGCGAGCCGGCCACTCGACGCACGTCGGATGGAGCGGCTCATGGTCGTTCCACGGCGTTGACGGGGATCTGCGACGAGACGCAGGTCACCTCGAACTGCACCGCTCAGGGGATCTCGTCGAGTCGCTCGACCTACAGGACCTGCACGCCGGCCTCGTCGAGGATGACCGCATCCAGTTCGACGCGTTCGCGACCGCCATCGAGACGGGCGAGGGACGCGAGTGGATGGAGACGAGCAGCGTGAACACGTGGGTGCTGATGGAAGCGTGCAACGTGTCGGCGCGTACGGAAAAGCGCGTGAACGTCGACAAGTTCAGGGCAGGCCTGTTCGAGTAGGGCGCCTAACTGCCTCTTGTCCGTCGCTTCCCGAGGTGGCATCGTGTGTGGGCGTCCGCCCGCATCGAGCACCACGGGTTGCGCCATGTCCGAGACGATAAAGAGCCTTGCGGAGGCGTCCGAGCGGACGCGGCTGAGCCCCGTCGCCGCGAAGAGCGCGGACACCAAGGGGCGTCGTCGCGCCGTTACGCCGTGCCCGGTGAGGACGGAGTATCAGCGCGACCGTGACCGCATCCTGCACTCGAAGTCGTTCCGTCGGCTCAAGGGCAAGACCCAGGTATTCCTCGACCCCAAGGGCGACCACTACCGCACCCGTCTGACGCACACGCTCGAGGTCGCGCAGATCGCCCGGACGGTCTCCCGCGCCCTGCGACTGAATGAGGATCTGTGCGAGGCCGTCGCGCTGGGGCATGACCTCGGCCACACGCCGTTTGGACACGCGGGTGAGGACGTGCTAGACAGAATCCTCCCGGGTGGCTTCCGACACCAGGACCAGTCCCTCCGCGTGGTGGATTTCCTGGAGAAGGATGGCGCCGGGCTGAACCTGACGCACGAGACGCGAGCGGGTATCGGCGCGCACTCGAAGGGTACCGGCGCGATTATGGCCACAGCTATCGGCGCCCAGTCCCTGGAGGCCGGCGTCGTACGCGTGTCGGACGCGATTGCGTATCTGAATCACGACATTGAGGACGCCGCCCGCAGCGGCATTCTCGACCTCGACGACCTGCCCGCCGGCCCGATGAACGTGCTGGGCGCACGTCGGTCGGAGCGCATCGGCCTGATGGTGCGGGACGTCATTGAGGCGACGGCGCAGAACGGGCAGGTCTCCATGTCTGACGCTGTCCTGGATGCGACGCAGACGCTCAAGGACCACATGTACGAGCACGTATACCCGTCGCCGTTGATCGCCGTGGAGGTGGGGAAGGCGAAGGGCGTGCTGAATGCGCTGGTAGACCGCTACACGCAAGCCCCAAACGAGCTGCCGGGCTTCTACCAACGGATCGCCGACGACGCAGGGCTCACCCGCGCGGCGTGCGACTACGTAGCCGGCATGACCGATCGATTCGCCTTGGACCGCTACCGAGATTCACACCTTCCGAAGACCTGGGTATAGCCAGACCCATACGCACAGGAGGCGTCGCAGATGAGGGCACGCACACGCATCGCAGCAACAGTCGCGTCCATGGTTGGGGCTGTTCTGTTGACGGCCTGCGGCGGAGGCGACCGACCGGAGCAGGCTACGACCGCTTCAGAACCGAAGCCGACTGACGTCATCCGCATTGGCGTTGCGGGGCCATTCACCGGTAGCGCGGCGGCGTTTGGCGAGCAGATCAGGATGGGAGCGGAGCTTGCCCGCGACCAGGTGAACGAGCGCGGCGGCGTCGCCGGCGTGTCGGTGGAGATGGTGTTCGAGGACGACCAGGGGCGGGACGACCAGGCGAGCATCGTGGCGACGAAGCTGGCGACCGACCCGATGGTCTCCGCGGTGATCGGGCACTTCAACTCCATCTGCTCAGCCGCCGGCAAGCCAGTGTACAAGCAGATGGGCGTCGTGGAGTTTTCGCCGGGCTCGACAAACGTGGACATATGCAAGGGGTCGGAGTGGACGTTCCGCAACCTCTACCACGACGACTACCAGGGCCAGTCGCTCTCGCGATACATCAGCGAGGTGCTGGGACATAAGAGCGCGGCGATCTTCTACGACAACGACGACTACGGTTCGGGGCTCAAGAACGCCTTTGTCACGGACGCCGCGCGAGCCGGCATCGAGATCATCGGCGAGGAGGCGTTCCAGCGGGAGGCGACACTCGACTTCTCCGCCGCGATCGACAAGTTCGCATCTCAGGGCCCGGACGTTATCTTCATCGCTGGTCTCTACAACGAGGCGGCGTCGATCGTGAAGCAGGCGCGCGAGAAGGGCGTCGACACGCCGTTCATCGGCGGGGACGGCCTGTATTCGCCCGATCTCATCGAGCTCGGCGGCGAAGCCGTCGAAGGGTTGCTGCTCACGACGCCGTTCATCGTGCATCCCGACATCGGTGGCCCGCCGGCGCAGTCGTTCCGCACCGCCTTCAACGAGAAGTTCGACGGGGAGGATCCCGACACGTGGGCGGCGCTGACATACGACGCGGCGAACCAGCTGTTCGACGTCATCGGTCGCGTCGGCCCTGACCGCACGGCGATCCGCGACGCGTTGGCGGCCACGACTAGCATCGAGACGGCGTACCTGGGCGTCACCGGGCGGACGTACTTCGACGAGAACGGCGACTGTCTGAAGCCTGCGTACGTCGCCGTAGTCCGCGACGGCGAGTTCGCGCCGGCTGCGGAGCAGATCCCGGCGCTATAGCCACGGGCGGCCAGGGCGGGCGTTCCCCACGCCCGCGGAAGGAGCACAGCGCTATGTCCGACGATCCGGGCCACGTCGAAGATCGCGCGTCCGGCATCCGCGTCACGGCGCTCCGGGCCATCCCCTGGGGCGGCCGCGCGTTCGTCAAGCTCGAGACGAACCACGGTGTGACCGGATGGGGCGACATCAACAACGTGGACGATGTAGTCGCCTGCCGGCTCGCGGAGTCGCTGGGACAACTCGTTGTTGGTGAGAACCCCACGCGGGTCGAGCACCTGTGGCAGCGCATGTACCGGGCACATCGGAACCTGCGCGGCGGCGGGTTCATGGTGCACGTCATCTCCGCCATCGACATGGCGTTGTGGGACATCGCCGGCAAGCTGCACGGGGTGCCCGTCTACCGACTGCTCGGCGGCCCGTGCCGCGAGAGCATATGGATGTACCCGAGCCCGAAGGCCATCAAGGTGGGGCCCGGAGGGCCTCAGCCGTTCGCCGGCGCCCCGAATCAGGTGGCTGCGCTGGTACAGAGGGTGCGCGACGCGCGCGAGAAGGTCGGCCCCGACGGGGCGGTGATGTTCGACGCGCACAGCCAGATACCATTGCCACTCGTACAGCAGTTCGGCGCGACGCTCGACCCGAGTGACCTCCTGTTCCTGGAGGAGGCGTGGGTTCCCGGCAACATCGAGGCGATGCGCAAGGTCCGCGAGGTCGTTCGCGTGCCGCTGGCGACGGGAGAACGCGACCGGACAATCTGGGAGGCGCGCGAGATCCTAGAGGCGCAGGTGATCGATATCCTGCAGCCGGACTGCGGGCACGGCGGCGGCATCAGTCAGATGAGGAAGATCGCGACTCTGGCGGAGGCGCACTTCGTCCCGCTGGCGCCGCACTGCACGATGACGTACCTGGGGATGGCCGCGAGCCTCCACGTGTCCGCAAGCGTGCCGTTCTTCCTGATACACGAGGGCTACGATCGTCGCACGCCGGACGGCCTCGTCCACAAGACATGGACGATGGATGATGACGGGAACGTGCCCCTCCCCGAGGGGCCGGGGCTCGGCGTCGAGGTGGACGAGGCGGTTCTCCTGCGCCTGTCCGAGAACGCGGACAGGACGTTCGCGTGGCCCGACAACCGGCACGACGACGGGTCGGTCGCGGACTACTGACAGCAGTCCAGCCTGCCTACGGCAGCGCTAGGTCCACGACTACCGGGAGGTGGTCTGAGTGTACCCATTTCCCGGCGGGCAGGGGCGCGTCGTGCCGGAACCCCACATCGCGCACGACGTGGGCGCTCTTGATGTACGGGATCAGCGACGCCGACAGGTAGATGTGGTCGATAAAGTGCGGTTCGATGCCCGCCGTGTCCATCGTCGCGTGCACGCCCCCGCCCGCCTGCTGCATCGCGTTCACGAAGTCCGCCGCGCGTAGGGTCCGGTGCAACGCCTCGTCCGTCGCACAGTTGAAGTCCCCGACCACCGCGACATGGGTAGCAAGCGCCAACGCCTCGGGAAGCTTCTCGTGCAGGAGCGCGGCCTCGCGATCGCGCAGATGCCTGTCGCTGGGATGCAAGTGCACGACGATGAGGCACAGCGACTCGGCGTTCGGCAGAGCGAGCAGCGTTGCCCCTGCGCACCGACTGAACGGTTCGGTCTCGACTGCCGGAGCAAGGTGGCTGAAGACCCGCGACTCGATGATGGGGTAGCGGCTAAGAACATGACCCGGCCAGTTCTCGGGCGACGGCACGGTGGCGAGGCCCACGCCGAGCGCGCGCGCGATCCGTTGCATCTGGGCCACGGGCACGCCCTCTTGCAGGGCGAGCACGTCGCAACGCAAGGACCGAAAGACGGACGCGAAATGCGTGACCGTCTCACCCGACGTTGGGTCGCGCAGATCGCGCTTCGCCGCAGCCGCGGGATACCCCGTTAGGCCGAGCACATTGTAGGTTCCTAGCCGCACGTGTGACTCCTGTGTTGCGCGCTCGGCTACGCGATCACCAGCTGGTCGTTCTGGATGAACACGAGCTTGCCGGTGTCCATGGACCGCGTCGCGGCGATCATGATCTTCTGCGTTTCGACGGCGTCCGCGTATGGGGCGCGGATTTCCGACCCGTCGCCGGATTTGACGGCGTCGATGAAGATGCGGTCCTCGGTTTCGTACGGGTTGCCGGTGCTCTTGATCTCTTCGGTCTGTTCCGGGCCGGTAGTGAAGATGGCGCGACCCTGGGTGACGTCCGCCACCAGATCTCGGCCGAACACCTCCATCTTGACGCGTCCCCACCCCGACAGGCAGCACGCGGACTGGATGTTCGCGATCGTCCCGTTGTCGAAGGTCACGTTGACGAAGCTGATGTCTTCGATGTCGTAGTTCGGCTTGTCCGTCATGCCGCCCTTGGCCGCCACGGCGTGGACGCTGACGGCGTTCGCCTGGAGCAGGTACCGGCACACATCGAACACGTGTGTCGTCTGTTCGACGTGCTGACCACCGCTTTGGCTGCGCACGCGCCACCAGGGGGTTCCGGGCATTCCGCCCATCCAAGAACCCAACGCGCCGAGCACGGTGTGGTCCTCGAGTCGGGAGCGCGCTTCGGTGACGGCATCACTGTAGCGCCAGTTGTAGCCGACACTCGTGAGCGTGCCCTTCTCTGCCGCAGCGTTGCGGATCTTCAGGGCGATGTCGATATCGACGTCGATGGGCTTCTCGATGAACAGCGGGATGCCGGCCTCAATCGCCGCGAACTCGGGGGCTCCGTGCACGAACGGCGGCAAGCAAACGTAGATCGCGTCGAGATCTTCCTTGGCGAGCATCTGCGTGAAATCGGTGTACGCATTGCCGCCGAACTCCGCCGCGCGCGATTCCGCCCGGTCCTTGGCGACGTCGCACATCCCCACGAACTCTACGTCGTCGAAGTCCTTGAGATTGCCGAGGTGGGCGCCAGCGATTCCGCCGGTGCCGATAAAGCCTACTCGGACCTTGTCTGCCATCGTTGGATACTCCTGCCTGATGCGTGTCGCTGCCGCGTCTAGCCGTGACGCGGCATTGTACCAAAGGCCCGCGAGAGGCGGAACAGCAGCTGGCGTCGCCGGACCCTCTGCGGCAGCGCGGCCCGCGCGTTAACCTCGAACGCGCAGCAGCGTCGACGCGTCCTTCCCCGGCATCGTCGCGTCGGCCCGCACATAGTGGCACACGAATGCGCGGCGCCACGTCTCCGTGGTGTTGACCGGCGAGAAGTGCAGGCTTTCCGCGTGGTGGAAGATGACCCCGCCCGCGCCGATCGGGACGGCGACCGCCGCGTCGCGCGTGAATCCGTCGGGGACGAGATGCGGCGTGCCGTCGACGGACGTGTGCCCCACGGCGCCTGCGCGGTGCGATCCGGGGATGTAGTGCATGCAGCCGTTCTCAGGCGTGGCGTCATCCAGCGCGCACCACGCCGTGACAACGGCGTCGCCTGGGTCCACCTTGAAGTAGGCGTTGTCCTGATGCGGCATCTTCTCCGACCCTACGT
>JABGQA010000052.1 GCA_018644665.1 Candidatus Poribacteria bacterium
GCGGGTCACGTTCGCCTTGCAGGACAACGACTTCGGCCGGCGAAACCAGGATCGCAAGCCCACGGTGACGGCCCGGTACCGGGTTGGCGACGCATCTCCCATCGACTGCATCCTGCGCGACGGCGTCGACGGGATCGCGTCGCTCGGGCTCACCGAGGCGGAGATGGAGGCGGTCCGAGAAGAGGCTGGTCGAAGGACCACCGTCATCTGGTATGCCGCCACGGGCGACCTCGCGGACGCAACCACGGAGGTCATTCTCGATGTCGTGGTGACCGACGACGACCGAGGTAAGAGCGACCCGCCGGCGGAGCTGGCCGTCACCTTGGAGAACGCCGGGCTCGTCACGCCGGAGGTGGTCGAAGCGCGCCTGCACCTGCCCCTCGGCCAGACCCTCTCGACGCAAACCGGCGAAGTAACCGTCGAGTTACTCCTGCGCCGCGCACTGAGTGGGCCGCCCCCAGATCTCGCCATCGAGATCAAGCCGGGCCGCGACGAGGCATTCCGTAGGGCCATCGTGCGTTCGCCCGGGAATCCGCTGGAAACGGACGGGGTAGTACGCGACGTCAAACTCGTCGCTCCTCTGGTGGCGCACGCGGCAAGCGCGCCTTCCGGGGAACCGCGAGGCGCCACGCGATCGCCTGCGCGGTACGCCGGTACCGACACGGCGATCCGGTTCGTCTGGAATATCGTGGCCAACGGGATTACGGATGAGGTCGAAACCAGGTTGCGCGTGACGCCCATATCGCCCAATGCAGAAATCGGCGTCGGTCGGCCGAGTGACTTCGCAGTCGGCCCGGCCGTTCAGGAGTTCGTGCTGGAACTGCCTAGGACGGGCGTCGTCAAGGATATGTTGGCGGTGCGCGTCCTGCCACCCGGTCGGATCATCACGCCGGGCATGGATGGCTACAATGACCAGTTGTCGGTTCTGTTCAACAGCGGCAACGTCAATAACCCATCCCTCATCCTGCGCGTATACACGATCGCGGGTCGCGAGGTGTATAGAACAAGCTTCCCGCCCACGCCCGTCGGAATGGGATGGAGTCAGTTCACCTGGGACGGGACGTTCAACGTCCGTGAGACTGGAATGCTGCCCGCCGGGCTGTATGTGTTTGTGCTCGGAGTCGAAGGCAAGGTGTTCCGGGGCACTGTGGCAATTGCGAGATGATGACGATGTGGCCGCGTGATCTACGTCCATCGCTGTGTCGTGTAGCGCGAGCCCTACCGATCGCGCGAGCGCTGCGCTGCATGCCACTCCTCGTATGCCTGACTCTTCTCGCTGCCACCGCCCACGCCGCGTTTTTTGACACGGGCATCTCCGCGCGCGCGCTGGCGATGGGTGGAGCGTTCACCGCTGTGGCGGACGATTCGGCCGCCCTCCTTTGGAATCCCGCCGGATTGGCCCAGCTCGCCCATAAAGAGTTCACCGCCATGCACCTCGGGCACGGCGACCTCGACCTGGGAGGCGGGCGCACGAGCATGGTTGCCGGGGCCCTGCCGGCGCCGGGCGTCGACGGCGGCGCGATAGCTGCCGGAATCCTATCTACCGGAGATCCCGAGCTATACAACGAACAGACCGTCGTGGCGGCCGTTGGGTACGACATATATGGGGCAACCACACTGCCCGTTGCGATCGGCGCGTCGATCAAGCGGCTCAGCCTCTCCTACGAGGGGTTCGACGCGGCCGATCCGCTGTTCGCTTCCGCCTCCTCCACCAGCGGGGTTACGGCAAGCCTCGGGGCAATCGTCCAGATCTCGCCCGAGGTCAAGGCGGCCCTCGTTCTCGACAATCTCGCGCCGCCGAGCCTCAACCTGAAGGCCAGCGCCGCGGAACCCGCCGCTTTGGGCACGAATATGCGTCTGGCCGGAGCCTACACGTACCGTTCCTACGATCGTGAGGGATCGTCCCCTATGGGCATGACGGAGATGACGATCGCGGCGGAACTGACTCGGGAATCCGTGACGAGCGACCTCGACCACGATTCCATCCGACTGGGTGGTGAAGTCTGGCTCAGTACGATAGACGCCGGGAGCGTAGAACCGGGGCCGGTCTCGCTCGCATTGCGCCTCGGCGTCGCCCTAGGCCACATCGGCTTCCGTACTCTCAACGTCGGTGGCGGCGTCAGGTTCCTGGCGGGTTCCGTCGGCGTCCAATTCGACTACGCGGTCGCTTTCCTGAACAACGCGCAGGAGGATAAGGCGCCGTACGGATCACAACAGCGCGCCTCCCTGTCGATAGCGTATTGAGGGCGTAGACATGGCACACACGCTGAACATTGCAGGGGCAGCAGTTCGCCGCGCTGGCCTCTGCGTCCTTGTGGCCGCGTGGGCCCTGACGGCGCAGCGCTCCCGCGCGCAATGCTACGCCGAGCGTCCCGAGCCGGCAGCGCAGCACGTCGTCTTGGCAATCGACAGCAGCGGAAGCATGCGTGGGGCCCCTCTCGCCAACGCCAGGGCCGGCGCGAAGGAGTTCGTCTCCGCCATGCGTGCGGACGACAAAGTCTGCGTAGTGGCGTTCGATTCGACCGTGCGCGTGCTGCAGATGTTCACCAGTGATCGTACCCGACTGCACGCCGCGATAAACTCGATCGAGCCCGGGGGAACAACCGCCCTCTACGATGCCATTGCTCGTGGTGCCCTCCTGCTCGCTCGAGCGCCGGGACGGCGGATGTTGGTCTATCTTACCGACGCTCGTGATGTGTCGAGCCGCTACACACTCCACGACATCCGCGAGATGAACGTCTGCGAGGGCGTCCTCGTGTTCGGTATAGGGCTGGGAAGCGTTGACACGGCCTCCCTGTCCGCGCTGAGCGCCGCGACCTCCGGCAGCTTCGAACAGACGCACGATGTCGGGGCCCTCACAGGGATCTACATGCGGTTGCAGGACGCCCACGCGCGCAACCTGCGCGCGGCAGCGGCGGAAACGGGGACGTTGACCGTCCGCTCCATCCCGAGTGGTCAGGAGGCCCTCGTCGGCGGCCGGAAGATTGGCCTTACGCCCGTGAGGATAGTCGGCGCGAAGCCCGGCGCCCACGATGTGCAGGTGCTGTTCGAAAAGGGGGCGTGGG
>JABGQA010000146.1 GCA_018644665.1 Candidatus Poribacteria bacterium
CCATCCTCGGTCAACCATTCATGCCAGCACCAGCGTCACCGGCTGAGTAGTCACGTTCTCCATTTGCGAGCGGAAGAACTGGGCGGAGGAAGCTCTCGCGTACAACACCTTGGTAAGCGCCTGGTCGGACATACAGCGCTTGGCCGCGGACCTGCCGCGCGACGACGCCCAGCAGACAACGGGCTTCTGACGACACGATGGAGGGCGAATCAGTGGTACGCGCATGGCGTGACATCATACATCCTCATCCGGATGTAGCTGCCGGCCGGTACGCGCAGGCCGAGTTTGCCGCCGACCTGGCTTCCGTAACTGCGGGCACTGCGGACCCCGAGTACGGCGATCCCGCGGAGTTCTTCGGCAGGACGTTCCTAACAGGTGGCATGACCGAGCTGCTCGCTGCGACCGCACTGCGGCTTTCTGGGCGTGGTGGCGAACCGGTAGTGCAGCTCAAGACCGCGTTCGGTGGCGGCAAGACGCACTCGATGCTGGCCATGTACCACCTCTTCGGCGCGAAGGCGGACGCCGCGGCGCTAGCAGGCGCGGGGGCCGTGGGGGAACGAGCAGGCATCGGAGAGCTCCCGCGTGCGAACGTCGCGGCCGTGGTCGGCACGGCGGTGCGCTCAACTACGCCGTATCGGGTCAACGGCGTCGAAGTCAGGACACTATGGGGCAATATCGCGGCGCAGCTGGGCGGCCATGATGGCTACGCCATGCTGGCGAGTGACGACCAGGCTGGCGTGTCACCGGGCAGCGATGCGTTGGTTGCAGTCATGGATCGCTTCGCGCCAGCACTCATTCTGGTAGATGAGCTTGTGGCTTTCGCCCGGAACCTCTATGGAGTGGATACCAGGCCGTCCGCGGGCTCTTTTGACGCCAACATGACGTTTGTGCAGTCGCTGACGGAGGCAGCGACCCGAGCCCAACGGGCGGTCGTCGCGGCCGCGATCCCAGAATCCAGCATCGAGATCGGGGCGGAGGGCGAGGGTGGCATCGAAGCCCTGGAGCGTATCGAACACACCTTCGGTCGTCAGGAAGCGATATGGCGACCCGTGAGCGCGAGCGAAGGCTTCGAGGTGGTTAGGCGACGCCTGTTCAACGCAGTGCACGATGAGCCTGCACGCGACGAAGTCTGCCGTGCCTATGGCCGCTTCTACGAAGAGCATTCAACAGACTTCCCGCAGCGCGTGACATCGCCAGAATACGTTCGCCGAATGCAGGCAGCGTACCCGATACACCCGGAGTTGTTCGACCGACTCTACCAGGACTGGTCCACACTGGAGCGCTTTCAGCGGACGCGTGGGGTACTGCGCCTTATGGCGTCGGTGATCCATCACCTCTGGACCAGCGACGACCGCCACCCACTCATACTTCCCTCGTCCCTTCCGTTGGATGTGCCGAATGTGCGAGGCGAACTCCTCCGGTACCTCGACGGCTCCTGGGAGGCCGTCGTCGACGGCGATGTCGATGGCAGCGGGTCAGTCCCCTACGAGATAGATGGCAAGACGCCGAGGTTCGGGTCGCTGTCAGCGGCGCGCCGGGTCGCCAGGGCCATCTTCGTTGGTAGCGCCCCAAGCGTGAAGCAGCAGAATCGCCGAGGAATAGACGAGAACGCGGTGCGTCTCGCCGCCGTCCAAGCGGACGAGGATGTGTCCGTCTTTAACGACGCCCTCCGACGCCTAACAGATCGACTGACCCACCTCTACGTAGGGAACGACCGCTACTGGTACGACACGCAGCCTAACCTCACTCGGACCAAAGACGACCGCGCCGCGAAGTACGTCCTGCAGGATGGCGCGCTGCATCCAGAGCTCGACGAGCTACTCAGGAAACGGCTTGAGGCGGCGGCGCGGCAGCGCGGGGTGTTTCGGGGCGTGCACGTGTTCCGCGACTCCTTAGACATCCCGGACGAGGGGAACGCGCGGCTGGTGGTGTTGCGCCCTCAGGCCTCGTACGCCGCACGCGCGATCAGCGATGCCCAGACGTCTGCCAAGGCTATTCTGGATCAGCGCGGCAACAACCCTCGGTCGCGCCGGAACACGCTCCTGTTCCTGGCTGCGGACCGCGACGAGGTCGCCAACGTCGTACGGGACGCAGCGGAGTTCCTTGCGTGGGACTCAATAGTCACCGGCAGGGAGCAGCTGAACCTCGACGCATATCAGACACGCCAGGCGATGGCAGCCCGGGACCGAGGCGACACGGCCCTCAAGGTGCGACTGAACTACACGTATAGGTGGCTACTCGTGCCGTCGCAGGTGGGCACCGACACGATGCAATGGGAGGTGCATCGCGTGGCGAGCGCTGACAACCCCGTGAGCAGCGCCGCGCAGGCTGCTGTGAGCAACGAGTTCGTCATCGGGAAGTGGTCACCCATGCTGCTTCAGATGGAACTTGCTAACCACCTGTGGAAGGACGAGCCGCATCTATCGCTGGCAGAGGTCAGCCGATGCCTAACCACCTACCTGTACATGTCGCGCCTCGCCGACGAATCGGTCCTGACTAGCGCCGTCACCGAGGGGGTGCGGAGCGGGATATTCGGCTACGCGGCAGGGGTGGACGCGGACGGCATGTACTCCGGCCTCGTCTTCGAGCAGTCGATGCTCGGAGCCCACCTGGACGGGCAGAGCGTGCTTGTGAAGGCCGACGTCGCGCGACAACTCACCCAAGAACCACCAACCAGCACTGGCCCGATCATCTCGACGATTGGCGAGGGCGGAACGACCCACACAGGCAGCACGACACAGATACCGGGTACCCAGCCTGCGCCCCCGGTTGGGCCGCCTGAACGTCAGTCGCCAAAGCGCTTCTACGCCGTCAAGCAGCTCGACGCTATGCGCCTCGGGACGAGCGCGGACGAGATCGGCCAGGAAGTGCTGCAACACCTGAGCAGCCTGGTCGGCGCGGATGCCAGGGTCACTATCGAAATCCAGGTCGATGTGCCAATGGGGGTCCCAGACAGCACGGTTCGTACGGTGTCTGAGAACTGCCGCACGCTGCAATTCACTACCTTCGAGTTCGAGGACGAG
>JABGQA010000073.1 GCA_018644665.1 Candidatus Poribacteria bacterium
AATCCGCAATCACTCAGCCGTGACGAACATCCGCGCGGACGTGCCACCATCCATACGGAACGTCAACGCGTAGTCGCCTGCTTCGGATCCCGTAGAGAACTGCGCCGTCAGCCGGCCTGTCGGCACTCCCAGGATGGGCGAATTGACCTCGAAGGACGGTTCGAGCGAGACCAATTCCTGACCGGTGGCGCCGTCCGGGCCGTCCAACTCAACGTTGCCTACGTCTTCGCTATCGACCACGAGCGACCAGTGCGTTTCGTCGACAGGCTCGATGGTCACGCCGGTGAGGGGTTCGCCGTCGGCATCCCACAGGAGGAAGTCGTAGGGAAGTGTGGTAGGCGCGCCTGTTGGGGCGGTTTGGTAGATCGTGTTCGGGGAGCCAGCGTTAAACGCGCTTGCGACATTGATGCGAGGCACGATGCTGGGGAGTATGAAGAGCTTCGCCGTGCCTTCTTCGACGGAGCCGCCAGGACCCGTTTCGGCCTCGACGTGGATGTCATACACGCCGGGAGCGGGATTCACGAAACCGGTCAGCAGCATGTGCACCTGCTTGATCCCGGGGCCGGGGACCGCGAGGCCGGGGACGATATCAACGTTGGCAGTGAAGACGAACGTGTGCGTGTCCTCCGCGCTGACGGAGTAGTGCAGTTCACCGGTGGGATTCGGTGGGACGAGAGGCAGAATCGGGTGCTGCGGCCAGCCTTGCAGCAACGCCCCGGTGTTGCAGCGCAGGTCCGGAGGCATACAGTCGTCGGAGCCGAAGATCGTCTTCGTCGGCCTGTCGTCAACCTTCTGGAACGCGTCGGGCAGCGTGACCTTGATGGTCTTCCCCTGCATGAGCGACCGACCCGTGACGCTCGGGTCTAGTGACGTATCCAAGTTAATGTCGAATATCGTAACCGCCCCGGCGACATCGCCATCAGGCAAGATGGGCGCGCTCTGCGCGGAGCTGACGATCCCCCCGCTGTCATCGCCATCGCCGCCCTGCAAGACACCTTGGACCTCGTCACAGCCAGCCAGTATCAGTACCAATCCTGCCAGGAGCGGGACTCCTGCGGGCACACGTAGTCTGAACATCCTGAACCGTTCCTCCAAATCCTGCTTGGCTAGGGCCAAGCGCGACCTGCCTTCGACACACGGTCGCGGGGACAGGTCATCACGAACGACCGGGAACGGCCATGATCTGAGTCGCAACTGCCCGCAACTCAGCGCCGTCGCAGCTTCGATCCCCCTGCAGCGACGGTCGGGTGAGACACGCGCACCGCTCCACTGTATTAGACGCTCCGTGAGCGGGTGATCCGCCACCTAAATGCACGACAGCCGTACACAGTAAGGTGCGGGGCGGGCCGGTGGCGCCTTGTACGACGCCCGGGACACGCTAATCCGCCGGTACAGGGGCGAGAGGCGCTCTGGCCCTACCGCCGTGCGCCTTTGATCGCCGCCCACGCAACCGGCGTCTTCCCCAGGGCCCTGACAGGGAGCAGCCCAAGCGACTCCTGGATGCCCGTTTCCATCAGCTCGATGATGTCGTCTTCCTCGATGGCGACGCTGAACAGCGCGACCTCGTCGAGGAAGCCGTCGAGCAGTTCAGAGGCGTTGGCCTGCCATCCGCCGATGTGGAGTTCCGCGGTTCCGGCGGGCGGCGGATCGCCGATGTTCGCAGAGCCAATGACGGCCCCGTCTTCATAGATCGTGACTGTGCTCTCCCCGTCATAAACCGAGGTCATGTACAGCCAGGTGTCCTTCTGCACGTCGCCCGCGCCCCAGATGCCTTGCCATCCGCCGCGCCAGAAGTAGCTCTCCCACCCCGTGCCGTCCGAGCTTGTCCTGAAGGCGTAGTTGGCCTCAGCCGCGGGGTCGTTTCGCTTGCCGAGGATGTGTCCGTAGTTGACGTCGGACTTGTTCACGTAGACCCACGCCGTGATCGTCCACGCCTCTTCGAGGTCCAGACTATCCGCGTCCGGGACGACGACACGGGCGCTCGTGCCATTGAAGCTAAGGGCGGAGTTCACCATGCCCTTGTCCCACTCGGCGTTCTCGATGGCCCCGTGGTTCTCGTTCCCGGACAGATCTCCCGCGACGTCGCCTTTCCCTTCGTCGAAGAGCCAGATGCCCGCGGCCGTCTGCGCGTCGATGCGAGCGTTGGCGAGCGGCGCGCCGATCATGGCGGCTGCAAGCGATGCCAAACCCAGTATGCGCCATGCCTTCATAGAACCCGTCTCCCTTTCGTGTGTCCGCGATGACCGGCGGCTGCCGGTCGATCTAGCGGGGCCATAGGCCAAACGTAGCCGATGGCGCGGCGCGCGTGAGTCCGGGCCGCCAGTGCAGCGTGGCTACCACGGGGGCGTGAACGCCAGGAATTCGCGCTCATGGCCCAACGCCGAGACCACGACGCCGTCAGCATCGTAGGCGGCGATGCCGAAGGCCGCCAGGCCGCCGGTGACTCCCCGACGCAGTTCCTCGGTCAGCAACGCGTCGCGTCGTCCTGTCAGGCCATCGCCAATGCGCGCCACGCCGGACCCTATGACGATGCGATCAGCGAACGCCTCCCCGCGTTCACACCGCCAGTAGGCGATGAAGGTCGATAGCGCGCTCCCGAACTCGTGGCCTGCGTCCGCGATGAACCGCCTCGCCGCGTCTTCGCCAGCGCGGGCCGCCGCGTTGACGCGCGCTAGTGGCGGGTCGTCAACGGAACTCTCCGCGTTGTCCACCAGGCCCAGCTCTTGAGCGCGCTGCGCGAGCCACGGGCCCGACATGCGGCGGTCAAGCGTCTGCTCGGGGGCCGTCAGCCGGGGCCAGTCGGGGGACGCGTCGTGCCGGTACGTGCCGTCGGATTGCCGGACGATGAGGGCACCAACCTCGGCGACCATCGTCTGGACGATGTCGTCAGTCCAGTAGAGGGAGCCATCGCGCACGACGCCGCTCGCGACGCCGGTGCCCCACACGATGAAGGTCGCGTCCGACGCGCCGGGGAGCGTGCCGCCCGCCCCGACTTCCCCAAGCACGGCCGCGGCCGCGTCGTGGAGCACCGCCACGGCCGTGTCGCTCCCTAGCCGGTCTCGCACGTCCCTCTGCACGCGCGCCACGATGGGATGCGGAGTTTCCGGCGGCGGCGGGCCGTTCGCGGCGAAGGCCGCGGGGGGCGCCACGCACTCCGGGAAGCTGACGCCGACGCCCCACACGCGGTCACGGCCGACGGCCGCCGCGACGGCCTCAATCTCGGTGACGAGCAGGTCGTGCAGGGCGTCGTCGCTACGGGGCGCGCGCGACGGCTCCCGCGCGGCGATCACCGTCCCGGCCGAGTCGACCGCGGCGCATGCTACCTTCGTGCCGCCGACGCTCGCCGCCACGACGAGTTGGCCGGGGCGGTACTCTGCCGCCGTCACGCGGTGGCGGATTCGTGGTCCCGCAGGGCTGACAGGCTGTCCTCGACCTTGTGGAACGCGTCGGCGACACGGCCGATACGCGCGGCGTCAGGCAGGATGTAGTTCCAGCCCATCTCCAGGCTGCGCGCGATCTTCTGTTCGCAGTTGGGCAGTTCGGTGTCCGCGAGGACGCGGCCGCTCCTGCGGATCGCATCGTCCCACATGTTCCTCGGGCCGCCCGAGTCCGGGTCGAGCCGCGCCCACTGAGAGATGGGAGACGGGACGTACGGGAACGCCGAGACGCCCTCCGCCTTCAGCGCGGCGGAGTACGTCGAGCGCGAGACGCCCGCGTGCTCGGGGTCGAAGTTCATCGTGAGCATGTGGTACGACGGAGCGTCGCCGTCCGCGTACTCGGGTAGTGCGACGCTGCCGACGCCAGACAGACCGGCTCGGAGCGCGTCGGCGTTCTGACGGCGCCCTGCGATCTCGTCGTCCAGCTTCTGCAGTTGCTCGGTAAGTAGAACCGCGTTCACCGTCGCGAGGCGGTACGTGTAGACCAGCGAGTCCGCGAACGGCCGCAGTTCGTCGGGGAAGCCAGGCTCCGGCGACCTGCCCATGTGCTGACACGCCATCGACGCGCGCCAGTACACGTCCGCGTCGCGAGTCACCATGTAGCCGGCCTCTGTCGCGGCGAGAAGCTTGCCGCCCATGCACGAGAACCCGGCCGCGTCCCCGAATGTGCCGACCTTGCGACCGCGGTGGAGCGCGCCGTGAGCCTGGCTGCCGTCCTCGATCACCTTCAGCCCGCGCCGTTGAGCGACCTCGCAGATGGCCGTCATGTCGGCCGCCTGACCGAAGATGTGGACGACGAGGATCGCGCGCGTCTTCGGCGTGATAGCGGCCTCCACCGACGCCGCGTCGAGGAGGCCCGTCGTCGCGTCGACATCCGCGAACACCGGGACGGCGCCGTTGTGCAGGATGCACCCCGTCGAGGCGCCCCACGTGTACGGGGTCGTGATGACTTCGTCGCCACCGGTGATCTCCAGTCCCGCGAGCGCGGCGTGCAGCGCCCCATGGCCCGACGACGTGCCCAGGCAGTGTGGCGCGCCCTGCCAACGCGCGATGGCCTCCTCCGTCTCGCGCACGACGGCGTCGTTCTTGTTCAGGCCGACCGTGTGACCGCGCTCCAGCAACTCCGTGACGCGACGCATGGCCTTGTCGCTGTAGGTCGGGTGCGGGTCCTGGGCGGGCGGCTGTACGGGATCGCCACCAAGCAGAGCGAGAGTGCGCGTGGACATCGTTGCTCCTCCGGCGTGACCGTCAAGACGGTGGGTCAGCCGCTACGGAGCCAGTTGTCGAACAGGGCGCGCAGCGGTGGCGGGAGAGTGCCAAGAAAGTCGGGGTCGGTCAACCACGGCTGTCCGTCAGGCCCGGTGGGCGCGTCGGGATGGTGCGCGAGTACGGCGTAGTGCAGCGTCTGGCGGTTGTCGCCCTCCGCGCAGTCGCCCCGGTGCAGGAGATTCGAGTTGTAGAACACGATGTCGCCCGCGTCGAGTTCGACCGCCATCTGCCCGGGCATCGCGCCGTCGGGATTGGTCTGCATCGCGTCGCGTTCGCCGGGAGTCATCACGCGACGGTGACTGCCCGGCACGATGGACAGGCAGTGGTCGCGACGGAGCGCGCCGTTGAGTTGGACGTGCGTGTCGAGAGCCGTCAGCAGCGCGGCCTCTTCGGCGTCGCCGTCGAATGCGGAATCCCGGTGCCAGCGCAGTCGGTAGCTCAACTCCGCCGGGTTCACGAGCAGCGTGCAGAGGTGGTATTGCAGCTCCGGGCCGACGAGATCGGAGATCACGCCGAGGATTCCCGGCTCTCCAAGAGCCGAAAGCAACGCGGGCTCGCGCACCGACGGGTGGAAGATGTTGTTCACGCCCCATATCTGACCGTCAGGCCCGCGTCGGGCATCGCCGTAGCCGTCCGGCCCCTCGCAGTGGGCGACCACGCGGTCTACCGCGGCGCGGTATTCGACCAGTTGCGGCTCGGACAGGGCTCCGCGTCGGATCACGTACCCAAGGTCGCGGAATCCGTCGCGTTCGGCCTGTGTCAGCATGTCTCCCCTATCCCTCGGCGCGACGAGTCAGCCGACGCGGCCGGCGCCCGCCACGGCGCGGCACACGTACACCTCCGCCTCGAGGCCCGACTGCGACGGGTACTCCGCCGCGACGGCTTGCACGAGTTCGTCGACCGCGTCCGCGCGCGCAAGCGCGACTGCGCACCCACCGAAGCCCGCGCCAGTCAGTCGCGCGCCATAGACGCCATCGACCTCTCGGGCGATGGTGACTAACGCGTCGAGCTCAGGGCCGCTGACCTCGTAGTCGTCGCGCAGGCTGTCGTGCGAGGCGTTCATCAGCGTTCCGAACGCCGCGACGTCCCCGGCGCGTAGGTCCGCGACGGCTTCGCGCGTCCGGTCGATCTCCGTCACGACGTGCCGGCACCGTCGGTGGATGTCGGCAGGCAGGGCATCGCGGTATTGCGTCAGTAGCTCTGGCGACACGTCGCGCAGCGCGCCGATCGTCTCGCCCGACGCTTCCGCGATTAGCGCCGCGCCCTTCTCGCAAGCCGACCGCCGCTCGTTGTAGCCCGAGTCCGTGAGACCGCGTGTCACGCCTGAGTTGAGGATGACGATCCGGGCGACGCCCGCGGACACGGGGACGTGCTCGTAGGACAGGTCGCGACAGTCGAGGAAGAGGGCGTGGCCGTCCGCTGCGTTGGCCGACACGAACTGGTCCATGATGCCGCAGTTCACGCCGACGAACTGGTTCTCCGCGCGCTGTCCCAGCAGGGCGACATCGGGGCCGGACATGGTGATGCCGGTGAGTTCCAGCACGACGGTGGCCGTCGCGACTTCTACGGCGGCGGAGCTGCTCAGTCCGGCGCCGACCGGCACGTCACCCACCATCACGCCATCGAATCCCGGCACAGCGTGGCCGCCCTTGCGGAACTGGTCGACGACGCCCTTGGGGTAGTCCAGCCAGTTGGCGTCCCTGCTGAGGTCGGCGGCGGCGTCGAACTCGCGTGTCTCGTCGAAGGCCGTCGCGTGCAGCACGACGCGTGAGTCGTCGCGCGCGCGGCAAGCGATGGCGATCCACCGGTCGATCGCCGCGGGGAACACGAACCCGTCGTTGTAGTCGGTGTGCTCGCCGATGAGGTTGACGCGACCCGGGGCCTGCACGACGAAGTCGGGCTCGGCGCCGAACGTCTCGCCGAATGCCTGTGCAGCGCGGTCTGCTACTGTCACGTTCGCCTCCCTCGTTGGCGTCATCCGGGCGCCCGGTGAGCGCGGCGCGCGGCCCAGCGTATCTCTTCGGCGGCCTCGTCCGGGTCGGACGGGTTCACCACGCGCCCAAAGATGTCCGCGCCGACCACGTGTTTCCGTAGACCGGGGCCTCGCAGCAGCGACGTGATGTGCAGCTGCATGTGGTAGCCGTAGTCGACGCCGTCGGTCGGCGCCTGCACGAGCGCGAGCGAGTAGTGGTATGGCGCGTCGAAGAGGCCGTCTAGCCCAGTTAGCGCGTGCAGTACGGCCGCCGCCATCGACCGTCGGGCGTCTTGTCCTAGGTCGAGCAGGCTCGCCACATGCCGCGTCGGCGCGATGACGACGTCGTACGGGAACTGCGCCGCGTATGGGACGAACGCCGTCACGTGCTCGTCCGCGGCGAGGATGCGCCGGCCGTCGTCGACCTCGGCGCGGGCGGCGTCGCACACGAAGCAGACGCCGCCGGTCTCCTCCCGATAGCGCGCGAACTCCGCGATCTGAGGAGCCACGATAAGGTCTGGGATGCTGCTGTACGCGTACACCTGGCCGTGCGGGTGCGGCTGGGAGTTGCCCATGATGAGACCGCGGTTCTCGAATATGAGCGGGTACGCGATGTCGGGCCGCTCCCCGAGGCGCTCGTAGATGTCCGCCCACGCGTCGACCAGCGTCGCGACGGCGTCGACATCGAGCGTGGAGAGTCGCTGCGCGTGGTTCGGGTTGTAGTTCACCACCTCGCACACGCCCCGCGATGTCCTCGCGCGGTACGGCCCGTCCTCGTGGGTGATGTCGTACGCGTCCTGCGTCAGTGTCGGGAAGTCGTTGGCGAAGCTCCACACGGACGTGTAGTCCGGGTTCGTCTCGCCGCTGACGCGCGTGTTGCCAGGGCAGAGGTAGCACGACGGGTCGTGCGACGGTATCTCGTCGCTGTCGAGGTCCTGGGTCTCGCCGCTCCACGGCCGACTGCGACGGTGCGCGGCGATGTTCACCCACCGGCTCCAGAACGGGTTGTACCGCTCCTCCTGCGGCGTCCGGTAGCCGTGCGGATGCAGGCGATGCCAGTGCCAGGCCGACTCGACGATCGACTCGATGCCGGTCTCGGCGCGCCAGCCGATGGCGTCGCGTATCTTGGAGCAGTCCGCGATCAGCCGCTCGGGGTCGCCCGCGCGGGGTTCGCCGTTCGCCGTGGGGATGGCGTGGCCGGTTACGTCGCGAGCCGCGTCGACGATCTCGCCGACGGTGTGCCCGTGCCCTGAACCCAGGTTGTAGGTCGCGCTCGCGCCCCCCTCCAGGAGGGCGTCGAGGCACCGGACGTGCGCCTCGGCCAGGTCCGCCACGGAGACGAAGTCGCGGATGGCCGTGCCGTCCGGCGTGTCGTAGTGCGTGCCGTACAGCGTCAGGATGTCTCGCTGCCCCAGGGCGACCTGCAGCACGATCGGGATCAGGTGCGTTTCCGGGCTGTGGTCCTCGCCGAGCAGGCGTGACACGTCGGCGCCGGCCGCATTGAAGTAGCGTAGGGCGACGTAAGCGCCTCGGCCCGAAGCATCGCGGGTGGCGAGCATCTGCTCGTCCATGGCCTTCGTGACGCCGTACACGCTCGTCGGTATGCGCAGCGGCGCGGCGTCGAACGAGCCGCCCGCGATCTCGGCGGCGTACCAGTCGAGGATCACCTCCAGCGGTTCCACGGAGCCATCCAGTTGGCTGTCCGGGAATCGCGACTCGGCGGCGGCGCGCTCCTGGTAGTCCTCGCGGAGCGGGAAGGCGTCCTCGGCCGGGTCGCCATACGTGGAGGCCGTCGAGGACTTCACGACGGGGACGCCGTCGCACGCGCGCAACAGGTTGCCGAACGCGAGGACGTTCTGCTCGAAGTAGAGGCGCGGCTCGCGCTGCGACTCGGGCACGATGCTGCGCGCGGCGAAGTCGATGACGCCAGCAATGTCGTGCTCGGCGAACAGCTCCCGGAGCGCGTCGGCGTCCAGCAGGCTGGCTTCCGCGAACAAGAACCTATCCGGGCCGTACACGTGGGAGAAGAGATCGACGGGCTCGCGGTGGCCCGTTGACAGGTCGTCGCACACGATCACGCGCCGACCGTCCTCGAGGAGCCGCCGAACCGTGTGAGAGCCGATGTAGCCCGCGCCGCCCGTGACAAGAACAGCCTGCCGCACAGGTGGTCGCTCCTCGCCGTTTGGGTGTTGGCCGCCACGCGCGTTGACGGGCGCGCATCCTATCGGTATGTTAGCCGAGCCTCGTCCCGGACGTAACGCACCGCGGCAGCGCACATGACCGGCCCCAACCTGCTATTCGTCCTTGCCGACCAACTGCGGCTCGACGCGTGCGGCTACGCAGGATCGCAGGTCGGCGCGACGCCGAACATCGACCGGTTTGCAGGGAAATCGGCAAGCTTCACGAACGCTGTGTCTGGCTACCCCGTCTGCGGACCGTACAGGAACAGTCTGTTCACCGGGAAGTACCCGAGCAGCACGGGCATGATCATCAACGAGTTGCGCTGCATGCCCGACGATGACGCCCTGGGCCACGTCCTGACGCGCGCCGGGTACGACACGCACTACATCGGCAAGTGGCATCTCTTCGGGCGTGATCACACGCCGGAGGAGCAGTCCTGCCCGCCCGGGGCGCATCGGCTGGGGCTCGACGGCTACTGGGCCTCCTACAACTTCCACCACCGCTACTACAGCGCCTTCTACTACGAGGACACGTTTGAGCGGCGTGAAGTCGATGGCTACGAGCCGGACGTCCACACGGACATGATGCTCGAACGGCTTGCAGACCAGGATCAGGAGAGGCCGTTCGCGGCGATCCTGAACTACGGCGTCCCGCACGACCCGTGGACGTGGGACAACGTCCCCGAGGAACACGCCGCCCCATACCGGGACCGCGAGTTCGGCTACGCGCGCACGTATCGCGAGGGGTCGGCGGAGTACTGGTCACCGCGCATGGACCGAGCGTGGTGGCAGGAGACGGTGCGCCCAAGCCTGCCTATGTGGCAGCGGGTGTACCACGCGATGATCGCCAACCTCGACTGGAACTTCGGTCGCGTTCTGGACGGCCTCGACCGGCTCGGCCTGACCGACGACACCCTCGTCGTGTTCACTTCGGACCACGGCGAGATGTTCGGCGCGCACGGGCGCATCGCCAAGAAGATCTTCTACGAGGAAGCGGTGCGCGTGCCGTTCCTCATGCGACTGCCAGGCGTCACCGAGCGCGGGGCAACCGACGCGTGCCTCGACACGCCGGACATCATGCCGACGCTCCTCGGCCTCCTGGGCCTGGACACGCCGGAGTCGGTGGAGGGTATGGACCTGAGCCATTGCGCGCGTGGCGTCGCCGGCCCGCAGCCGGAAGCCGCCCTGATGCAGGGCATGGGTCACACGTACCAGTGGCTCGACGGAGATGAGTGGCGCGCGCTGCGCGACAAGCGATACACGTACGCCGTCGCCCGTGAAGCCGACGCGGAGTTCCTCTTCGACAACATCGAGGACCCGTTTCAGGAACGGAATCTCGCGTCGGACACCGCGCACGCCGCCGTGACGCGAGACCGACGCGCGCAGCTTCGTGAGCGGATGACGGCTCTCAACGACGAGCTACACCCAACGACGTATTACCGCGACGCGTGGACCCGCGACCGGTGCATCGTGCGGTCGGCCACGCGTGACGCCGCGGCCTAGGGGAGGACACGACATGCCCGAACGCGCTACCAACGCGCAGAACTCCGACGCGGCCTCCCGGTCGAGTGCGTCCACGCCGGACGAGGTACGTCAGTGGGAGGCGGATGGGTATCTGGCGCTGCCCGGCGCCGTCGGTGGGTCGCATCTCGCGCGTCTTCAGCGGGCGTTCGACCACTGGGCCGCCGAATGCAAGGATGCGTGGCTGGAGCGCGTCGCGGCGGGAGACACCGCGGGGACGTACTACGACATCCCCGACCCGCTGGCGAAGGACGACGCCTTCCTCGGCCTCGTGGACCATCCGAGCTACTACGACCGTCTGCTGAGATTCACCGACGGCGAACTGCTGTTCCTCGCCGCGCAGGTGAGGACCGTCCCCGTGTGGCCCCTTGCCTACTGCTCGTGGCATCCGGACGTTGGGCGGACGAACCCGCTGCACATCAAGGTGCAGATCTACGTCAACGACGTCCCGCCGAATGGAGGCGAATTCGCCTTCGTGCCCGGGAGCCATCGCGAGGAGCCCGGCCTGCGCAGACGGCCGCTTCTCACCGACGCGATGCCGGGCGGACGCGCGTTCCCGGGCTCGGCGGGCGACGCTGTTGTCTTCAACGCGTACGGGTGGCACACGCCCATGCAGAACCGCACCGACACGCCGCGCAAGTCCATCATCCTCATCTACGAGCGGGCGACCGAGGCCCGTCGGAACGCCGAGCGGTACGCCCACATCGCGGATCGCTTGTCGGACGCGCGTCGACAGTTGCTGGGTGTGGCGTCATGAGCAGACGCATCGACGCGCACACACACGTCTTCGCCCGCGCGACGGCGGAGTTCCCACGCGACGTCACGCCGCAGTTCCCCGCCGACAGCGAGGCTCCAGTCGAGGGTCTTCTCGCCGCGATGGAGGCGAACGACATCGACCAGGCGGTACTGGTGCAACTTGGCGGCGGCACGGTCGCGAACCACGCATACCTCCGGCGGTGCCTGGCCGAACACCCTGGCCGGTTCCTCGGCATTGGGCTGATCCCCGACGACTGCGACGACGTGGACGCCCATATGCGTGGGCTATGCGACGGCTCGGACATCATCGGTCTCCGGCTGCGTTCTCTTGGCGGGCCTACCGATCCGTTCGCGCGGGTCGACCGCGACTCCGTCGCGACATGGCCTATCTGGGAGTGCGCCGCCCGGAACGACTACGTCCTATGGCTCTACGTCGAGGCTGCGGAGGCCCACCTGCTGCCGTACATGGTGGGCGCGTTTCCGTCCGTGCGCGTCGTGCTGAACCACCTTGGCATATGCCCGGGGCGCGGCCGATTCTCGATCGACGACAACGGGCGTCCGCACATCAGCGTGCCCTCGTACAACCCCGCGATGCACACGTCGTGGCGCCTCGCGCAGTACGAGAACGTGTCCGTGCTGCTGTCTGGGCAGTACGCCTTCAGCCGGGAGCCGCACCCGTATCGCGACATCGCTGGGTGGCATGGCGGCTTGGTGGGGTCGTTCGGGTGCTCGCGGCTGATGTGGGCGTCGGACTACCCGTGGATCGCCGACGATCCAGGCTACGAGGCCACCGCTGGCGTACTGTCGGACTTGCTGCCTAACGTCGGCGACGCAGATCGCGCGCGCCTGATGGGGGAATCGGCCGCGCAGATACTTAGGTTTCCACCCGTGGCGGACTAGCACTCACGCGAGCTTGGCCCGAGCGCCCGGTCGGGCGCCGGCCATCCATGGAAGGACCGAAGATGAGCCCGCTCGGAAGCGACGGCAAGACAAGTGTTGCGGTGATCACGGGCGACCACGCGTTCGACGTCCCGAACTTCCACGCGCTGTTCCGCGCGATGCCCTCGGTCCACGCGTACATCCAACCGATGCAGGACTTCGTGGACGACGCGGGGCGAGTCGCCGCCGACTACGACGTCGTGCTGTTCTACAACTTCCACCAGACGACGCCCGCCGAGGGCAGTCGCGAGCTGGCGGCGCTACAGGGGATCGTGGAGCGCGGCCAGGGCCTCCTGGTGTTGCACCACGCCGTGCTTGCGTACCTCAAGTGGCCGTGGTGGGCCGACGTGGTCGGCGTGCAGGAACGCGGCTTTGGCTTCGACCACGGCCAGACGCTCGATGTGGACGTCCTGGACCGCGATCACGCGATCACGGCCGGCCTCGAGCCGTGGACGATGATCGACGAAACCTACTCGATGGACAGCTGCGGAGACGACAGCCACGCCCTACTGGCGACCGACCACGAACTGAGCATGAAGACGCTCGCGTGGACCCGACAGGTTGGCGATTCCCGAGTGTTCTGCCTGCAGTCGGGTCACGACAACGACACGTGGAAAGAACCCGCGTTCCGGCGTGTTGTGGAACAGGGCATCGCTTGGTGCGCGGCGAGCTAACGCGCTGCTCGTATGTGGGCCGCTAGCGCCATAGGGGTCGATCCCGCGCCGTCATAGCGCGGCTTGCACCAGGCTCGGCGGTACCGCCTCGTACCGTGCGAACTCCAAGGTGTGCGTGCCACGGCCCTGCGTCAGTGAGCGGAGCGTCGTCGTGTAGCGGAACATCTCCGCGAGCGGAGCCTCGGCCATGATGACCTCGTCCGTGTCGCGCGCCTCCACGCCAAGTATTTGGACGCGGCGGGCGTTGAGATCGCCCATGATGCGGCCGACGTAGTCGCTCGGAATCGCGACCTGCACGGTCATGATGGGTTCTAGCAGCGTCGGCGCAGCCTTGTGCAGCGCGTTGGCGACTGCTTGTGACCCCGCCGCGTCGAACGCGGTCTCGTTGGACAGCGTCTCGTGCATCTCGGCTGCGGTGAGCGTCGCGCGGACATCCTGGAGTGGGAAGCCGCCGAGGACGCCGTTATTCAGAGCGCCGCGCGCGCCGCGCATCGCGGCCTCGCGGAACGCCGCGGGCAGCGTGCCATCGGGTATGGCGTCGATGACTTCCGACCCGGCTCCGGCCTCCACCGGCTCGACCTGCACGGCGATCTGGCCGAAGAGCCCCTCGTCCTCGATCTGCACGGAGTAGCGACCTATGGCCTCGGCAGCCATGCCGATCGTCTCGCGGTAGGCGACCTGAGGCTGCCCGGCGCGGGCCTCGACCTTGAACTCTCGCTGCATGCGATCGATGAGGATCTCGAGGTGCAACTCGCCCATGCCCGACAAGATGCACTGCCCGGTCTCCGGATCCTCGTGCACGCGCACCGTGGGATCCTCGTCCTGTAGCACGGCGAGGGCTTCCTCGAGGGCGTCCTTGTCACGGTCACTCCTGGGCTCGACCGCCATCGAGACGACTGGCTCGGGGAAGTGCATCGACCCGAGCACGATGGGGTCGTCGCGCGTGCAAAGCGTGTCGCCGGTGCCGGTGTGCCGTGGGCCGATGAGGACGGCGATCTCGCCAGCGCGCGCCTCGGGCACGACCTCGCGACGGTTCGCGTGCATGCGCAGGATGCGCGTGACGCGCTCCCGTTGCGATAGCCGCGGGTTCCACAGCACGGAGCCGGACGTCAGCACGCCCGAGTACACCCGCACAAACACGACGCGGTCCACGTTCGGGTCGGCGGCGATTTTGAACGCGAGCGCGGACAAGGGCTCGTCGTCTCGCGCCGCGCGCGCCATCGGGTCGCCCGTCTTCGGGTCTTGCCCGGTCACGGGCGGGACATCCAACGGCGACGGCAGGTATTCGATGATGCCGTCGAGAAGGAGTTGCACGCCGCGGTTCCTGAGCGACGCGCCACAGAACACGGGGATGAGGTCGCCCGCCAGGGCCGCGGCCCGTAAGCCGGTACGGATCTGCTCCTCGGTAAGTTCGGCGGTCTCGAGGTACTGCTCGATGATGTCGTCGTCCTCGGACGCCGTCGCGACAGCGTCGACCAGTTCCGCGCGGGCGGCTTCCGCGGTCTCGGCCAACTCGTCGGGGATCGGCCCGGCGTGGATCTCGACGCCCTGGTCGGCGTCGTGCCACACCTTCGCCTCGTTGGTAATCAGGTCGATGACGCCGACGAACTCGTCCTCCGAGCCGATCGGGATCTGCACCGGCGCGGGCGTCGCTCCGAGCCGCTCGCGCATCATCTCCAGAACGCGCCCGAAGTTGGCGCCGCGCCGGTCCATCTTGTTGATGAATGCGATGCGCGGGACGCCGTAGCGGTCAGCCTGCTTCCATACCGTTTCCGACTGCGGCTCGACCCCGCCGACGGCGCAGAATACGACCACACCGCCGTCGAGCACGCGCAGCGACCGCTCGACCTCGACGGTGAAATCGACATGCCCGGGGGTGTCGATAATGTTGATCGTGTGGTCGTCCCAGAAGCACGTCGTCGCGGCGGATGTGATGGTGATGCCGCGCTCGCGCTCCTGGTCCATCCAATCCATATCGGCGGTGCCGTCGTCGACAGTGCCGAGCTTGTGCTTCTTCCCTGTGTAAAACAGGACGCGCTCGGTCGTCGTGGTCTTGCCGGCATCGATGTGGGCCATGATGCCGATGTTGCGCACGTGGGTCAGTGGTTGGTCAGGCATCGTTCGGGCGTCCCGCTCCTATCACTGATGTCGGCGCAGCCGCGCAGCGTAGAACCCGTCCATGTTATGCCGATGCGGAGTCACGGACAACGCGCCGTCCGGCGTGAGCGCGTCGCCGGTCAGGCCCGGGAGGAACTCGGCTGCGGGCTCGACGCGGAACGACGGGTGCTTGTCGAGGAATGCCGTGAGCGTGCCGACAGTCTCCTCGGGCGTGTCGGTACAGACGCCGTACACGAGGACGCCGCCCGCCTTGACGTGCCCGGCGGCGGCGTCGAGAAGTCGCAGTTGCTCCGCGGCAAGGCCGGCGATGGCCGTCTCCTCCTTGCCCCACCGGGCGTCGGCGTGTCGCCGGAGGATTCCGAGCGCGGAACACGGCGCGTCCACGAGCACGCGGTCGGCGGCGCCGCGATATTCGGTGAGTTGGTGACGGCCGTTGTGCAGCCGGGTGTCGATGCAGGACAGCCCCAGACGGTCGGCGTTCTCGCGCACTCGTGTCAGCCCGGCGGCGGCGATGTCGCACGCGACAATCACGCCGGTGTCCTGCATCCGCTCTGCGATGTGCGTTGTCTTGCCACCCGGCGCGGCGCACAGGTCGAGTATCGTCTCGCCGGGTTGCGGGTCCAGCAGATGTGTCACCACCTGCGAACTCTCGTCCTGCACGACGCAGAGGCCCTCGCGGAAGACGTCGACTTCCGCGAGCGGTGGCATACGGGTGACGCGCAATGCGTCAGGCGAGGACGTCGTGGCCTCGGCCGTAGCTCCCGCCTCCTCCAGGCGTGTCGCGACGTCGTCGCGACACGCGCGCATCGTGTTCACGCGGAGGGTCATGCCGGGTGGCGCGTTGGCAGCCTTGCACATTTCAGCGGCGACTTCGGGGCCGTTCTGCTCGACCCAACGGCCCACGATCCAGTTCGGCAGGGAGTAGTAGAGCGCCAGGTGCGCGATGGGGTTCTTGCGGGGACTCGGGTAGCGAACGGGGTCGCCCTGGCGTTGAATGCGACGCAACACCGCGTTCACGAACCCCGGAGCCGCCTTGTGGCGCTTCGCCAACTCTACGGTCTCGTAGATGGCCGCGTGAGGTGGCACGCGGTCCATGATCATGAGCTGGTGGATGCCCATCCTGAGCAGCTCACGCGCGGCTGGCTTCACGTTGAACCGGTGGGAGACGCATTCCTTGATGATGCGGTCGAGGCGTCGGCGCCATCGCACGGTGCCATAGACGAGTTCCGCGGCGAGGCGTCGGTCGCCGGACGATAGCTCCGACTCGCGGAGCGCCTCATCGAGGAGGTCCTTGAGTTCGGCGTTCTCGCCGCGGGAGAACTCGCGCAACACGTCGAAGGCCAACGCGCGGGCGGTCGTCATGCTGTCGGCCCCGGGGGTGTCATTCGGAGCCCGTCGCCACGGGCAGGTGGTCGTACTGCGACCACTCGTGGAAGCCGCCGTCGTAGTTCTTCACGTTCTCATGTCCGAGGACGTACTTCAGTGTGAAGTACGCGTGCGCCGACATCAGGCCCTGACCGCACATGACGAGCGTCGGTCGATCGGCCGTGACGCCGATTGCGGCGTACGCCTCGCGGAGTTCGTCGACATCCCGCCAGGTGCCGTCAGCGTTGAGGTCGTCGCCCCAGAAGTGGCCCTTGAAGCCGGGGATGTGACCGTTGCGCTTCCAGAAGCCACGCTCACCCGTGTAGAGCGCCGGGTTGCGTACGTCGACAAGACCGTAGTCACCATCGGCAAGGATCTGCTCCACGTCCTCCAGGGACGACCTGACGGCGTCGTTGAGGCTGTCGGGCAGGTCGTAGGACGTCGGCTTGAGGATGGGGTATTCCTGCGTCACGAACCGGCCCTCCGCCTGCCACTTGCCGAAGCCACCCTCCAGCGCGGCGGATGCCGTGTGGCCCAGGTAGTCGAGTATCCACACAAGGTACGGCGCCTTGTAGTCCCCCGTCTCGGTGTAGACGACTACCGGAGTGTCCCGATCGATCCCCAGCGCGCCCAGCTTGCGGGCAAGCATTTCAGCCGATGCGAGCATCACGGGAATGCCGTCCTCGGCGAAGCGCATCGCTTCCGCGTTGAGGTAAACGGCGCCGGGGATGTGGGATTCCCAATACGCGGTGATGGCGTCGCGGATGTCGACGACGACGAGGTCGCCGTCGGCGTTGGCGTCCAGCCACTCCGTGTCCACGACACGCGAGGGTAGCTCGACGCCCGCGGCGCGGAACGCCATCAGGGCCAGTAGGCATGCGAACATCGCATGGGCGCGTCGCTTCATCGGTGGCTCCCTCCTTGTGTAGCGTCGTTCATTATACCGCCGGTTCCCGCGCCAGTTACTGCAGCAGCAGCGCCTGCCCGGTTCCGACCGCACGTTCCCAGCGGGGATCGTCGGCGAGCTCTTCGGGTAATAGGGGCGCCGCTGGCTGATGCGTGTCGCCCAGCGCAAGTGACCAGTAGCCGACGTCGTGCCACGCCCCGTGCTTGTACCCCGCCCTGGGCAGAACGCCCGTCGGGGCGAATCCCATGGCTTCGTGCAACCCGACGCTTCCCGCGTTCGGAAGCGCGATCAGCGCTACCGCCGTCTGACAGCCCTGCAGCTTCAGGCACTCGAACAGCGAGGTGTATAGAGCGCGACCGACGCCTCGGCGCCGCGCGGACGCGGACACGTAGACCGTCGCCTCGACCGTCCACTGATACGCCGCGCGGGGATGGAACGTCGAGGCGTAAGCGTACCCGAGGACATCCCCATCCGCGACGCACACGAGCCAGGCATGTCGCTGCCGGATCGCCCGTACCCTGCGCACGAACTCGGCTGCGTCAGGCGGATGCTCCTCGAACGAGATCGCCGTGTCCGTGACGATAGGCGCGTATATCGCGAGCATGCCGTCTACGTCACCGTCGCGGGCCGATCTGATGAGAGCGTCTGTCACGCTGTGCGGTTCCCTCCTCCACTATGGTTGCACGAACGTCCTGGGTTGGGGCGGCCAGCCGCCGATGCGGTTCGTTGCCCGTCTCAGGCCGCGGTGCTACGCTGGTTCCGGTCGTAGCCAGCGATTAGGCAGAGAGGACACGCGTGACCGACGTCAAGCCGCTTTCGCGCGGCGCTGAACGCATGCCGATCTCCGGCATCCGGCTCGTGATGGACCTTGCGGCGCGCATCCCCGACGCGATCCACCTCGAGGTCGGCCAGCCGGATTTCCGCACGCCGCCGCACATCATCGAGGCGGCGCACCAGGCTGCGATCGATGGGTTCACCGCGTACACGCCGAACGCGGGCCTCGACTCGACGCGCGAGGCATGCGCCGAGAAAGTGCGCACCGAGAATGCAATCGACTGCGCGACCGACAACGTGCTGATTACGGTCGGCTCGGAGGGCGCCGTCGCGAGCGCGTTCGTGGCATTGGTCGACTCTGGCGATGAGGTGTTGGTGCCGGAGCCCGGCTGGACGAACTACGCGATGCTCACGCACGCCCGTGAAGCCACGCCAGTTCCGTACCCCCTCCGCGAGGAGGATGGCTTCGTCCCGGATCCGGCGGCAATCGACGCGCTCGTGACACCGCGCACGAAGATGCTCGTCATCAACACGCCCGCCAACCCAACCGGCGCGGTCTACCCGGCCGAGACGGTCGAGGCGCTGGTCGATGTGGCGCGTAGGCGCGATCTGTACGTGCTGTCCGACGAGGCGTACGAGAAGCTCACCTTCGGTCCGGAGCACGTCAGCCCAGGCCGGTACGACGCCGAGCGCGTCGTGACAGCCTTCAGCTTCTCGAAGTCGTACGCGATGACTGGATGGCGGGTGGGGTACGCCGTCGCGCCAGAACGCATCGCGCGGGCGATGATCCAGTTGCAGGAGCCGTACTACTCGTGCGCTCCGTCGGTCTCGCAGAAGGCTGCCGAGGCGGCGCTCGCGGGGCCGCAGGACTGCGTCCGGGAGATGGTCCAGGCGTACTCGACCCGTCAGAAGATCGTGCTCGACACGCTCTCCCCGGCAGGCTTCGTGACGTACACGCCGAGCGGGGCGTTCTACGTCCTGGTGAACATCGGCGCGACGGGCATGGCGTCGTATGACTTCGCTAAGGAGTGTCTCGCCGAGACGCATGTTGCCGTCGCTCCCGGGGCGACGTTCGGCGCCTCCGCGGACAGCTGGATTCGCATCTCCGTCGCCACGTCCACCGACGACGTTCGCGAGGGGGTCAAGCGGGTTCTGGACTACCTCCGCGCCCGCAGCGCGTGAGCGGCTCGGTCACCGTGTGCATTAGCGCCGGGGAACCCAGCGGCGACGTGTACGGGGGCATGCTGGCGCGCGAGTTGCTCGCGCTGGAGCCGGGAGCGCGGCTCGTCGGCATGGGCGGCCGAGAGATGGCCAGTGCGGGGGTGGAACTCCTCATCGACATTCGGGACTCAAGTGTGCTGGGGCTCGTGGAGGTGGCGAAGTCGTTGCCGGCCTTCCTGCGCAAGCGCCGAGTGCTGCGTGAATGGATTCGCGACCACCGGCCGGACGCGCTTGTCACGGTGGACTTCCCTGACTTCAACCTCGGCCTGGCCGGCCAAGCGCGGTCGCTAGGCGTCCCCGTCGTCTACCTGATCCCTCCGAAAGCGTGGGCGTGGCGCCGCCGTCGCGGCGCGACCGTGGCGGAGGCCGCCACGCGTGTGCTGTGCCTGCTGCCGTTCGCCGCCGACTTCTACCGGGACGCGGGCGCCAACGTGGAGTTCATCGGACACCCGCTCGTGGACGCGATCGACGGCTCAGGCTTACCCGACAGTCCTGCGGCGCGGTCGGCCGTCGGTCTGGCTGAGGCGGCGCCCATCCTCGGCCTCCTCCCTGGGAGCAGGACGCGCGAGTTACGCGCGCTGCTGCCGCATATGCTCGACGCGCTGGAAATCGTGCGCGAGAGCGTCGAGGGCGCCACCGGGGTCATCGCGTTGTCGGGCTCGGCGTCGGACGTCACCGTCGCGGAAGTGACGCGCCTCGCCGAGAAGCGTGGCGCGACGGTCGTCACAGGCCGCACGTATGAGGCCATCCGGGCAAGCGATGCTGTCCTCGCCGCGTCGGGAACTGTGACGCTGGAGTGCGCGATCGTCGGGACACCGATGGTGATTGCGTACCGGCTGTCGTCGCTGACATACGCAGTCGTGAGGCGACTTGTGCGCGTGGACCACTCAGGCCTGCCCAACCTTCTCGTCGGGCGGAGGGCGTGCCCGGAATACTATCAGTCCGAGGTCACAGGTCGCGTGCTCGCGTCAGCCGCGACAGAGTTGCTCGTGAGTGACGCGGCCCGCGCCGCGCAGACACAGGCATTCGCAGAGATGCGCGCGAAGCTCGGATCGCCTGGCGCGATGTCCCGCGCGGCCACGGCCGTCATCGAGACGGCCGTGGCCGCGCCGGCATAGGATGCTGGGGCGTCGCGTCGCCTCTCTGGCTCTCGCGCCACTCGGCGCCGTGGTTCGCGTTGTTGCCCGCCGGCGGCGCCGACGAGCGCGTCCAGAGGTGCGCTTGCCGGTGCGTGTCGTGTCCGTGGGGAACCTGGTCGCGGGCGGGACCGGCAAGACGCCGATGGTGGCTGCCATCGCGAGGATGCTCCTGGACCGCGGGCTCCGGGTGGGTGTTGTCACCGGCGCCTACGGCGCACGGCCCGATTGGGCGCCGGACGCCGAGGGCCGCAGGTTCCGCTGCGAAATCGTCCGCGGCCCCGACCTGGCCGCCGGGACCGTCGAGCGCGTCGGCGACGAGACGGTGCTGCTTGCAGAGGCCCTGCACGACATCCCCATCGCGGCCGGTCGGCCCAAGGCGCGTGCCGCGGGATGGCTGGCGGCGAGCGCGGACCTCGACACCATCCTCGTTGACGACGGATTCCAGCACCACTCCCTCGCCCGGGACATCGACATCGTCCTGCTCGACGCCCGGCGGCCGTTCGGCGACGGCCGCGTGCTGCCCGCCGGGCGTCTGCGCGAAGGCCCGGAATCCCTGCGCGACGCGGACATCGTGATCCTGACGGGCGCCGGCGAGGCGGGCGCTGCCGTCGGGGTCGAGGAGCGCGTCCGCGCCCTTGCGCCCGAGGCGTTGGTCGTGACCGCCAGGCGCGTTGCGGTCGGCGCACGACGGGAGCCAGGAAGCCAGCCGACGCCTCTCGCGGTACTCTCCAGGGCGCGCGTCATCGCAGTGTGCGGCCTCGGCTCGCCGGAGTCGTTTGCGCGCACGTTGCGAGAGCTGGGCGCGGACGCCGAGATGATGCGCTACCGCGATCACCACGCCTACACTGAGCACGACTTTCGACGGATAGAAGACCGGGCGTCGGGGCGGGCGATTGTGACCACCGCGAAGGATGCGACGAAGTGGCGTGGCCGCGTGGACTTCCCGTACATCGTGGTAGACGTCGAGATGTGCGTGAGTGATGCCGACCCCCTCCTCGACAGGATTCTCGGAGCGGCGCAGGATCAGGGAGCGTCAGATGCCCGCACGTAAGCCCCGTATGCCTGCCGCCGCTGTCGCGTTCGCTATCTGCGCGCTATCCCTGCGCGCAGACGTGGGCATCGCCCTGCGCTACCCACGCGAAGTGTTCCGCGTCGGCGATGTGACAGAGTTCGTCACGAACGACCCGATCCTGCGCGTCGTCGGAGCTGTGGCCTCCGACGGCGCGCCGTGGGCCCTCCGAGTGACCGCCCCTGCGGGTATCCCTGACCTGGCGGGCGGTTCCCCGGCCCTTACGGAAGTCACGCTGGACCTAGGTGCGCAGGCGGTCGTCACGGGTATCGTGTTCACGCCCGTGATAGAGCGCGAACAGGGCTCGATCCGGTCGTTTGGGGTCCGCGAGTTGCTGGTGTCCGGGTCTCTCGACGGGGGCGCGTACGGCGCCGAGACGCGCGTGGCAAGCGGCTCCGGCGTGGGATCGGCGGACGGACGCGCCCCTGTTGTGCTGTCCACGCCCCTAGACGCGCGCTTCGTGCGGCTTCGGTGGCTTTCCGGATGGCAGCGGCGCGAAGATGGCGCGCCGGACGTGCGCCTCGAGAACATCCGGCTGGTGACGCAGCAGTCGTCGTCCGTTGGGGCTCGCGTGTCCGAATTCGCGGCGCTGCTGATGCGGCCGACTGCGTTGGAACCCTTCGATTACGAGGTGGTCCTGCACGGCGGAAGGAATCGCGTCGTCTTGGAGGTTGTCGAGATCGGCGCGGTGGGGACGGACGGATCGGCCTCCGATTCCGCGACGATCGCTGTGACGTTGCTCCCCGAGTTGCCCGTGGCGACGGACGTGGCTGACGGCGACGCGACGGTTCTCAGCGATGGGGCGGGTCTCGCCGTGGCCGTGCCCGCGGACGCCGCGCCCGAGACGTTGCGCGGCCTGAGCCTGGCCCGTGTTGACCCAGCCGACGTGCCGTTGGCCACCTACAGGTCGAACGTCGACATCGACCCGTCGTATCCGCCTATTCTGGCGTACGGGTTCAGCGGGCGCTTCCAGGAGCCGTTCCAAGCCGTGTCGACGGCGGCGCTGCCCGGGCAGCCCCCGTCGCTGGCGGTCGATGGGCGGTTCGACTGGCCTTCCACGTGGGTGTCCAACCTCGCTCCGTTCCCGATAAAGTGGCGCGTGGACCTGCGCGAGGAGGCTGAGGTAGCGCGCGTGGTCGTGCACCCGCGCATCGAGGATGGCGTGTCGTTCGGCCCACAACGAGCGAGCGTGCTGTTCTCACGAGACAACGACGTGTTCACGTTGGCCGGCGAACTGGAGGAGTTCCCGGACGGCGTCGCCACGATCGACATCGACAATCCATCGCCAGCGCGCTGGGTCGAGCTGGTGATCGACGAGGGGCGCCAGGCCAACGACATCCAGATCAACGAAATCGAGTTCTTCACGGCGGCTGGATCCCGCGTGCTGGCGCAGGCGACGACGGACGCCGTGGCCTTCCGCCGGCCGGTGGTCGTGAACGCGCGGTACTTCGACGACGATGTGGCCGTCGCGCAGGCGCCCACGGATGCCCCGATCGGGGCGTTCCTCTGGAACGCCGGCGCCCTGGAGTGGCAGTACACGCGCGCGACGGTGACGGAGGCGCGGCTGCTCAACCCAGCGGCCCAGGCCGGCGGTGGCGGTCTGTTCGCCTTCGACGTCAACTCGCTCTCGAAACTCGCCCTGTTCGTGCGGTCGGACGCCGCCGAGGACGAGGCGATCGTCGCAGCGTGGAGTTTCAACCCCTTCTCGCCCAACGGCGACGGCATCGCGGACACGACACGACTGTCGATCCGGCTGGGCCGGCACGTGGGTGACGCCGACTCTGAGGTGACCGTTCGGATCACGGACCTCCGCGGGATGCTCGTCGCGACGCCCGCCGACGGCATCGTGACCACGTCGAGCGCAGTCACGATCGATTGGGACGGCCGCGATCGCAATGGACGCGCCGTCCCGATAGGCGCGTACATCTACGAAGCGCGCGTCCGACGCTTCGGCGCCGGCGCCCCGGACGTTGCCAACGGCATCATCGCTGTCGCAAAATGACGCCGTGGCGGGTCGCATACTCCGGGAAGGCGTGATGTCGGATCATCCGTACCGCATACTGATCGCCGACGACGATGAGGACATCGTGGACTTCGTCTCCACCTACCTCGTCGACGAGTCGTACGAGACGGTGTGCGCGTACGACGGGGAGGAGACGCTGCAGCGCTTCGCGGAAGCCGAACGCGCGAACTCCCCCGCCGACCGCATCCACCTCGTTCTGCTCGACGTGGCCATGCCCCGGGTCGACGGATTCGAGATATGTCGCAGAATCCGCAAGGACTCGTCGGTTCCCATCATCATGCTGACGGCGCGCGCCGAGGACGTCGACAAGATCGTCGGCCTCGAACTCGGCGCCGATGACTACGTGTGCAAGCCGTTTAACCCGCGCGAACTCCTGGCGCGCGTGCGGGCCGTGCTGCGGAGGTCGTACGCGCAGGATTCGGCGCCGGACTCCGCTGACGATGTGATCGCACACGGGCATATCTCGCTCGATGCGTCGCGCCGTGAAGCGCGCGTCGACGGCGAGCTGGCCGAACTGACGGCGAAGGAGTTCGATCTCCTCCAGTTCCTTATGCGGAACCCGGGTCGTGTGTTCTCGAGACCGCAGCTTATCGACCGGGTTTGGGGAGCGGACTACTACGTGGGCTCGCGGACCGTGGACGTTCACGTACGCCGCCTCAGAGAGCAGGTGGAGCGCGAGCCGTCGGAGCCCGAGTACATCAAGACAATCTGGGGTGTGGGCTACAAGTTTGCCGACGAATAGGCTACGCTCTTGCGCCGCCGATCGTCTTGACCGGCGAGTTTTCCGTAGGGGACAATTCGAGGCGGGACCCGGGGACGGATTCAACCCGTCGAGCATGTGAGGGCGCTCACGGTCTCGACAGACGACCTTCCTCCGGCCGGCACGCGCCAACGCCGACAGCCCCCAACCGACATCGCGGCGCGAAGCGGCACACGACTAAGCATGACGGTTTGCGCAGAGGAGAACGGCGTGTACAAGTTCCATCGACCGCGCGGTATTACGACGATTGCCGCGGTGGGCCTGCTAGCTGCAGGTCTGCTTGTAGGGTGTGCGAAGAAGGACGACGCACGGGCGACTCGACCCGCGCCAGGGACGAAGACCCCGTCCATGCAGGCTGCGCCATCGGCAGCCGGGACGGCCTCTATCGCGGGCAAGGTCACCTTCGTGGGTGACGTCCCCGCTGCGTCTGCACTGGACTTGAACGCCGACCCAGTGTGCGCAAGCACGCACGACAGCCCCGTCATGGGCCAGGACGTCGTCGTGAACGCCGACGGCGGGCTCATGAACGTGTTCGTTTTCGTCCAGTCTGGCGCGTCCGGGAACTTCAGCGCGCCTGACGCGGAGGTAGTGCTGGACCAGAAGGGCTGTGTCTACGAGCCCCACGCAGTCGGCGTGCAGGTTGGGCAGACGCTTAACCTCGTCAACAGCGACAACACCACGCACAACGTGCACGCGCTCTCGGACACCAACAAGCCGTTCAACACAAGCATGCCGATCCCCGGGATGGTCATCCCCAAGACGTTCGATGATCACGAGATCTTCAAGGTGAAGTGCGATGTTCACCCCTGGATGTCCAGCTTCATCGGCGTGTTCGATAACCCGTACTTCGCGATAACGGGCGCGGATGGCTCGTTCAAGCTCTCCGGCCTGCCCGCGGGCACGTACAACGTCGTCGCCTGGCACGAGATGTACGGCGAGAAGCCCATGCAGGTCACGGTGGGCGACGGCGAGGCCGGCGCGGCCGCGTTCTCGTACGGCGGATAGACTCTCCGCGTTGGGCGGGAGGCGCAACGCCTCCCGCCACGGCGCCGCAGCGTCTACGGGCGTGGACGCTGACGCACGGACGGGCACACCGACTTACACACGCGAGACGCTCCCCGCATGAGGACCGCGACACCACGGGGCCTGCACAGATTCGCGGTGGTCGCCGCGTGCTGTACCCTTGGCCTCGTCTTCGCTGGCGGCCTTGTCACGAGCACTGGGTCGGGCCTGGCCGTGCCGGACTGGCCGCTCTCGTACGGCACGCTCAATCCTCCGATGGTTGGCGGGATTCGCTACGAGCACTCGCACCGACTGATCGCGGGCGGCGTAGCGCTGCTCGCCACGGTGCTGATGGTGTGGGCGTGGTGGCGCGAGCCCAGACGTTGGGTGCGCACGCTGGCGCTCCTCGCTTGGATCACCGTGCTCGTGCAAGCTCTCCTCGGCGGTCTTACGGTGCTCCTCCTTCTCCCCACGGCGGTCTCGGTGGCGCATGGTGGAGTGGCGCAGGTGTTCTTCACTCTCATGTGCGTGCTGGCCGTTGTGACATCGCCGCGCTGGACCTCGGCGTCCCGATCCGACCAGGCGCGTGCGGACGTGCGTGCGCTCGGTATCGTGGTCGTTGCGTGCGTGTACGTGCAGACTTTGCTAGGCGCGTGGATGCGCCATAGCGGCGCCGGACTCGCCATCCCAGACTTCCCACTCTCGTACGGAAGTGTCGTGCCGCCGCTCACGGCCGGGGGTCTCGACGCGGCCAACGCCATGCGGACGCAGACGTACGTGTTGCCCTTCCTCGCTTCCATCGCGCCGGTGGTCATCAACTTCGCGCACCGCGCCTGGGCGGTCGTCACGCTGGTGGCGATCATCGCGCTCTTCTGGGCGACGTTCCGCCGCCATCGGCAGTCGCGCGTCTTCGTGGTCCTGGCGTCCTCGGCGCTTGGGCTCGCCTGCGTGCAGGCGCTTCTCGGCGGCCTCACTGTCTGGACGCGCAAGGCGGTGATCCCGACGACCGCCCACGTCGCCCTCGGCTCCGTGATCCTCGCGACAACCGTGCTGTACGCGGTCATCTACCGGCGCTGTACGATCCCCGCCGCCGACGGCTCCCTCGCCGCCGCCGCGACCTCCCACGGGGCCGCGCACGCATGACGACCCTGGTGATGGCGGCCCGGCGCTACCGGCTGGCGGATTTCTACGAACTCACGAAGCCCCGCATCGCTATGCTCGTCGTGCTCACCGCCGTGGTCGGATACCTGGCGGGTTCCACTGGCGCCACAGGCTGGCCGACTCTGGCGCATCTCGCCATCGGGACGGCCATGTGCGCTGGCGCCGCGGGCATCCTGAACCAGGTGCTGGAGCGCGACATCGACGCGCGCATGCGGCGTACGCTTACGCGCCCCATTCCCGCCGGCCGCATCTCGGCTGGTGAGGGGGCGGCGTTCGGACTAGCGGCCGCGTTCGGTAGCTGCCTTTATCTGCTCGTCTTCGTCGGGTGGCTGACCGCGCTTCTCGCCGTCTGCACGCTCGTAAGTTACCTGCTGGTGTATACGCCGCTAAAGCGGATCACGCCGCTGAACACGATCGTCGGCGCGGTGCCAGGCGCTCTGCCTCCCGTTGGAGGCTGGGCCGCTGCGCGCGGGGACATCGGCCTGGAGGCGGTCTCCCTGTTCGCCATCCTGTTCCTGTGGCAGTTGCCGCATTTCCTGGCAATCGCGTGGATGTACCGCGAGGACTACGCGCGCGCAGGGCTCGCGATGCTGCCGGTCGTGGACACCGGCGGAAAGGCGACGGGCAGGCACGTGACTCTCTTCACATTGGCGTTGGCTCCAATCAGCCTGGCTCCCGCGGTGTTCGGCTCGTCGGGAAGCCTGTACATGGTGGGCGCGCTCGTCCTCGGCCTGGCGTTCCTGACGGTAGGCGTGCGCATGGCGCGGACGCGCACGGCCTCGGCCGCGCGTCACTTGCTGCTGGCATCGGTCGTATACCTGCCGTTGCTGCTCGGCCTGCTGGTAGTCGACCGTGTACGGCTGGACATACTTCATTGACCTCGACGGGGTGGCGGCATGGCAGTAACCGCGCAGGCGGCGGACTGGGTGTATGTTCTGCCGAGGGTCAACGCAGCGCTGAACACCGCAAGCGCGGCGTGTCTGGTGGTCGGGTACGTGCTCATCCGTCGTGGGCAGCGACGTCGACACCGCGCGGCGATGATCGGCGCTCTCTCGTGCTCGGCGCTGTTCCTCGCGAGCTACTTGACGTACCACCTGAATCCGGCGGTTGGAACCGTGCGATTCGTCGATCCCGCGTGGCTGAGACCGTACTACCTTGCCATGCTCGCCACGCACGTCGTCCTGGCCGTGCCCGTCGTGCCGATGGCTCTCGTCGTGCTGTACCTGGCTCTGCGCGGCCGGCACGCCGCCCACCGTCGGTTCGCGCGGATCGCGTTGCCTGTGTGGCTTTACGTCTCGGTGACAGGCGTGCTGGTATACTTCGTCCTGTACGTCGCGTTCCCCCAAGGCTGACCACGTCATGCGACGTCCGCCGGCATCGCCCAGAGCGCGTTTCGACGCTCTGTGCTGTCCCGGCCTACAACGGGTCGAACCGCCTTTGAAGCCACGGGAGCGCACGTTGAGGACTATTCAGCCGCCAGACCTGTTCCCAACCTGCAGGCCGAGTTGTGAGCGCGGAGGCCGTCCGTGACGGCAGTCGATGTCCGCGCCCTCTCCCATCGCTATGGCGAGCGCCTCGCGCTGAATCGGGTGTCGCTGGCAGTACCTACCGGTTCGATCTACGGTCTGTTGGGCCCGAACGGCGGAGGCAAGTCCACGCTGTTCCGCGTCCTGTCTACGCTTCTCCGGCCGACAGACGGCACGGCCCTGGTGCTCGGCCGCGACGTGCGGACAGACGCCTCGAAGATCAGGCCGCTCATTGGCGTCGTTCTGCAGGGGTCGTACCTCGACGGCAAGCTAACCGTCCGCGAGAATCTGATGCACCGCGGTAGGCTCCACGGTCTCCACGGCGCGCGTCTCAAGAAGGGCATCGTCGACCGCCTAGCGCAGTCCGGGTTGGCCGACCGGATCAGCGACCGCGTTGAGACGCTGTCCGGCGGCTTGCGGCGCAGGTGCGAACTCGCCGGGTGCATGCTGCACGACCCATCGGTGTTGCTGCTGGACGAGCCCACGGCCGGCCTGGACCCGGTGGCGCGCGCGGAGTTCTGGACGGCGCTCGAGGCCGCCAAGGCTGAGCGCGACCTGACGATACTGCTGACGAGCCATCTCATGGACGAGGCGGAGCGCTGCGATCGCCTGGCCCTTCTCAACGCCGGCGAGGTCGTCGCGGAGGCAACGCCCGACGAACTCAAGAGCAGCATGGGCTACGAGGTCATAACGGTGCAGTCGTCCATCGGAGAAGACATGGCGGGCCGCGTGCGCGAGCGCGTGGATCTGGACGCCGAGTGGACCGGCGAACACGTACGCATCCGCGTCGACGACGGCAAGGCATGGCTCGGCAAGCTGATCGATGCGTTCCCGGGCGAGTTCACATCGATAACCCTTAGCAAGCCCTCGATAGAGGACGTCTTCCTCGCGGAAGCCACGGGCATGGCGAACGGCGAGGAGGACGCGTCATGACCGCGGCTTTCCTCGCCCTGTACGGTGTCTGGCTGCGCGAGGTCGTGAAGTTCCTTCGGCAGCCGAACAGGATCATCGGGGCAATCGGCCCGCCGGTCCTCATCTGGCTGTTCGTCGGGTCGGGGTTCGGAGCGTCGTTCAGGCTGGCTGGCGGCTCAGGCGTTGGGTATCTCGAGTACCTCTTGCCCGGTATCATCGCCCTCATCGTGCTGTTCGCGTCCATATTCTCCGCGATGTCCGTGATCGAAGACCGCCGCGAGGGCTTCCTCGACGGCGTTCTTGTCACGCCCGCGCCTCGATCCGTGATCGTGGGCGGCAAGATCGTCGGCGGATCAAGTCAGGCGTTCGCGCAGGGCGCTCTGCTCGTGCTGGCTGCGCCACTGGCGGTGCCGGGTCTCGACTTCGGTGGCGTTGTCCTCGCGCTGGGCGCGCTCGCCCTGGTGGCGTTCGGCCTTACCGCGTTCGGCTGCGCGATGGCGTGGCGCATGGACTCCACCCAGGGGTACCACGCCATCATGAACCTCCTCTTGATGCCCATGTGGCTGCTATCGGGCGCGGTGTTCCCATTGACCGGCGCCCCCGCGGTCATGCGATGGCTGATGATGGCCAACCCCATGACCTATGCGGTGGCGGCCATCCGCGGGCCATTCTATGCTGGCGTCGCGGCCGCCGCTCCGGGGCCGGTGTCGTTCGAACTGGCCGTCGGGGTCACGTTCGCCTTCGCGGCTATCATGGCGACGCTCGCCACCGTCATGGCCGCGCGCCCAGCCCGGGCGTAGGGATCGTCGTCGGTCGTCCTCTCCGTGCGTGAGGCAGCAGCGTGGAGCAACACAGCCACGACCACGCGGACGCGACCCAGTGGGTCGGCTTCCGCGACGCGCTACGCCTCGAATTGCGACACCATCTGCCGTTCACGGTCATCGTGACTGCCGTCACTGCTGTGGCGGCGAGCGTCGCTGTCCGCACGTGGCCCGCGCTCGTCGAGTCCGGCGCGTCGTTCGAGGGCGCGCATGTCGCGCACGTGTTCGTCAGCGCCGTGGCGACGACGGCCGTGGGTTCGCGTCAGCGAGGCGGCCCTGTGCTCGCCGCGGGCCTCGGCATTGCGGGCTCGATCGTCTTCTGCACACTGAGCGACATCCTCCTCCCGTACGCGGGCGCGTTGGCATTCGGGACGCCCGTTTCGTTGGACGTGGAGGTGCTGCACGCGCCGGTCAAGGTGGGTCTGGCGGCGGTTGCAGGCGCCGCTGGTGGGTTCGCGCACATGCGGCGACTGTCCATCTATTCGCACTCGGCCCATGTGCTGGTATCCTCGCTGGCGTCGGTGCTGTACGTGCACACGCACGCAGCCGGCGCCTGGGCCGACTGGGCGCACGCGCCGGAGATGGCCGCCGTCCTGTTCTTCTCGGTGTTCCTGCCGTGCTGCATGAGCGATCTTGTCATGCCCGTGGCGTGTACGCACTGCGACTTCCGTGGGCGCGACAACCCCGCATCCTGATCCCACGACCGAGGTGAATGCCGTATGCCCGGACAGCGAGCGCCGGAGCATCTCCCCGGTGACTGGCTAGAGGACGGACGCCTGCGCCTTGACGAAATCCTTGGCGAGGGCGCGTTCGGCCATGTCTGGCGCGCAACCGAGTTCATCGGCTTCGGGCCGGCGGGCACGCCGATCGAGCTTCGACAGGTTGCCGTGAAATGCCTGTCCAGCCTGGACGACACGACGGACGGCGACCGCATCGTCGATGAGGCGCGCGCTCTCGCCGACCTGAACCACGACGCCATCCTGAAGCTCCATCGCGCCTTCACGGACGACCGTGGCACGTATCTCGTCACGGAGTACGCCTCCGAGGGCGACCTGCGGGCGTACTTCGACTACGCAATCCCTACCGAACCCGAGTTGCGGGATGTCGCCTTCGCCGTTGGCTCTGGGCTGTCGTACTTGCATGAGCGCGGGTACGTGCACGGCGATCTCAAGCCGGAGAACGTCCTGGCGACGCTGTCCGGCGATAGGGTGCGGGTCCTGCTCGCCGACTTCGGGCTGCGGGCGTTCACGGGGCATCGCCATTTCCAAGGGACCGTGCCGTATATCGCCCCCGAGGCGTACTCCCCGCACGCGGCGTCACTGACCGACCGGTCGGACGTCTTCGCCTACGGACTGTTCCTCTTCGAGATCGCGTCCGGGCATCGCCTCATCGAGCATCTCCAGGACGAGAGATTCGAGGGCCTGCGCACGCACTCCGTAGAGCCCGACGTGCTGCGAGATGCGCACGCGATCGTCAACGAGGTCATCCAAGCCACGGACTGGGCGGCGCTGGAGCTGCCGACCTTCCTCACGACGCTCATAGGTTTCTGCCTCGACCCCGACCCGGGCAAGCGGCCGTCGGCCTGGAGCGTGATGGAGCTTTGGGCGGCATTCGAGCGGACCCAGCGTGGAGTGGTGCTGCCGTACACGCTGCCGGGCGCGACGGGGTCGCGATACCAGATTCCTTGCTCGCAACTCGTGACCGTTGGCGAAGACGACCACGAAGGCGACGGCCTCGTGGCGCACCTGACGGGTGAAGGCGGGGCTCTGATCCAGGTCGAGGTGTCGCGTGAGGCGAACCTGCCCATGCACAACGCCTTGACTCGACTACGGAGACGGCTGTCGACACGGCCTCCGCTCGTCTCGGTCTACGGCGTGCTGCCGGGCGACATCGGGTCGATGCGGTTCAGCGCCGATCGCCGCAGCTTTGTGGTTGTCGAGCCGCACGAGCTTCTGGACGTCACGGATCTGAGCCGGTCGCATCACTGTGTGCGTTCGTATCTGCATCGCATGACGGGCGCCGGAGGTGGCTCGAGCATTCCCCTGGTCAAGGGCAACATCCTGCACGCGCTGTTCGCGGAGATGCTCCTCAACGACGACATCGACTTCGACGAGGCGTGGGAACGGCAGTGGAGGAGGCGGGCGTGCGACATCGCGTACGTCGTCCAGGACGCGGCGGAACTGCAGGGTCTACGGGACGACATCGCGGCCGCGTACGCGCGTGTCCGCGACGTCCTGATCCGAGAACCGGCGTGGTTGACCCCGCAGCGCTACGTGGAGTCTTCTCGGTGGTCGTTCGATCTGGGACTGAGCGGCCGCATTGACGCGTTCTTCCTGTCCGACGGAGGCCGCGCGTCGGCCTACGAACTCAAGACTGGCCGAGTGCGACCCGACGATCTGCTCCAGGTGCAGGCGTACGTCGCCATGCTCTCGGATGACCTCGAAACGCAACGCGGCGCCGACGATGGGCCGAACATCCCCGCGGCTGTCCGCGCGCACATACTCACTAGCTCCGACGGCCGGCTGCACCCTGTGGGCAGCGTGGCTCCGCACGCCAAGCTGTCGTCCATTCGCAACCAGATACTGGGTCTGCGGGACCACCTGGCCGAGGGCAGGTCCGCAGCGGATATGCTCCCGAGGGACTACCCGTTCTACGGCTACCAGCAGGCGAAGTGCGACCGATGCGCGAGCGCGTACAGCTACCTCAGCCGCGCCTGTCGTGAGACCACGAGTCTGTTCCGCGAACGCGTCGACATCGAGGGGTCGCCCGCGACGTCCCTCGAGCTTGACTACTTCTGGCACGGCATCCGGCTGGTCATGCGCGAGGAAACGGAACTCCGCCGCCGCCATGTCTACCCTCTCCTGCTGGCGCCCTGGCGAGACGGTGAGACGGGCGTGCCGGCGCAGCTCCGGTCCTCCCCGGACCGACGGGTGGAGAACGCCACCCTCGTCGAGCAGGAGGGCTCGTACTTCCGGTTCGAGTACGACCCGTCGCTGGCGGAATTCCGGGTGGGTGACGACGTCGTCGTGCATCGTGGCGACCTTCGGCGGTGGCACGAAGTGCTGCGCGCGACGGTGCGCGACATGACGGAGACCTCGGTCACCATCGAGGCGCAGTCGGACTACACGGCGCGCGGATTCGCCGCCGCCGAGGACGGCTGGGTCATCGAGTACTTCCCGCGGTTCTTCGGCCTCGACACCCTACGACAGGCGCTGCACATCTTCCTGAAGTCGCCGAACGCGACCATGAAGTCGCTCGTGCTGGAGGGTCGCATCCCGCGCCAGCAGGGGGCGCTGTTCCCGGCGTCGTCAGAGCTTGCGCTCGCGCCGGAGCGACGTCTGAACGCGGAGCAGCGTGCCGCGCTACTTCGCGCTCTCGACGAGACGGGCTTTCTCTCGATCACGGGGCCGCCCGGTACCGGTAAAACGCTGACGATCCACGCGATCGTCGACACGTACGCGCGCCGTAACGCCCGTGTGCTCGTCGCCGCGCTGACCAACAACGCCATCGACAACGTCATAGAGCGGATCCTGGGCGACACCGCGCCCGACGGTCTCGAGTTCGTACGCCTTGGCGCCGGCTCCCGGATGCGAGAGGCGTTCTCGGGGCAGCTGACAGAGACCGGCCGCGACCCCCGCCGGTACTTCGCCCGCGAACTGGGCGAGGTGTATTCCGACCCGGCAGACCTTCGCGAGCGCCTCGACACGGTGCCGATAACTGTGGGTACCGCCCATTCCGTGATCCGGGCCCCCTGGATCGCCGAGCGCGCGCTGAATGGGCCGTCGTTTGACTTGGTCGTGGTGGACGAGGCGACCCAGTTGCCGGAGCCACTGGCAGCCGCCCTCCTGACCCTCGGTAGGAAGGCGATTCTCGTCGGCGACGAACGGCAGTTGGGGCCGATCTCCACGTCGTCGTTCGACCCGGAACTCCAGGAGATGCCGGACAGCCTGCGTGAGATCGGCGTCGGCGGGCTCAACCGATCCCTGTTCGAGCGCCTCAACGGGTTGCTCCGCAGCAGTGGCGATGAGCAAGGGCTGGTGTTCCTGTCGCGGCAGTACCGCATGCACCCAACCATCGGCGAGTGGGCGTCGACGCAGTTCTACGACGGCCGGCTGGAGACCGCAGAACACTCCGTGGATCGCGTCCCCAACCTGCGGAAGGCCGCGAAGCGTCCAGGGTGGGATGTGCTGGCGCGGGTGCTCGCGCCGGACAGACCCCTCGTGTTCCTTGACGTCCCGGCGTCGGCGGGCGACCTGCCGAACACGTGCGGCGAGGAGGCAAGGATGGCCGCCGTCATCGTGGCCGCGCTGCGCGAGCTGGGCGTAGACGACGTCGGCTGCATCACGCCATATCGCAATCAGCAGGCGCTGCTGCGCAGGGAGTTGGAGCGCGCGGGCGTGCCGTGTGAGTGCGGCACTGTGGACGCCTTCCAGGGACGCGAGAAGGACGTGATGCTCGTGTCGACCGTGCGGCGGGACAAGCTCACGGACTTCCTTGCGGACGCGCGGCGGCTAAACGTCAGCGTCACCCGCGCCCGCGCGAAATGCATCATCATGGGCGCGCGCGCGATCCTTCACGACAGCCCAGCCATGTCGAGCCTCGTGAACCACCCGGCATGCCTGCGCGAACGGGTTGACGCCGACGCGGTCGCGGCTGAGATGGCCGCCGCGGACTGAACCCCGTCACCATCGCGCCGTTCGCGTACGTGTGTTCCGCCCGGTAGAATGACCCCAGAGACCAGCGTTCGTGGCCGCTTTGTGGGCCGGACCTCAGTTGGGAGCCGCGTCACGTGCACAGCCTTTCGTGTCGTCCCGGAGCGCGATACGCCGTACTCTCGCGCGCCGCCGCGATCTGCGTTGGCGTCTGCGTACTCCTCACGCGCGCTGCAGACGCCGCGGACGCCGACTATCTATCGCGGTGCACGCTGTACTCCGACGGCCGAGTCACGCGGCTGACTGCAACCCCGGTACGGGTGCGCTTGGGCCCGATGCCGTCGGGTGTGGCATCCGAGCGGTACGACGAGGCGTTCCGGGAGGCGGCGCGCCTCTGGTCCGAGGCGACGGATGGCCTCGTCGAATGCGTCTTCGTGGGTGCCGGAGAGCCGGACGCGACGGTGGACATACCGGTGCGCTGGGTCACCAAGCTCTCGACGTTCTCGACCGAGAACCGGCTCGCGCACACGACACTGGCGCGTCCGACGCCCGACACCTTCCGCGTGTCGATGCAGATGGGCCTTTACAACCGCCAGAGCGGCAAGCGACTGACTTACGACGAGATGCTGACCGCATCTCTCCACGAACTAGGTCACGCCTTCGGCCTGTGGGGCCACTCGGACGATGGCGACGACGTGATGGCCGCCGCGTCCGAAGCGCGTGCCCCGACGGCGCGCGATGTCACCACACTGCGACGGCTGTACGCGATGGCGCCCAATGCGCCCATGCATGATGAGTCGCTCGCCGCAATCCGCGGGCAGTTGGCAGAAAGCCCCAACAACGCCAATCTGCATTTCCTCCTCGGCAGCATTCTGCTGGACTCCGGCGATTCTGACGCCGCGATTCGTGCGCTGCTGGAGGCGTCGGAGCTGAACGAGGACCACCCGGGCGTCGCGGACAAGCTGATCCTGGCCTACCTCGCCGCTGGCCGCACGGGCGAGGCGGTGGCGCGCATGGAGCGCCTTGGGGAGTCGGGGCCGGAGTTCTACAACAACGCGGGCAAGGCCCTCGCTGACCAGGGGGAGACAGCGCAGGCCATCGCGGCGTTTGAGAACGCGCTGCGCATCAAGCCGGATTTCGCGATGGCACGGCGCAACCTGGCGCGCGTCTACGCCCGGGAAGGCGCGGAGCGCGCAGCCGCGAAGGACTACACAGCGGCCGAGGCCGCTCTGCGAGAGGCGACGCGGTTGGCCCCGGAGCAGACCTCGTACGGTATCCAGCTCGCGGTCTGCCTCAACCGTCTCGGCCGCGACGTGGAGGCCGCAGAAGTCTACGAGCGAGTGTTGGCGCGCGACCCCACTCTCACCGAGGTGCGCTCGAACCTGGCGAAGACTTACAGCAACCTCTCCGTCGCCAAGATCGCCGCGAACGACTGGGAGGACGCTCTGGCGGACATAGACCGCGCCCTATCCCACGACCCGGACCTGGCCGCGGCGGGGGCTAACCGGAAGGCGGCGATGTGGAACTGGGCGGTCTCGACGCAGGAGAGCGATCCCGCGCGGTCGTTGTCGCTGTTCCAGGCGTACCTGGTAATCGAGCCGTCTGCGCAGGCTCACGGGAGCATCGGCGCCATCTACATGAGGAACCGTGACTACGCGCGCGCGGCGGACGCGTTCCGGGCGGGTGTCGCGCTCGATGACTCGCCCGCGTCATCGGCGAACCTCGCGGCGGCGCATCATCAGCACGGCGTCCAGATGCACCGCGCCGGGCGATACGGCGACGCGGCCGAGCAACTCCGGCTTGCCGTGGACGCGACACCGGAGAACGTCGATCTGTACCGCTCGCTGGGCGTCGCGCACCGCGCTGCCGGACACGCAGACGACGCCGTTGCCGCGTTCCGCGAGGCGCTGAGACGCGAGCCGGGCCTGGAGTGGGCCGTCGAGGAGATCTCCAAGGTCTCCCTAGTCGCCGGCAACGAAGCGTTGCGGACACGCGACTACCCGACCGCCCTAGGGCACTTCGAGGCTATCCCGGCCGAGCGTCGCGACGCGCAGATACACGGTGTGATCGGTTTCCTGTACCTGGAGACCGGCGATGTCGCGAAGTCGGTCGACAACCTCGGCCTCGCTCTCCTGGCGAGTCCCGGTGACCCGACATCCAGACAGAACCTGGACTACTGCCTCAAAGAGATCAAGAAGATCAGGCGTGACGACGAGTCCCCGATCTGGGGACATGTGCTACAGCGGCTTGAGGCGTTTCGGCTGGCGTCAGTGATCGCGCGCAAAGGACGCAAGGCCGACGTCACTCGTTTCGAGGAGCTTCTACGTGGAGCGGCGGACGACCCGGCCACCGTCGAGGCCATCCTCGCCGCCGCGGCCGCCATCGCAACGTCCATCGAGCGGCAGCTTCCCAACGCGGCCCAGCGCATCACGGCCGCTGCCGCAGCCCGCGCGCCTCGGCCCTTGCCCGACACGGCCGCTGCGGACCCGTATGTAGAGCGCGCTCCACAGCCCTGACGGAGCCACGCTTCGGCCGCGCGCGATGCCCCGCGAGATTGCTGTTGACACCCCATAGCGCGTGTGGAACAATCCAGCCGCGCGTGGGGAAACGGCCACGCGCGGCTACGGTCTCGTCGTAGCCAGACCCCGTGATGGGGTCGCTCGTGCGCGTGGGCATCGGCGACATCGTGAAATAGTTCACAACCGCGGCCGGAGACAGTCCTTGCCGGACTTGCTGAACAACTACTTCCCGATTCTCGTGCTCCTGACTGTCGCGCTGGTCCTCGGCACGGCGATCATGGTCATCGCCCGGACAATCACACGCTTTGTCGTTCGGCCCGACGCACACGCTCGCAAGACATCCGTCTATGAGTCCGGCGTCACCCCCTACGGTGACGCGCGCCTGCGGTTCTCCATCAAGTTCTACCTCGTCGCGATGATCTTCATCATCTTCGACATAGAGGTGGTGTTCTTCTATCCGTGGGCCGTGGTGTTCCGGGACATGGTGCGCGAGAGCGCCTTCATCCTGTGGGAAATGCTCGGGTTCGTCGGCCTGCTGGCGCTTGGGTATGTGTACGTGTGGCGCAAGGGTGGCCTCGACTGGAACTGACTTTGGGAACCTGGCGCGCGGCCGCGTAACCCGCGTGCGATATGCCTATGAGTGACGAAGCCACGACCCCGGAAGAAGAAGCGGCTCGCGAGCCCGCCAGGCCGCTATCCGTGGCCCGCCTGGAGGAGCGATTCGCCGCCGCCGTTCTCTCCGCCGAAGAGTCGCACCACGCGTGGACCGTCACTGTCGCGGCGGACGCCGCCCACGAGATCCTGGCGTTCCTCCAGAGCGACGCCGACCTAGCCTACACGCACATGAGCGACCTTACCGCGGTCGACCTTTCGGCCCTGGCTGAGGGCGACGCCGACTTCCATGTCGTCTACCATCTCGCATCGCAGAAGAATGCGGACGACGCCGAGTTGCGGCGCCTGCGCGTCACTGTGCCGATCTCCGGCTGCGGCCCCGTGCAGACCGTGACCGATATATGGACGGCGGCGGAGTGGGCGGAACGTGAGATCTGGGACATGTTCGGTATCCACGTCGAAGGTCACCCGGACCTGCGGCGCATCCTGATGCCGGACGGCTTCGAGTCGCATCCGTTGCGCAAGGACTACCCGCGGCGGGGGAAGGGCGAACGCGCGGCGTTCGACTTCGAGGCGTCGCAGTCGCAACTGCTCGGGAAGCAGACCGAGGAAACAGCCTGGTTGGACTCCGACGACGACGTTGAGTCCGAGACGATGATCCTGAATTTCGGCCCGCAGCACCCAGCGACACACGGCACATTGCACCTCGAAGTGGAACTGGACGGCGAACGCATCGTGCGATGCACGCCGCACCTGGGCTACCTCCACACGGGCTTCGAGAAGCTCGCCGAGGACATGCACTGGAATCAGTGGATCGTCGTCACCGACAGGATGAACTACCTGTCGCCGCTGTCGAACAATTTCGGCTACGCCATCGCCGCTGAGCGCCTGCTCGACATCGAGGTACCGAAGCGCGCGCAGTATATCCGGGTCGCACTCGCCGAGTTGGCGCGCATCGCCGACCACATGGTGTGGCTGGGGACGCACGCGTTGGACATCGGGGCGTTTACGTGCTTCTTGTACGCGTTCCAGCAGCGCGAGAAGGCGTACGAGATCTTCGAAGCCTGCTCCGGCGCGCGGCTTACTGTTAGCTACATGCGCATCGGCGGGCTGCTCCACGACATACCCGACTCGTTCGAGCCGATGCTGCGGGAGTTTGTCAGCGACTTCACGACCCGCGCGCTGCCCGAAGTCGAGACGCTCCTGTCGAAGAACCGCATATGGATCGACCGCACGCAGGGCGTCGGCGTCGTGGGCGGGGAGGAAGCTGTGAACGCCGGGCTTACCGGCCCCGTGCTGCGCGGCTCCGGCGTTGAGTGGGACATCCGCAGGTCCGACCCCTATTCGAGCTACGAGGAGTTCGACTTCGACATCCCCGTCGGCGCCAACGGCGACACGTACGACCGGTACCTGGTGCGCCTAGAGGAGTTGCGGCAGAGCTGCCGGATCATCACGCAGGCGCTCGACAACATGCCCGACGGCCCTGTGAACATCGACGACCACAAGCTCAAGCTGCCCGACAAGTCGCACGTGTACAAGACGCCGGACCACACGCATCGCTACGACCCTCAGCATCCGCACGGGTCGATCGAAGGGCTCATCCACCACTTCAAGACAGTCATGGACGGGCACGGGGTCGAGGTCCCGGTGGGCGAGGCGTACGCGGCAACGGAATCGCCCAACGGCGAGCTTGGCTTCTATGTTGTGAGCGACGGCAGCGGAACGCCTTACCGTGTGCGTGTGCGCGCGCCTTCGTTCTACAACTACGGGATGGTGCCGAAGCTGCTGCGAGGGCACATGGTGTCCGATATCGTCACGGTGCTGGGAAGCGTGAACGTCATCGCCGGCGAACTGGACCGGTAGGAGGCACGGATGTCGTTCGAATACACTCCTGAGAACCTCGCGACGTTCGAGGAGTTGGTCACGCACTATCCCGACCACTATAGGCGGGCGGTGACGCTGCCCGCGCTGCACCTGGCGCAACGACAGAACGGCTGGTGCTCGCCGGACGTGATGGAGTACATCGCCGCGTTGGTGGGGACGTCGCCCGCGCAGGTCCGGGACGTCGTCACGTTCTACCCGATGTTCTTCGAGGAGCCGGTCGGCAAGTACATCGTCCGCGTATGTCATACGCTGCCCTGCGACCTGTGCGGGTGCGCCAAGATCAAGGATCACCTGACGGAGAAGCTGGGCGTCGGTATGGAGGCGACGACGGAGGACGGGAAGATCACGCTCCTGTCGACCGAATGCCTCGCGGCGTGCGACCAGGCGCCGGTGATGATGATCGATGACGACCTGCATGGGCTGCTCACGCCCGAGAAGGTCGACGAACTGATCGACGGCCTCGAGTGATCGAGTACCTGGCGGGATAATGGGCAAGCCAAAAGAGCTACGCATCCTTTACGAGAACCTCGACGTGCCTGACATGCACACGATCGAGGTGTACCGCCAACACGGCGGGTATGGCTCCCTGGACAGGCTTTTCACCCAGGAGCCCAGCGACCTCGTCGACATCATCAAAGACTCTGGCCTCCGCGGTCGTGGAGGCGCGGGTTTCTCCACTGGGATGAAGTGGAGCTTCGTCCCCAAGGACATCGAACCGAAGTACCTCTGCGCGAACGCCGACGAGAGCGAACCGGGGACGTTCAGCAATCGGTACGTCCTGGAGCGGAAGCCCCACTCGCTTATCGAGGGGATCATCTGCGCCTGCTGGACACTGGGCATCCACACCGCCTACGTGTACATCCGCGGCGAATTCACGCTCGGCAAAGTGCGCTTGGACGCCGCCATCAAGGAGGCGTACGCGAACGGCCTTCTCGGGGAGAGCGTCGCGGGCAAGGACTTCGCGCTCGACATCTACACGCATGCCGGCGCTGGCGCGTACATCTGTGGCGAAGAGACCGGCCTGATCGAGTCGCTCGAAGGCAAGCGAGGCCAACCCCGGAACAAGCCGCCGTTCCCGGCTGTGCAGGGCCTCTTCATGAAGCCAACAGTCGTGCAGAACGTCGAGACGCTGTGCAACGTGCCGTTCATCGTGAGCAAGGGCGCGGAGTGGTACAAGACGCTCGGCACGGTGTATTCGGATACACCGCGAGGCACCGACCCGGTCAACACCGGCACGAAGCTGTACTGCATTAGCGGGCACGTCGAGAAGCCCGGCGTGTACGAGATCGAGATGGGGCTCACGGCCAACGAGTTGATCGAGCTTGCGGGTGGCGTGCGTGGCGGCAATCGCGTGAAGGCCGTCATCCCGGGCGGCAGTTCGGCCCCCGTGCTGACGCCGTACGAGTGTGACGTCCCCCTGGACTTCACGTCGCTCCAGATGGCCAAGACGATGCTCGGGTCCGGCGGGATCATCGTGATGGACGAAACCGTCTGCACCGTCCACGCGCTGACGAACCTACTCGACTTCTACGCCCACGAGTCGTGCGGCCAGTGCACGCCGTGCCGCAACGGTACCCCGTGGACACGCGACATCTCGAAGCGCATCGAGCAGGGGGGCGGCCAGCCAGGCGACGTGGACCGCCTGATCGAGGTCGCCAACAACATCGCTAACGTGGACACGTTCACGTGGAACACGATCTGCGTGTTCGGTATCGCCGTTTCATGGCCGGCGGTGAGCTTCGCGCGGAAGTTCCGGCCGGAGTTCGAGGCGCACATCCGCGAAGGGAAGTGCGTGACACTGCCCGTTGACGAAGCCGTGACGCCGCCCGAGGAGAACTACGCTTGGCCGCAAGTGCTTGCCGAGGTCGCGCAGAAGCCCTCGTGGGACTGAGGCGAGAGGACGACGCATGGCGAAGATAACTATGGACGGCGTCGAGTACGAGGTCAGCGACGGCCTCTCGGTCGTCCAGGCGTCTGCCGAGGTCGGCATTACGGTGCCGCACTACTGCTACCACCCGAGCCTGACGTCGCCAGCCAACTGTCGTATGTGTCTCATCGAGTTGACGCCTCCCGGCGCCCCTGGCCCGATCAGGCAACTCGCGACCGGGTGTTCGACACGAGTCGCCGACGGCATGGTCATCAACCACAACACGCCGACAGTGCAGGCCGCGCGGGCCTCATCGTTGGAGTCGCTGCTGGCGCACCACCCGCTAGACTGCCCGACGTGCGACCAGGCCGGCGAGTGCGAACTGCAGAACTTCGCGCAGAAGTTCGGGCACGATGTCGGCAACTACGCGGAAACGAAGAAGACGCCGCCGCGCAAGCACCTCGGGCCCCACGTGGACCTGTTCACGACGCGTTGCGTGGTGTGCACGCGTTGCACCCGCTTCACCGAGGAAGTGAGCGGCGACGCGGTGCTGCAGCTAGTGAATCGCGGCGGCAAGAATGAGATCGACGTCTATCCCGGCATCCCCATCGACAACAAGCTGTCGGGGAACGTCGTGGACATCTGCCCGGTGGGCGCGCTCAGCAGCACGGACTTCATGTACCGTTCGCGTCCGTGGTTCCTAGAGGAAGTCGACAGCGTTTGCACCCGCTGTAGCAAGGGCTGCAACATCACCGTTGAGCACCGCGAAGGCGAGACGGTGCGGATCAAGCCCCGATTCAACGAAGACGTCAACGAATTCTGGATGTGCGACGACGGGCGCTACGAATGCGGCTACGTGAACAGCCCCGACCGACTGCGAATGCCCTTCGCTCGCGAGGGTGACGATCTCGTGGCGTGCGGCTGGTCGGACGTGTTCGACGCGATCGCCGCGGCCGTACAGGCCGCCGGAGGCGAGAACGTGGCCGTCATCGCGTCGGCGTGGTCGACGAACGAGGAATTGCACGCCGTACGTCGGTTCGCCACCGAGGCAGTTCGCACGAGCCTCATCGGGCTGCTGAGCGCTGCGGGCGACGACGAAGACACCGTCTATCCCGGCTTCACGATCGAGAAGGACAAGAACCCGAATGGCGCGGGCGCGCGCCTGATACTCGGTGACGAAGTCGCGCAGGACTCCGCCATCTGGGACGTGCTGCGCCGCGCCAAGGCCGCCATCGTCTTCTCGGGCATCCCGGACGCGGAATTGAGCGACGACGCCGTCGAGGCGCTCGAAGCGTTGGACTTCCTCGCCGTCGTCGATGTCGGGACATCGGCGCTGACGGCGCTGGCCGACATCGTCATCCCCGGCACCGCGTACACCGAGAAGGACGGGTGTTTCACGAACTCGCAGCAGCGAGTGCAGAAGTTGAACGCGGCGCACCCCCCGCTCGGAACCGCGATGCGTGAGTGGGAGTTCGTCAGATACGCCGCTGAGGCTCTCGGCGCGGAGTTCGACTACACGGACGAAGCGTCTGTCACGGCGGATCTCGTCGCTTCTACACCCGCGTTCGCGGGAGTAACACTCGAAGCCGTGGGCAAGCGCGGCTATGTGTTGGGCAGCGGCGAAGCAGAGCCGGAAGCGGACAACGGCAACTACGCGTACGCGAAGATGTTCTGGAAGTAATTCACGCCGTGTCCGCGCGAGCGGGCGGCGAATGGCGGGACGATGTCGACACTTCTCATACAGCTTGTAGTCGCCCTCGCGAAGGCGCTCTTCATCATCCTGCTGGTGCTGACGGCCGTGCCCTTGCTCGTCTGGGCGGAACGGCGCGTTAGCGCGTGGATGCAGGACAGGCACGGGCCGAACCGCGTCGGGCCGGCGGGCCTGTTGCAGCCGATCGCGGACGGGATCAAGTTCCTCACGAAAGAGGTGCTCATCCCGGCGCACGTCGATCGCAAGCTGTACCTGGCGGCTCCGGTGATCCTCCTCGTGCCGTCCCTGATGACGGGCGCGATCATCCCGTGGTCGAAGCCGATTCCGGCCGATAGCGCCCTGGGCGGGCTCGTGTCCGCGATCGACTGGGCGCCGAACGGCATTCCCTTCCAGGTTGCGCAGATCAACGTCGGGGTTCTCTACTTCTTCGCGATGGCATCGCTGGCGGTCTACGGAATCATCCTGGCAGGATGGGCCTCCAACAACAAGTACACGCTGCTCGGAGGGTTGCGCGCTTCCGCGCAGGTCATCAGCTATGAGCTGTCGCTGGGGCTGGCGATCCTGTCGGTGCTGCTTATCGTCGGCACGCTGCAACTGAACACGATCGTCGAGTGGCAGAGCGGCGGCATGTGGATGGTGTTCGCCCAGCCCGTGACGTGGTTCATCTTCACGATCGCGGCGTTGGCCGAGACGAACCGCGCTCCGTTCGACTTGGCGGAGTGCGAGCAGGAACTCGTCGGGGGGTACCACACCGAATACAGTGGCATGACCTTCGCGACGTTCTTCCTCGCCGAATACGCCAACATGACCATGAGCGCCGCACTGAATGTCTGCCTCTTCTGGGGCGGCTACACGTTCTTCGGGCTCGAACAGATTCTGCCGTGGTGGATCACGATGGGGATCTTCATCGGGAAGGTCGCCGCGTTCCTCTTCCTCTTCCTGCTGATCCGCTGGACGTTCCCCCGGTTCCGATACGACCAACTCATGCGACTTGGGTGGAAGATGCTGCTGCCGTTGGCGCTGGGTAACGTGGTGCTGACCGCGCTGGGCCTCGCGGCGCACGAGATGTGGGCCGTGCCGTTGTGGCCGGCGCTTATCGTCGGGCAGGTGGCTCTCATCGGTGGCGTCGCGTTGGTGTCCGTGATCCGTACGAAGGCGGGGTCGGCAAGTAGCGCCCAATCGCACGCGCGGGCATAGCGCGCGCAGGCCGTAAGGCGAAGGGATCGCATGGAGACGCTGCTGTATCTGGTGTTCGGACTCGTGGCCCTCGTGGGCGGAGTTCTGGTCATCGTGAATCGGAACCCGGTCTACAGCGCCCTGTCGCTCGTGCTGACGATGTTCGCGATATCGGCCCTCTACATCCTCCAGCAGGCGTACTTCGTGGCGGCGGTGCAGATCGTGGTCTACGCTGGCGCGATCGTGGTGCTGTTCCTCTTCGTCATCATGCTGCTGAATCTCGGCGACGAGAGCGATCTCCCCGCATCGTCAGGGACGCGCCGCTTTGTCGGGGCGCTGCTGGGCGTGACGTTCGCCGGGATCGTCGGCGCGGTGGTGTGGGAGTACGCGTCGACGGCGGGGCCCGCCGTGGCGGCTGGCACCGACATCGACCACACGAAGCTGCTCGCGCGCGTCCTGTTCCAGAACTACCTGTTGCCCTTCGAAGTCGTGTCGCTCGTGCTCCTCGCGGCGCTCGTCGGCGTTCTCGCGTTGATCCGCACACATGGGCGCGACCTGGATTCTTCGGAGGCGGACAATGTCTGACTTCGCGATCTGTCTAGCCGTAAGCGCGGCGCTGTTCACTCTTGGAGTCGTCGGCGTGCTCGTGAAGCGGAACGCCATCGTGGTGTTCATGTGCATCGAGCTGATGCTGAACGCGGCGAATCTGGCGTTCGTGACGTTCTCGCGCCAGCACGGCACGGTTGACGGACAGATCTTCGTCTTCTTCGTGATGGCGATCGCCGCGGCTGAGGTAGCGATCGGGCTTTCCATCATCGTCACGGTGTTCAGAAACCGGGCAAGCATCAACGTCGACGACGTCACGATGCTGCGGCGGTAGAGGACTCTTCATGCTTGCTCCGACGGCGCTTCTTTTCCTGCCGCTCCTGGCGGGAGTGCTCATCAACGGCTTGCTGGGGGCCAAGCTGCCCAAGTGGTTCTCAGCGGCGTTGGGCTGCGCCGCGATGGGGGCCTCGTTCCTCGGTGCGCTGATCGTCGTGCCGCTCGTCGCGGCTGGCGCCGTGGGCGACCAAGTTCTGTGGACATGGATGGCGGCCGGTTCGTTCACGGTGGATGTCGCGCTCAAGTTCGACGCGCTCTCGTGCGTCATGGCGCTGATCATCACGGGCGTGAGCTTCCTGATCCACATCTACGCGGCCGGCTACATGAGCCACGAGGACAAGCGCGGTCTGTCGCGCTTCTACACGTATCTGAACCTGTTCGTCTTCTCCATGCTCGTGCTGGTGCTGGGGAACAACTACGCGCTGATGTTCGTCGGGTGGGAGGGCGTTGGCCTCTGCTCGTACCTGCTGATCGGCTTCTGGTACGATCGCGAGCGCAAGGAGGGCGACTCGACCTTCCCGTCTCAGGCCGCGAAGAAGGCCTTCATCGTCAACCGGATCGGTGACTTCGGCTTCCTCATCGCGATCTTCCTGATGTTCACGACCTTCGGCACGCTGCAGTTCGACGCGATCTACGCGAACGCGCAGTCAGTTGTCGGCGGCCCGGCGCTCATGTGGGGCAAGCCGGTGCTGTGGTGGATCACGGCGCTCCTGTTTGTCGGCGCCATCGGCAAGTCCGCACAGATTCCTCTCTACGTCTGGTTGCCCGACGCGATGCAGGGGCCGACGCCGGTCAGCGCGCTAATCCACGCTGCGACCATGGTCACGGCGGGCGTCTACATGGTCGCGCGGTCGAACGTGCTCTACACGCTGGCAGGCACCGGGCCCTCGCTCGTCGCGCCGATCGGCATCATCACCGCAGCGTTCGCGGCGACGATGGCGCTCACGTCGTTCGATTTCAAGGGTGTCCTCGCGTACTCGACGGTCAGCCAACTCGGCTACATGTTCGTAGGCGTCGGCCTAGGGGCGTACAGCGCGGGCGTGGCGCACCTGATGACGCACGCGTTCTTCAAGGGTCTGCTGTTCTTGACCGCCGGCAGCGTGCTGCACGCCATGCGCGACGTTGGTGACATCCGACGCATGGGCGGGCTTTCGCGCAAGATGCCGATCACGTTCATCACATTTGCCGTTGCCGCGTTGGCGATCGGCGGCTTCCCGTTCCTTAGCGGATTCTTCAGCAAGGACGCCATCCTGCTGGCGGCGTACCAGCAGAGCCAGTGGATATTCTGGCTCGGCGCGATCACCGCCGGACTCACCGCGCTGTACATGTTCCGGCTCCTTGCGATCGCGTTCCTAGGCGAGCCGCGTGACCGCGAGTTGCACGACGCGGCGCATGAGTCTCCGGCCGTGATGACGCTGCCGCTCATCATACTGGCGGTGCTGTCCGCGACGGCGGGCGCCGTGCTTGGGATGCACGAGGACGGACTGCTCTATCGGTTCCTCAGTGGCGTCCTACACGTTGAGCACCACGGCGCCGCGACGATGACTCCCATGTTCATCTCTGTGGCCCTCGGGCTCGTAGGGATGGTCGTCGGACTGCTCGTCTACCGTGGCAAGTCGGCCGACCAACTGAACCACGGCAGCGCCATTTCAGCGCTGCCCCGCGCGAAGTGGTATGTCGATGAGGCATACGATGCCGCGATCGTGCGGCCGATCCACGACGTCTCGCGCTCGGTGCTGTGGCGATTCGTAGATAAGTGGATCATCGACGGCGTCGTGAACGCGTCAGCGGCCGCCGTGTATGCTGCCGGTGGCGTCCTGCGGAACGTGCAGACCGGCGTCGTACAGACGTACGCCGCGCTGATCCTCGCGGGCACGGTCGCGCTGCTGTTCGTGAAGGCGCTGCTCTGATGCGTGTGCGTGGCGCCACGTTGCGCCCTGACCGTCACCAACCGGCGAACGGAGCCAAGGCGTGAACCTCACGTTAGTCGTATTCCTGCCAGTGGCCGGGGCGATCGTCCTCGTGCTTGCGGGGCTGTTCAGCCAAGGCGTGTCCGATCGCGCCATGCGGGACAACGCCCTGAAGGCCGGCGCCCTGATAGTGTCGTTGGTGACATTCGTCCTGTCGCTGGCGTACATCGGCGCGTCGCCCGACCCGGTATACCGAGCGTGGATTCCGTCCATTGGGTCCGTCTTCCACCTGCGCATGGACGGCATATCCATCTGGCTGTTCGTCCTCACGACGTTCCTGACGCCCATCTGCGTGCTCGCCTCGTGGCGCAACATCCGGTCTACGCCGTCCGGTTCGTTCTCGGCGTACGCGGACGACCCTGAAGCATCCGGTGAACGCGGCGTGGCGGGGTTCATGGTCGCGCTGCTAACGCTCGAGACGGCGATGCTCGGGACGTTCGTGGCGTACGACCTCGTCCTGTTCTTCGTCTTCTGGGAGATGATGCTGATCCCGATGTACCTCCTCATCGGGATATGGGGGAGCCCGGGCACGCGCTCGACGTTCCTGTTCGGCCGCGTGTCGGAGCGCATCTACGCGACGATGAAGTTCGTCCTGTACACGATGGCAGGCAGCGCACTGATGCTCGTCGGCATCCTCTACCTGCGGGCGGAGACAGGCTCGTTCGACTTGGCCGTCGTCACGGCGCACGCCGCAGAGGGATTCGACAAGCGCGCGCAGTATTGGCTGTTCTGGGCGTTCTTCGTTGCGTTCGCGATCAAGGTCCCGCTCTTTCCCTTCCACACGTGGCTACCCGACGCGCACACGCAGGCTCCGACGGCGGGGTCGATCATACTTGCGGGCGTGATGCTGAAGATGGGGACGTACGGGATTATCCGCTTCTGCATACCGCTATTCCCAGACGCGGCACTGTTCTACGCGCCGTTCGTCTCAGTCCTGGCGGTCATTGGCATCATCTACGGCGCACTCGTCGCGATGGTCCAGCCGGACATGAAACGCCTCGTTGCCTATTCCAGCGTCAGCCACCTTGGGTTCATCGTGTTGGGGCTGTTCTCCGGCACGAACGCGGGCGTGCAAGGCGCGGTCATCCAGATGGTCAGCCACGGCATTAGCACGGGCGCGCTGTTCATGCTCGTCGGGATGCTCTATGACCGGCGTCACACACGCCTGATCTCGGAATTCGGCGGCATCGCCAAGCGCATGCCAGCGTATGCGGCTGTGTTCCTGATCGTGACGTTTTCGTCGATCGGGCTGCCCGGCACGAACGGGTTCGTGGGCGAATTCCTGATCCTCCTCGGGACGTTCAGCACGCAGGGCCGCGCGGTCTACGCGGTGTTCGCAGCCCTCGGGGTCATCCTCGCCGCCGTGTACATGCTGTGGATGGTGCAACGCGTGTTCTTTGGGCCGATCAAGCACCGCGCCAATGAGAATCTCAACGACCTGACGCTCCGAGAGTTGGTCGTTGCCGTCCCGCTCGTAGTGGTTGTATTCTTGATAGGGGTTTTCCCGAAGTATTTCCTCGACCGGATGGACGCCGACCACGCCATCTCCGAGCTGCGTAAAGCAGGCAGCGCGAAGGAGATCGTCCGGGTGTCGCCTCAGGAAGGTGGCTCCGGCCACGGCTCCATTGAGGTACACACTCCGGCCGGAGGTCATTGATGCCGCTGTCCCGTTCGAGACGGATACGTCTCGCCGCCATTCTGCTGGCGGCTGTTTCGGTGCTCGCGCTTCCCTTGCTCGCCGACGCCCAGGATGACCACGGGGCCACTGCTGAGGCCGCGCATGGCGCTGACGCCGGCCACGGCGAGGAGGCCGACGGCGGCCACGGGGGGCCCGGCATCGGCGCGGATCTTTCCCTGCTGTGGGTGATCCCGTTCGTCGGGATTCTCCTCTCGATCGCGCTCGGGCCCATCATCAACCACCACTGGTGGGAGCATAACTACCCGAAGGCGTCGCTCGTGTGGGCGCTCGCGTTTGCGGTCCCGTTCTGCGTGATATTCGGGATGAAGGGCTCGCTGAGCGTCGCCACGCACGAGATCCTGCACATCTACCTCGTCGACTACATCCCGTTTATCATCCTGCTGGCCGGGCTGTTCGTCGCGGCTGGGGGGATCGTACTGCGCGGCACGCTTGTCGGTACGCCTGGGGTGAACGCGGGCTTCATCGCGGTTGGGTCCGTGCTCGCGTCCATCATCGGCACGACCGGCGCGTCGATGTTGCTGATCCGGCCGCTCCTGAGGGCCAACGCGCATCGGCAGCACCGCGTCCACATCGTGGTGATCTTCATCTTCCTCGTCAGCAACATCGGTGGGGCCCTGACGCCTTTGGGTGATCCGCCTCTATTCCTGGGCTTCCTACACGGCGTCCCGTTCCAGTGGACGCTCAGCCTTGCCCCTCAGATGGCAGTGGTGATCGTACTGGTCCTGCTGGTGTTCGTAGCGCTGGACAAGTGGTACCTAAGCCGCGAGGCGAACCCCGTGCCGGACGACACGGGCGACGCGCAGCCGTTGGCCGTGGCGGGGGCACACAACTTCCTCTTCCTGCTGGGCATCATGGGCGCGGTCTTGTTGAGTGGGCTTTGGCGGCCTGGCGACGTGACGGTCTTGGGCGTGCACGTGAGCGCCTCTAGCCTCGTACGCGACGGGCTGATCATCCTGATCACGATCGGGGCGTTCGCAGCGACGAAGCAGACCTTGCGAGATGAGAACGAGTTCGAGTGGGAGCCGATAAAGGAAGTGGGGATTCTGTTTGCGGGAATCTTCATGACGATCATCCCGGCGCTCGCGATCCTCAAGGCAGGCGAACAGGGCGCCTTGTCCCCGGTGATCCGGGCGGCGAACTCCGAGATCGCGTACATGTGGCTTGCCGGGATACTGTCCAGCTTCCTCGATAACGCGCCGACGTATCTGACGTTCTTCAACACGGCGCTGGGCAAGCTGCATCTCACTGAGGCGGTCGTCAGTGACTACCTGGCGAGCAGCCCGCTACCGTGGTTCAACTCCCCACCGGTGGATGCCGCTGTCGCCGCGGGCATACAGGCGAGGCATCCCGAGGTCGCGTCGATGTCGGTCGAGGCGCTGCAGGCGAGCCTTCAGCAGTTCGGTGGGTTCCTCAAGGCCATCTCGATGGGCGCCGTGTTCATGGGCGCGAACACGTACATCGGCAACGCTCCGAACTTCATGGTGCGGTCCATCGCGATACAGGACGGCGTAAAGATGCCGTCGTTCTTTGGCTTCATGGCCTGGTCCTGCGCGATCCTGATCCCGATCTTCGTTGTGGTGACGCTGTTGTTCTTGGTGCTGATATAGACGCGTTGAACGAGCCATCGTGGGCGCGCGTCGGCGTGAGACGTAGGCGAAGGGCCGCATACCAATGATCGCCGTCCTCGACTTCCAGTGGAACGCGCTCGCCGGGGCGATTGTCCTGCTTGCGACGCTCATCCTCTGCCTGTGCCTCGACATGGGCTCGCGGCGGCAGTGGAGCCTCGCCACAGGATGGGCGGCCCTGATCGGCGTCGTCGTGGCGCTCTTGGCGCTGCTGGGGACTACCGGTACGACGGCGTTGGCGTTCGGCGCGAGGGTGAATGGCGTCGCGACGAGTATCTTCCTGGTTGACCGGTACACGCGGTCGCTCGGGGCGATCTGCCTGCTCGCCACCGCGCTCTGCATCCTGCTTTCCATCGGCTACCTCGACCGGCACCGCGCCCAACGCGGCGAGTATTACATCCTGATGCTGCTCTCCGCGCTCGGGATGCTCCTCATCGCCGGTGGTAACGACCTGATCATCATCTTCATCGGGGTGGAGTTGCTCTCTCTCCCGCTGTACATCCTGGCGGGCTTCCGCCGGAACGCCGAGTCGTCGGAGTCTTCACTCAAGTACTTCCTCCTCGGCGCGTTCTCGTCGGGCTTCTTCCTTTACGGGATCGCGCTGATTTTCGGCGCGACGGGAACGACGAACCTCACAACGATGGCCGACGCGCTGCCGGCGGGATCCTCGCTGTTCCGCGTGGGTGTTCTGCTCGTGCTCGTTGGCTTCGCGTTCAAGGTCGCGGCCGTGCCGTTCCACCAGTGGGCGCCTGACGTGTATCAGGGCGCTCCGACTCCAGTGACGGCGTTCTTTGCCTCCGCGCCGAAGGTCGCTGGGTTCGCTGGCATCCTGCGCGTGTTCCTTTTGTCGAGTCACGCGTACCAGGCGGAGTGGCAGATCGTGTTCGCTGTCCTCGCCGCGCTGACGATGACGGTCGGCAACCTGATGGCGCTCACGCAGACGAACGTGAAGCGGATGCTCGCGTATTCCAGTGTCGCGCACGCCGGATACGTCCTCGTCGGGCTGGCGGCCGGGATGGGCGGCGTGTCCTCGGCGATCTTCTACCTCCTGCTCTACTCGCTCATGAGCGTCGGGGCATTCGGCGCGCTGATCCTGCATGGCGACCGGCGCGACGAGCGGCTGTCTCTCGACGACTTCGCCGGCCTCGGATTCCGCCGTCCCGTGCTGGGAGCCGGGATCGCGCTGATCTTGTTGTCGTTGGCCGGCTTCCCGCCCACGGCCGGCTTCATGGGCAAGTTCTTCCTCTTCCGGGACGCGTACGGCGCCGGCTTCACGTGGCTGGTCGTCATCGGCGTATTGAACAGCGTCGTATCCGCGTTCTACTATCTCGGGGTCGTCGTGCGGATGTACATGACGTCCGCGCCTCGCGTTGCGACCGTGGCGGAAGCCATGCCGGGCCTGGCGCGTGGCCTCGTCGTGGTGGCGCTGGTCGTGTCGCTCCTCGGCATCTTCGCTGGCGGGATATCGCCTGCGAAGGTGATGGCTCTGGTAAGCACCGCGCCTCCGACCGTCACGGCGATGAGCGGGACAAGCTCTCTGTAAGGGATCGCCGATGGACCCAGACGTCCCTCCGGGCGCCCCCAGAGGTGGTTGGGCCGCCGTCGGCGAGTTGACGTCGCTGGCGATGACCCTGGCGATCTGTGTCCTTATCGGCCTCCTAGGAGGACGATGGATCGGGCGGAAGCTCGGAGCAGAGGACGCCGGGACCCTCGGTGGGGTAGCATTCGGTGTTGTAGCGGCGGGGTACGAGCTTCGGCGCGTCGCGCTCAGGCTGGAGCGCAAGACGCGGGACGAGACACGACGGCGGGAGCGCGATGGAGCCGACGGGCACGACAGCTAACGCCCTAGCCCCGATACCGGCCTACACGCGCTCATCGTTCGTGTCGGACGTGTATCGCGCATCGCTGGCTGTCTCCGTAGTTGCCATAGGCGTTGGCGCGGTCGCTGGATTGGCGTCCTCGCTGTCGTTGGCTCTCGGCGCGGCGCTGGCGATTTCGTCGTTTTGGGCGCTGGAGCGCACGCTCGCCGTGAACTACGGTGGCGACCACGGCAAAGGTCGTTGGCGGTCGTTCGCCCTAGCAATCGCCAAATACGGGGTCGTTGCTGGGACGCTGCTTCTGGCGACACGGGTGGACGCGCTCAGGATGGGCTACGTCGCTGCCGGACTCGCTGTTGTCTACGTTGGGGTCGTCGTGTCGGCGACACTGGATATGGTCCGCCGGAGCGCCGCTGCAAAGGCGCCGGTCGGGTCTGGGGATGTGGTTTAGGCGTATGTCCAGGAAGACGGCTGCATTCGCAGCCTTCGCGGGATCACTCGCGGTCAGCACACCCGCCTTGGCAGCGGGGGATCAGCACTACTCGCTGTTCGCCTTCCTAGTGCCGGGGTCGGTTCGCGCGCACCTCTACCAGTACGATAACTGGGGACAGATGGACGTCATCCCCAACACGCTGTTCATTGGCGTGGGGGTGTTGCTGGCGCTCGGGCTCATGGCGCGGAAGCTTCGGTACATTCCCACCGGGCGCGGGCAGGCGGCGGTCGAGATGCTCGTCGAGGGGCTGAACAAGCAGTTCACCCCGGTGCTCGGGCCTCGCGGCGTGAAATACCTGCCGCTCGTCAATTCGTACTTCATCCTTATCCTTGCGTGGAACCTGGCGGGACTCGTGCCGGGTCTGCAGGCGCCGACTGCCGAGCTGAACACGACTCTCGCGCTCGCGGTGATCTCGATCGTCGCGGTTCAGGGCATCGCCATCCACGAGCTAGGTGTACTCGGCTACCTCAAGCACCTGGCGGTCGTGCCAGGGCCGATCGCGCCCCTGATGTTCGTGCTGGAATTGGTGACGCAGTTCGCGCGCGTCATCTCGCTATCTCTGCGGCTATTCGCGAACATCTACGCCAAGGAGGTAGTGCTTATGGTACTGTACGGTCTGGCGGTCGATCTGTTCTTCATTCCGGTCCAGCTCCCGGTGCTGTTCATCGGCGTGTTGGCCAGCTTGATCCAGGCTTTCATATTCTCGATTCTGACGTCGGTGTACATTGGGCAGTTCCTCGAGGAACACGACCACTCAGAGCACCACGACGAAGGCGACGTGGCGCACGCGCACGCGCACGGCGCGCACTGAGCGACTGCGTAACGGCGCTCTAGGCGGCCGTTGCGTTAGGGCTTCGGTGATGTCCCTCATCGTAGGTACGATGAGCAATTACGGAGATGGGAGACGATACGCATGATCTACCTAGCGGCATTGGCGCTAGCTGTCGGTTTCGGGTTGCCGTTGGCGGTTCTCGCGGCGGCGACGGCGCAAGGTAAGGCGATCTCGATGGGGCTCGAGAGCATGGCCCGTCAGCCTGAGTCGGCTGCCGGCCTCCAGACCGCCATGCTAATCGGTCTGGCGTTCATCGAGTTGTTCATCCTGCTGGCGTTCGTGCTTGGGTTCCTGCTTCTGGGCAAGATGCCGACCATCAGCCCGTCAGAAGCCATCCAGATGGCACAGACCGCCGTCGAGACCGTTGCCCACTAGACGCGCGGCTCGGGCCTCGGTGACCGAGCAACCACGTGGAGACCTGATAGAGACTATGCAGATCTCATCGCAGGAGAGCGCGCGCCGCTGGCCCGCCCGCGTGGTTGCTCACGTAGTGGCGGCGGCGTTGGCCGGGGCGGCGTACGCCGCAGACACCGCCGACGGCGCGCACGCAGCCGCCGACGCCTCACCGCTGGGGGCGTTGCACATCCAGTGGGAGATCATCGTCGCGCAGGGCGTCGGCTTCCTCGTGATGTTCCTCATCCTGTGGAAGATGGTGTTCAGCCGCGTTGGCTCTATCCTGGATCGCCGGCGCACGGATATCACGGACCGGCTGCACAAGATCGAGCAGGACCAGTACGATGCCGATCGCAACCGATCCGAAACCGAGCGCCAGCTCGCCGAGATCGGTCGCGAGGCGCAGGCCCGCTACGAGACCGCCGCGCGCGAAGGCGAGGAGGAGCGCGAACGCTTGACCGCGGAGGCACGCGAGGCCGCCCAAGCGGAGCTCGACCGCGCGCAGGCGAGCATCGTGAGCGAGAAGGCCGCGGCGATACTCGAACTCCGCGCCGAAGTCGCGGCGTTGGTCATCCAGGCGACACGCCAGATTCTGGGCGAGTCCCTCGACGAAGAACGCCAGCGCCAGATCGTCGATGACATGATCGAGCGGCTACCGACCGAATAGCCGAACGACCAGACGGGGAGGCCGCAGTTGCGGACACTGCGCATCGCGCGAGGATACGCGAAAGCCTTGGTGCAATCGGCCGACGACGCGGGCAGCGTCGCGGATGTCGATACCGGGCTGACGCGCCTGCAGGAGATGCTCGAGGGATCGCCCGACCTCGCGGCGTTCTTCACGGATCCGATGATCGCGCCTGGGGTCAAGGGCGAGATCGTCGACCAGATCTTTGGCGACGACTTGCCGCCGCTGCTCCAGTCGTTCGTCTCGCTGCTTGTCGAGAAGCGGCGTGAACGCGAGTTGGCGCCCATCGTAGCGGAGACGAGGCGTCTGCTGGACGAACGCGCCGGGATCGAGACCGCTTACGTGCGCTCGGCGATCGGCCTATCCGACGCCCAGACAGAGGAACTCAAGAGTAACCTCGAGCGCATCACGGGCAAGACGATGCAGATCGAGGTGGAGATCGACGCGTCGGTGTTGGGCGGGTTCGTCGTCCGCATCCAAGACACGATCTACGACGCTTCGACGAACACACAGATTCTCAGGCTGCAGGACGCCCTGACCGCGGCGCGCTGACGTAGAGGGACACGATGGCACAGCAGGTACGTCCGGACGAAATATCCCGCATCCTACGGCAGTCCCTCGAGCGATTCGCGACCGAGGTGGATGTTTTCGAGTCAGGCACGGTGCTGCAACTCGGGGACGGCATCGCGCGTGTTCACGGCTTGCAGAACGTCATGGCGTCGGAACTGCTCGAGTTCCCCGGCGACGTGCTCGGGATGGCGCTGAATTTAGAAGAGGACAATGTCGGCGCCGTGCTGTTTGGCGACAGCACGCACGTCCGCGAGGGCGACACCGTCAAGCGCACCGGCCGCATTATCGAGATCCCGGTAGGCGATGAGATGCTCGGCCGCGTTGTCGATCCGCTCGGACGAGTGATCGACGGCAAGGGCGACATCACGACGACAGAAACGCTCCCCGTTGAACGTAAGGCTCCAGGCATCATCGACCGGCAGCCCGTGCGCGATCCGATGATGACGGGTCTGAAGATCGTGGACGGGACGACGCCCATTGGGCGTGGGCAGCGTGAATTGGTGATCGGCGACCGCCAGATCGGCAAGACCGCGATCGGCATCGACGCCATCATCAACCAGAAGGGCAAGGACGTCTTCTGCATCTACGTCGCGATCGGGCAGAAGGGGTCGACCATCGCGAAGATCCTCCAGGTGTTGGGGGACCACGGCGCCCTTGAATACACGACGATCGTGTCCGCGACCGCGAGCGAGCCGGCGCCGATCCTGTGGATTGCCCCGTACGCGGGCGCTACGCTCGGCGAGTACTTCCGCGACAGCGGCAGGAACGCGCTCGTCATCTACGACGACCTCACCAAGCACGCGTGGGCGTACCGCGAGATGGCGCTGAACCTGCGTCGCCCCGCTGGGCGCGAGGCGTATCCGGGCGACGTGTTCTACCTGCACTCGCGCCTCCTGGAGCGCGCGGCGAAGATGAGCGACGAAGCGGGCGGCGGGTCGTTGACGGCCCTTCCGATCATCGAGACGCAGGAAGAGGACGTCACGACATACATCCCCACCAATGTGTGGTCGATCACGGACGGGCAGATGATCATGGAGCCGGGACTGTTCTACGCGGGCGTCCGGCCTGCAATGAACGTCGGTCTCTCCGTGTCCCGTCTGATGGGCAACGCGCAGTCCGACGCCATGAAGCACATCTGCGGGCCGCTCCGCGCCGAACTGGCGAGATTCCGCGAGACCCTGGCGTTCGCGCAATTCGGCGCTGACCAGTTGGACGCATCGACGCGCGAGCAGCTGGAGCGCGGTGAGCGGATGACCGAACTGCTCAAGCAGGACCAGTACGAGCCGCTGCCCCAGTGGAAGCAGATCCTTAGCATCTACTGCGGCCGGCACGGCCACTGCGATCACATCGAGGTGGATGATGTGCCGCGGTTCGAGACGGAGTTGCATGAGTTCTTCCAGCGCGAGCACGCCGCCATGACTGTGCGCATGGACGAATACGAGAAGCTGGACGACGACGAGATGGAAGCGCTGGCTGCTGCGGTAGAGTCGTTCAAGCTGTCCTTCACGCCGGCGGAGGCAGCGGCCTAGGCGTCCTGTCCGCTACTCCACGGCTCGGTAATGCCGACACGCCGCCCATCGTGGGCGGCGTGTTTGCGTGTGGCCGCCTCTCCGTCCCAACCCTCCCGCAGGACAGATGATGACTGTACGCGGCAACGGCCTCTTCGTGACGACGCTCGTCATGGCTGGGATCGCCCTGACGCTGGTCGGTGTCGGCGTTCTCCGCGGTGGACGCGAGCACATCGAAGGCCTGCACATTGCCCTGGGGACGACCGCTCGGATGCTGCCCCTGCTACTGTGCGCCTTCGTGGTCGCTGGGATGATGCAGGCGCTCGTGCCACGCGAGTTCATCGCTCAGTGGCTGGGCGAGGGGTCGGGGTGGAAGGGCATCCTGCTTGGGTCCGCGATCGGCAGCCTGACGCCCGGAGGACCGTACGTTAGCCTCCCGGTGGCCGCTGGACTCGTGCGGTCCGGCGCGGGATTGGGCGCGAGCGTCGGCTTCCTCACAGGTTGGGCCGTATGGAGCGTGCACCGTCTCCCGATGGAGTTCGGGATACTCGGCTGGAAGCTGACCGTTGTCCGGCTGGCGTGCTGCGCCGTGTTCCCTCCGCTGGCGGGCGTGTTGGCGCACTCCGTATCCAGGCACATCAGTCTGTAGACGCTCGCCCGCCGGCCGCTTGCCTGCGGTCTAGGGCCAGGCGGACCTGGTCGGCGATGAGCCCTACCGTCTCCGCCTGACTGAGCGTACGCCCGATATCGTCGTAGTCCGCGTACTGCTCTGCGCGGCCCGCCTCGTGCAGACCGTCGACGAACTCGTCCGTGGACTCCTCAGTCGGCTGGATCTTCTGAACGAGCGTTGCCGTAGCGCAGGCGTCCGGCGTGTCGGCCGCCCAGTGACTCCTGCAACCGTATGGCCGGACTATGTACGCGGCGCAGGTGTCGTCGGCCGTCAGGAATGGGCACCGGATATCGAAGGCGAAGTGCGCGCTGATGCGGTCGTTGTCGTCCGGGAGGTCGTCGTAGTCGGCAGCCGACCGGTGGGCGGCCAGTGCCTCGAGGTAGCCATCCACGGCAGCGGTGAGGGCCGTCTCACGTTCCGGTTCTCGGCAGATGAAGGCCGCTAGCAGGTCCGCCTCGGACTCGCTGCACGTCGCGTAGACTTTGCAGCAGTGGATGCAGCCCGTCTCACACGCGACCGTGCCTCCCTTGTCGCGGAACGACGCAAGGGTGTGCTGCCAGAAGGTGTCCACGTTGTGCTGGAACAGGACCAGCTTCGCGTTTGGGATCATCCCGCCGCGGCTACCGCACGAACCGTGGCATGATGTCCGCGGAGGACAGCACGCCGAAGACGTCACGAGTGTGCAGCCAGTGGGCTGCCTTCATGTACCCGAGCGCGGGGCCACACACGTTCGCGGCCATCGATGTCTCGTCGCCGAGCGTGAAGGTGTGCGCGCTCGTCCTACCCTCGAAGGTCGTGCCGGTCACTGTCACGGTGGTGCTGACGGGCTTCTTCGGGTTCCGCGTGTCCACGATCCCGCCGACGGTCACGCGCTTCCGATCGACCACCCCTGCGAGTTCGAGGATGATGTCGTCTGCGTGCTCCATGTTGCGCAGCTCGAGGATTCCGCCGGTCTCGTCCAGCAGGGCGGCCACGTCATCGTCGGTCATGCGCTGCGCCGCGTCGACATCGTACCCGGGCATGTGCGCGATATCCTCGCGGATCGTCGCGCGGTACGCCTCCCAGTTCGCGATGCCTACGCCGAAGTTGATGTCCACCGAGCTGATTTCCGCGAAAGACTGCGCCGCAACCGCAGCAGCGGCCGTGAGCAGCCCAGGCGTGGCTCCCGCCCCGACGACGTACGTGATTCCAACGTGCGACAGGAGCGGGTCGAGCTTGACGACCAGTTCGGCGGCGCTCGTGCGCTTCAGGGCGTCCACCATGACGCCCTGGTAGCCTCGCTGCGCGAACCGCTCTACGACGCTTGGGACGAAGTCGTTCGGTAGGTTCGGCAGGGCCACAAACACACCGTCGATGTCTGCGCCGTGGCCCAGGAGGTCGCCGATGGCGTCGCCGCTGAGCTGTCCCGACGCCCGCGTCGATCCAACGGTGCCGGTCGCAGTCTGCGCCTCGCCCACGGCGTCGGCGTCCAGGCCGTCCATGTCGACGGCGAGCCCGCGACTGTCCGCGATGGCCACGTGCGTCATCTCGCGCTTGCCGGCCAGCATGCGCGTCGCGGCCATACCGAGCCCACCCGCGCCCAACACCGCAACTCTCAACACGTCACGCGTCTCGCTCATCGGCGCTGTGTGCTCCTCGCCAAGCTATGCCCGCTTCGGGGGCTCGAGTTGGGGTATCTCGTCCTCGCGGATGCCTGCGGCGTCCATGACGTCCGTGGCAACCAGTATCGGCACGCCAGCGCGGGCCGCCAGCGCGATCGCGTCGCTAGGTCGGCTGTCGACCGTGCGCTCCTCGCCTCTGAACGTTACCACAAACTGCGCGAAGTAGGTCATTTCACGCAGTTCCGTGATGACGACGTGGCGCGCCGTCGCCTCGGTGGCTTCGAGTAGGCTGTGGGCGAAGTCGTACGTCATCGGCCGCGCGCTAGTGATCCCCTGCAGCCCCAGTCGAATGGCCTGAGCCTCGAAGTGGCCCACCCAGATGGGGAGATAGCGTCCGTCGCCGTCCGCGAGAACGACGATGCCGTAGTCGCCACGGTGGGACTTGATGACGTCGTCCACCACGACCGGCACCATGTCGTCGGCGTGTCCCGCCGCTGCGGGTGCGGCCGACGCCTCGCGGGACAGCAGCGCGGCGACCCCGGCTCCGGCTCCCAGCGCGGACGTCGCGACGAACTGGCGCCGACTCATGCCACTGCCGTCGGAAAGGCGGGCGTCCTCCGCAGCGGGCCGTGTCAGCTCAGGCGTTGAGGGCTTCATGTCAGACTCCTGCAAGGGTCCACAGCGGTCGACGCGCGGCGTGGGCTCAGGCGTCCGTCTTGAGCGATTCAGTGAATGGCGGCAGGTGCACCCCGCGCTCCGTGATGATCGACGTGATGTACTTGGCGGGCGTCACGTCGAAAGCTGGCGCGTACACGTCCACCCCGTCGGGGGCTGTACGTCGGCCGAACCCCTCGGTGACCTCCTCGGCTGCGCGCTCCTCGATGGGGATGAGCCCACCGTGCGCGAGGGACATGTCGAGCGTGGAGGTGGGCGCAGCGACGTGGAACGGGATGCCGTGCTCGCGAGCCAGGACGGCCACGCCGTACGTGCCTATCTTGTTTGCCGCGTCGCCGTTCGCCGCGATCCGATCCGATCCGACCACGACGCGTTGCACGCGGCCTTGGGCGAAGACGTGCGCGGCCGCGTTGTCGCTGATGAGGGTGCATGGAATCCCGGCTCGCATCAGCTCCCAGGTCGTCAGTCTGGCGCCCTGAAGGAGCGGGCGCGTCTCGTCGACGTAGACCGATATGCCCTTCCCGAGGGCGTGCGCGCTGAACATCACCGCGAGCGCCGTGCCATAGCCGCTCGTCGCGAGCCCGCCCGCGTTGCAGTGTGTGAGTAGCGTCTCACCATCGGCCACCAGGGACGCGCCGTGCTCGCCAATGGCGTGGCAGAGGGCGTCGTCCTCGTGGTAGATCGCGTGCGCCTCGTCCAGCAGGGCGGCCTTCATGTCCTGCGCAGAGGCGACCGCCGACGACCGGGCGATGCCCCGCATCCTGTCGAGGGCCCAGAACAGGTTGACGGCCGTCGGCCTAGACGTCGCGAGGTAGTCGGCCGCCGCCTCGACCTCCGCGAGGAGATCCGCCGGCGAAGCGGCTGCCGACGGCCAGACGCTAGTCACAAGCCCGTAGGCCGCCGCCACGCCGATCGCAGGCGCGCCGCGCACACGCAACGCGTAGATCGCCTCCCACACCTCCTCGGCCGTGCGACAGTCCTTGTAGGTCGTCTCGCCCGGCAGGAGCGTCTGGTCGAGGAGTCGGGTCGCTCCGTCGGCCCACTGCACCGGGCGTATCAGGTCATCGTTGCTCGACACTCACGGCCTCCTCAGCGACCGGAGGCGCGGGGGCGGCGTCGGCCCGCGACGCCTGGCCGTCGCCTTCGTCGTCTTCTTCCGGTGGCTCGAATTCGTCGGGGAACCCATCGTCCTCTTCGCGCTCCGTCACCGCCGCGGCGCCGTGCTTCCGCAGTCTCTGGACGAACGTGCCGTGGGTTTCCTTGAGAAACTCGAGGGCGGCGTCCCGGGCCAGCCAGCCTTCGAGTGGGAAAAACGGCTCGTAGAACTGCGCGATGCGTCGTAGCGCCGTCTCGTCGAGGTCGTGGATGTTGCGGATGTCCTCGTAGCGGGGCTCACCGAGAAGGACGCTGATGATCTGGTGGTCGCCGTCCCGGCGCCGCAACGCGCCGATGGGTCGCGCCTCGCAGACGTTGCCGCCCCACGTGGGCTTGCGCGCAAGCACAACGGCGTTCACGCGCTTGCCCCCCTTCGCCCAAGTCTCGGGCACCCAGCCATACTCGCCGGGCGTGGATACCATCAGTCGGTAGTCCACGACGAACGCGCGGCGCTTGCGGTGGTATCGATACCGCTTGCGGCTGCCCTTTGGGATCTCGACGACGACGTTCATGATGCCGGGAGCGTATCGCCCGATGGGCGTCTGGAGGATGTTCATGTCGTGGCTCCCTACACGGGGCCCTGCGGGACACCGGCCCCGGCGCGCGGCTGTGTGGAAGGGTGAAGAACGCGACGCCTACGACAGCCATGCGGAACGGTCCATTCACAAGGTAACAAGGCCGTCGATCGCTGTCAAGCAGCGGCCCTAGCGGGCATGCGCGTTGTTGGGCAGGGAGCCTGCGGAGCGGATCACCGGCCGTACCTGCGCGCCGGCGCCACCGTTCGCCGGACAGTGGGCGGGGTGGGAGCGTGTGGTGCAGTGGCTAGGCGTGCGTTAGGTCGTGGAAGCGGGTCAAATCCTCGCGAGTACCGAGCACGATCATCCCGCAGCCCTCGGCGAATACCATGTCCGCCTGTGGCACCATCACGAGCCCCTGCTGCGGGTCGTGAATCCCGATGACGATGACCCCTGCAGCGTTGCGCAAGTCGGCCTCCGCGAGTCGCTTGCCGACTAGGGGCGAGTCGCTGGCCAGCGCTACGCGCTCGAGCTCCAGGTGTCCCTCGCGCATGACCTGGTCCACGAAGTCCGCTACCTCCGGCCGCGTGATGGCCGCCACCATTCTGTGCGCGCTCAGCGGGTACGGGGTGATGACGTGGTCGGCCCCCGCCCGCCGGAGCTTGGCCTCGCTCTCCACGGAGTTGGCGCGCGCGATGATCTGGATGCCGGGGTTCATGCTGCGGGCTGTCAGAGCGATGAAGACGTTGTCCGCGTCGGAGGACGCTGCGGCGACAAGCGCCCGGGCCCTGTCGATTCCCGCTTCGCCTAGCGTCTTCTCGTCGGTGGCGTCGCCCCGGATGCTGCGGTACTCGCCCTGATGTATGGCCTCGACCGCCCTGTCGTCCGGGTCGACAACGACGAACGGCATGCCCTCGCGCGTCAACTCGCTGGATACGTGCCGGCCGACGCGGCCATACCCGCAGACGATCACGTGGTCCCGCATCTTTGACAGCATCTTCACCCTCCACCGGCGCTCCAAGTCGGCGCGCCACTCGCCGTCCAAGAAGAATTGGCTCGCGACCCCGAGGAAATAGGCGACCACACCCGCGCCGGCGACGATGATGAAAATCGTGAACGCGCGTCCTGCGGCGCCGAGAGGATGGACCTCTTCGTACCCTACGGTGCTGATAGTGATGACGGTCATGTACAGCGCGTCGAGGAGCGACATCCCCTCGAGCACGTGGTACCCGCTGACGCCGACAGCTAACAGCGCGAGCGCAGCCACGATCACCGGGAACTCCCGGCGGACGAACCGCTTCGTGAACCGGCGCATCTTGCGACCCTCGCGTCCTGGCGGCAGCTACTCTACGTTGCGGCGCCGACTCGATAGAAAGGCGTGCGAGTCACCGTTGCGGCGTGGCGGTTGCGCCTGACCTGTACCTCGACGGCGCCGCCGACCCGCGCGTGCGCGACATCGATATACGCGAGGGCGATGTTGACGCCCAGCGACGGCGACGGGGCCCCGCTCGTGACATGGCCGATCTCGCCGTCTCCGTGGTACACCGGGTAGCCGCCGCGGGCGATCCCGCGCCCGTCCATAGTCAACCCCACCAGCCTCCGTTGGACGCCCTCGTCGCGTTGGCTGAGTAGCGCTGCCTTGCCGACGAAGTCGCCCTTGTCGAAGGCGACCGTCCACCCTAGCCCCGCCTCTAGCGGCGTCGTCGTCTCGTCGATATCGGCGCCGTAGAGGCTCAGCCTGGCCTCGAGCCGTAGCGTGTCGCGTGCGCCCAGCCCTACGGCCATGCCGCCCGCAGCTTCCGCCCCCGACAGCACGACCTCCCAGAGTCGCGGCGCTTCGCCTGCTGGGCAGTACAGCTCGAAGCCGGTCTCACCCGTGTAGCCGGTGCGGGACACGATCGCGCGGACCCCGCCGACGTCGACGTCCTCGAGGAACGAGAACGAGTCCATCCCATCGACAGCGGCTGTCGTGAGGGAGCCCAGTACCGCCGGCGATGACGGCCCCTGGATTGCGATGAGGGCTGTGTCGGGGGAGACGTCCTCCAGCACCGTGTCGGCCGCGGCGTGTGCGCGTAACCACTCGACGTCCTTGGCTATGTTCGCCGCGTTTGGGATCACGAGGTACCGATCCGCCGCGTGCCGGTACACGATCACGTCGTCCACGATGCCGCCGGTGGGCAGGCACATGGGCGAGTACAGAGCCTGCCCATCGCCGATGCGCGACACGTCGTTAACCAGTACGCGTTGGAGCGTGGCGAAGGCGCCCGCGCCGCGCACCTCGACCTCGCCCATGTGCGACAGGTCGAAGACGCCCGCGGTGGACCGTACAGCGTTGTGCTCGGCGATGATCCCGGCGTATTGCACTGGCATCAGCCAGCCGCCGAACCCAACCATGCGGGCGCCTAGCCGCTCGTGCGCTTCGGCGAGCGGTGTCCGCAGCAGTTCACTGTCGGCGACATCGTGCGCCACTGGTGTTGTCGCCTCCGCGTGGTGATCTGCGACGGATCAGCCGTCGAAGTGTAGGTAGACCGTCTTGATCTGCGTGAAGAAGTCTACGGCGACGTTGCCCTGCTCGCGGGTGCCGGTGCTTGACCCCTTGTACCCGCCGAACGGGACCTGTACCTCGGCTCCCGCGGTCTGTGCGTTGACGTGCACGAGGCCCGCCTGGATGCCGTTGATGTACTCGAACGTGCGGTTCAGGTCGCGTGTGATGATGCTCGCCGACAGACCGAACTCGACGTCGTTGGCGATGTCCATTGCCTCCTCGAACGACGCGACAGGGATCACGCCGACGACGGGCCCGAAGATCTCTTCCTGCGCGATGCGCATGGAGCGCGTCATGCCGCCGAACACCGTGGGCTCGACGTAGAACCCCTTGTCGTACTCGCCTCCCGTGAGGCGAGTCCCGCCTGCGAGCACTTCCGCGCCCTCGGACTTGCCGACCTCGATGTAGCTCAGGATGTTGTCGAGTTGCTGTTGATCTACCGCCGGGCCGACCTGCACGCCCTCGCGCTGGCCGTTGCCGACTTCCATCGCGTTCACCTTCTCGACGAGGAGGTCGGTGAATTCGTCCGCCACAGCCTGCTCGACCAGAACGCGACTGGTCGCCGTGCACTTCTGTCCCGTGGACAGGATGGCGCCCGCGATGACCTGTGCCACCGCCTTGTCGAGGTCCGCATCTGCCAGGACGATGACGGGGTTCTTGCCACCCATCTCGCATTGGCACTTCGCATTGCGGCCGGTGACCGTGTCATAGAGGCCCGTGCCGGTGGCGTTGCTGCCCGTGAACGAGACCGCCTTGATGCGCGGGTTAGTCGCGATCTCGGCCCCGACCGCGCCGCCCGGGCCCGTGACCATGTTGAGCACACCGGCAGGCAAGCCCGCCTCGACGAGCGCGTTGACGAAGTGGTACGAGGAGATCGGCGAGAGTGACGCCGGCTTCAGGACGACGGTGTTCCCGGCGACGAGCGCCGGCAGCGCCTTCCAGGCTGGGATGGCGATCGGGAAGTTCCACGGCGTGATGAGGCCAACGACGCCGAGGGGCTCCTTCACCGTGTAGAGGAATGTGTCCGGCTGACCTGACGGGAACGTCTCGCCGGTGATGCGGCGCGCTTCGCCACCGTAGTATTCGAGGAGTTCAACGGTGCGCAGCGTCTCGCCCGTCCCCTCCGGGACGGTCTTGCCTTCCTCGCGCGTCAGGTCCCGACCGACTTCTGCGGCGCGCGCTTCAAGTATGTGCGCGGCCTTGAAGAGGATCTTGCCGCGCGCGGGGCCGCCCATCCCACGCCACTCAGCGAAGGCGGCCTCGGCAGCGTCGATCGCCGCGACAACATCCTCCCGGCCCGATTCGGGATGGACGCCGACGACCTCCGACGTATCGGCCGGATTGATGTTCTCGAACGTCTTGCCGCTTGCGGCGGGAACCCACTCGCCGCCGATCAGGTTGAGGTAGTCCGTCGCCATGCGTTGCTCCTATCGAGGTAGTCGGTTGCCAGACCGTGCCTCACACACCGATGTTGACGGGAGCCACCTTCGCTGCCACGTCACGGGCGATGGGTGGGGTCGGTGTCGTCAGCACGCCTTCGGCCGTCGCTACGTCCTCTGTGAGGAGTATCTCACCGCGCCAGGTGTCCCACCACTCTACGCGATAGGCGCCGCCTGTCAGGCCACGTAGTGCGACCTGGGCGCCGTCGACGGCGTCGGGCGCGCCGTCCCGCAGCACGGAGTGCCATGTGTGCCCGCGGTGCTGTATCCAGAGAGCCGCGTATTCGTCGTTCATGAGACCGCCGGCGCGGATCGCGGGGTCCGAGACGTCCACGGACGCATCACGCAGCCCTAGCTCGTGCCACGGGACCCCGTCGACGAACCTCGCCACGGCGCCGAGGTGGTGGTACAGGCCCAGCCGCTCGATGTACGAATCCCACCACCAGAGCATCGCCGTCCCGGCGCCTCCGGCCATGATGGAGGCCCAGAGCCCGTTGTGGAACCCGACCCCCGCTTCGTCTTTCTCTCCGGCGGGCCCGCCGGAGTCCACGCCGAGTTCGCCGAATATGTGCGGCTTGCCGTACTCCACGACCTTCGCGCGCGTGTGCTCAGCGACCTCGGCCGCGATGTCGTGTCTGTTGTACTGGTGAGACTGCGTGAAGTCGATGTCGAGCGACCGCCACATCGTGGGATCTCCAGGCGTCCTGGAGTAGCTCGTTGTCACCAGGTGGTCGTACGGATCGCGCTGCCGGACGTGGGCTGCCATCTCCTCGTGCCAGGCGACGGCCGTCGGCGCGTCGTATCCCTCGATCAGGTCGATCTCGTTCCAGAACTCCCACGCAAGCAGGTTTGTTCGCCACGCATAGCGCGCCGTCAGGTAGCCCAACTTCCGGCGGTAGACCGCTCGGGCGTTGTCATCCGTGAGGAAGTCGGCCGGGCTCGCGAGCATCCCCCCGTTTTGTACGGCGTAAGGGTTGCCTGAGTACGCGGGGTGCGGGTCGCGCGCCCGCAGCTTGTTGAACGACTCGAGGCATAGCTGGATGGCGATGCCGCGGTCCGCGGCCATGTCGAAGACGCGATCCAACCGCCAAAGCTCACCTAGGTCCATCTGCCCGAGGGGTGGGCGGCCATCGCCGGCCCATTCAGGTTCGATGCACCAGTGGATCAGCCACAGGCGCGTCCAATTCGCTCCCTCGGCGGCCAGCGCGTCCAGGTAGCGCTCGTACGTATGCGTACCGCCGTCGTCTGTCCAGCACACGTTAAGACCGACTGCGAGGTAGGGCGAACCGTCGCCATGGCAGAAGTAGCGCGGGTCGTGGGAACGGCGAATGAACCCGGGCGCCGGGGTGCTTCCGGCGACGAACGACCCTGAACACAGCTCCTCAACACCGGCCGCCGCCTCCATCTGGAGAGTGTAGGCGTAGTCACCGGCCTCGGTCGGACAGAAATTCAATGCCCAGCACGGAGGGCCAGCCGGTGTGACCTCCTCGACCCCGCTCACGAGCTCTGATGTGTAGGGCTGGGTCAGGTGCCCGCGCACGCGCGTGACCCTCCCTGACGGCTGTACGAACTCCGCCTCTAGACCGTTCGCGGACACGTCGAACGGGTCGGGCAATTCGGGATCTAAGCCGAACGTGAACTCGTACAGGCCGTACTGGGGGGCACGGTCGGGCTGACTGTGTATATGCGCGCGGGGCATGCTGATTCCTGTTGGGCCGGCGTGCTAGAAGCCTGCGCGATGTCAGCCCGTCCAACGTAACCGGGTCGACTCTACGCGACGGCGTACGGCGTGTCAAGAACGCCGCAAACCTGCGCGGCCGGCGGGGCCGTGGGGCTTCAGGTGGAAACCAGACGACGGCGGCCGCTCGTATAGCACTACGTACGTCGCGACCCTCCGGCTACCATGGCGGAGGGGGAGCCGCCACACGAGAAGGGGACATCGTGGCCGTTATTGAGCCGTTTCATGGACTCCGGTACGGGTCTCGCCTTGCGGACTCCATCGCGGAGGTAATCGCGCCGCCGTACGACGTCATATCGGCCGAACTGCAGGACGAACTCCACGACCGTCACCCCGCCAACTTCATCCGCCTCGAGTACGGCCGCGCAGACAACGGCACGGATCGGTACACCCAGGCGCGATCGACCTTGGATACTTGGTCGAGAAACGGCAGCTTGATACAGGAGCAAGACCCCGCCTACTACCTCTACGAACAGTCGTTCACGCTCCCCGCAGGCGTCGACGTCGCCACATCCAAGGCGATTTACCGGCGGCGGGCTGTCTTCGCGTCCGTAACGCTGGAACCGTACGGGCAGTCCATCTTCCCGCACGAGAGAACGCTCGCTGGCCCGAAGGCAGACCGACTGAAGCTGATTGAGGCCACGGAAGCCAACCTGTCCCCCGTCTTCGCCATAGTTTCTGATGAGCAGAAGGCGATGGACGGTGTGGTCGCCGACGTGGCCACGCGCTCCCCGCTGCTGTACGAAGGCGAGGACGGTGACGGGCAGACGCATCGGCTGTGGCGAGCCGACGGCCCTCTGGCGAAGGAGCTTGCCGCGGTGGTTGACGGTAGCAGCCTCACCATCGCCGACGGCCACCACCGCTATGAGACGGCACTCGCGTACCGTGACCATGTACGAGGCGCCAACGGGGCGTCGCCGTCTCCGACACCTGCCGACGCCGTCATGATGGCGCTGGTGTCGTCGCATTCCGACGAGCTGGTGATACTCCCCACGTTCCGGCTGCTCTCTGGTCTGCCGGCTGAGGTCGTCGAGTCACTCCCACGCCGGTTGACCGAGGCGGGTTGCGAGGTCGTGGAACTGGGCGCCGCCGACGGGGACCAAGCCGTCACGCGCATGCTTGATGCCGTGCGCTCGTCAACGTCGACGACGTTCGGGCTGTGTCTTCCGCACGGTCGTCTCGTGACCGTCTCGCCTGACGGCGCCGACGTCGTCGGTGACTCGGCTGATTTGCTGGACGTGGCTTACCTACACCAACGGCTGCTACCGGACTTCCTTGGCGTGAACACCGATGACGCTGCCGGGCAGGAGCGGGTGCGGTACACAGCCAACCGCGACGGGGCGCTAGGTGCTGTGCGCGCGGGAAAGGCACAGGTTGCCGTGTTCGTCCGTGGCGTCACGATGGCGGAAGTCGAGCACGTGGCCATGTCGGGCGGGGTGATGCCGCAGAAGTCGACGTACTTCTACCCGAAGATGCCGTCCGGGCTCGTTGCGCGTCGCTTGACGTAGGCTACGGGCGCGCGCCCGCTAGAACTGCGTCAGGAACCTCATGTCGTTTTCGAACAGAATGCGGATATTGTTGATGCGGTACCGTAGCATCGCTGCCCGGTCGATCCCCATCCCAAACGCGAAGCCGGTGTATACCTCGGGGTCGTAGCCGACCGCGCGGAACACCTCGGGGTCCACGGCGCCAGCGCCGAGCACCTCAATCCAGCCGGTGCGCTTGCAGACTCGGCATCCGTCGCCCTCACAGAAGATGCAGGATATGTCCACCTCGGCGCTCGGCTCCGTGAACGGGAAGTAGCTCGGGCGGAAGCGGACGCGGGTGTCGGCGCCGAACATCTCGCGGGCGAACACGGCGAGCACACCCTTGAGGTCGCTGAACCGAACGTCGCGGTCGACCAGCAGCCCCTCTAGTTGGTGGAACATGGGGCTGTGCGACACGTCCGCGTCGCGGCGGTACACGCGCCCTGGTACGACGATGCGGATGGGCGGCTGGCGCTGCTCCATGTAGCGTATCTGCATCGGCGACGTGTGCGTCCGCAGGAGGACACTGTCCGTGATGTAGAACGTGTCGTGCATGTCGCGCGCGGGGTGATGCGACGGCGTGTTCAGGGCGTCGAAGTTGTAGTACTCGGTCTCAACCTCCGGGCCCTCGACCTCCTCGAACCCAAGGCCGTGGAAGATCTCACACATCCGCATCTTGGTCTGCGTTATTGGGTGATAGCCGCCTAGAGATCGGCGTCGCCCCGGGAGCGAGATGTCGAGCTGCTCGGCTTCTATGGCGCGCTGGCGTTCCTCGTCGCGAATCGCCTCTGTCCGGGTCTCGAGGACCGTGGTGATGTCGCCCTGGAGGCCCGTCAGCAGCTTCCCGACCACCGGCCGTTCCTCGGAGGATAGACTCCCGATCCCCTTGCGAAGCTGCGTCAGGTCGCTGCGCCGCCCAAGGAACCGCACGCGCACGTCCTCGAGCGCCTGGAGCGTGCTCGCTTCGCCGGCCGCTGCGATCGCGTCGGCGCGCAACGCCTGGATCTGGTCCTCCATCACATAGCTCCTCGTGTCGTCCCCTGCGACCGGGCAAAAAGAAAACCCGCCACTCCGTCCCTCTGTATCAAGGGACGAAAGCGTCAGGTTGCTTCCGCGGTACCACCCTCATTCGCGCCGCACGATTGGCGCGCTCTCGAACCCCGGTCACGGTGGGAACCGTCCCGCCCTACTACGTTGTTCAGGCGGGAAGCTCGCGGAGGAAATTCAGCGTCCGCTCCCGAAGGCGGCTCACAGCCAGGGGCCGCCTTTCTCTGCGCGGGAGAACCCGAACGCTTACTGGGCTCCGGTCATAGCCATGTCGGGCTTACGCTGCGGGAGCCTGCTGGTTGGCCTTCGCCAGTTCGGCGAGCTGCGCGAAGCCAGCCGCGTCGTTGACCGCCATGTCGGCAAGAACCTTGCGATCGAGTTCTACGCCCGCGTTCTTGAGGCCGTACATCATGCGGCTATACGACAGGTCGTGCAGACGCGACGCTGCGTTTATACGCGCGATCCACAAGCGACGGAACTCGCGCTTGCGCGTACGACGGTCCCGGTACGAGTAATTCCACCCCTTCGCCACGGCCTCTTTCGCCGTCCGGATCAGATTCTTCCGGCGGCCTCTATAGCCCTTGGCGTGGCGTAGTATGTTGTGCTTGCGATTGCGGGCCGCTACGCCCCGCTTAATACGCGGCATCTGCTAGATCTCCGCCTCGCGCTACGCCTTGCTACCGTAAGGAAGGAGCCGCTCAACGCGCTTTTTGTCTGACTTGTGGACGTACGCAGGCTGGTCTAGGCGACGCTTCTGCGCCGGGCTCTTACGCTCGAAGTAGTGATTGTTACAGGCGTGGGCGCGCTTGAACTTGCCTTTGCCCGTCGAGCGGAACCGCTTCGCGGTGCCCTTGTGCGTCTTCATTTTCGGCATGGTATGGACCTACCTCTGGATCAATGACGGGTGGAAGTATAGCACAGGGCCGCCGCTCTGTCGCGCCGCCACTGCACGTACGGCGGGTCGTTGAATCATCGCCGGGCGCGCGGGTAAGCTTTACTCAGCCTCAGCACGTTGATTGGCAAGGCGTCAACCCCACGCGACAGCGCCTCACCAGATGGGACTCCATACATGATACGCGCCGCGTCTGCCGTGGCATATGCAGCGACCGTGATGTTCCTGCTGGGGTGTGGCGACAGCATTGAGGGCAACACGGCGCCGAACATCCTCGTCCTCGTCGCGGAACCCGAGTACCCGGCTCCCGGCGATGCCGTCGGCATCCGGTTCGATATCCTGGACCTCGACGGCGACCGGGTGCGGCTGACTTGGGACATCTCCGGCGGTGAGATCTTCGTTGAGGACGGCAAGTACTTCTGGCGCGCGCCCGACGAGGAAGGCGAGCACCAGGTCACGCTCAGGGCCAACGACGGCCAGGACGTGGACAGCAAGACGGTGGACATCCTCGTGTGGCGTCCACGGGAAGGCAACTACTACCCACTGGCCGTTGGCAACAAGTGGACCTACATCGACGAGAACGACGAGACCGTGACGCGTGAGGTCGTCGCAACCATCGAGATCGAGAACACGGAGCCGACCGTCACGTCGTACGTCATCGAAACCGCGACAACCGATCCCGGCGTGCCGGACGGTGTGGTTAACTTCGCGTACGTCGGACGTGTGGAGGACGGGATCGACCAACACGCCGTGAACGTCATCTTCGGATCCGGCGACACGTTGATCTTCGATCCGTATCTGCCCCTGTACCAATGGCCGCTCATACCTGGCAAGGAGTGGACTGCGCATTTCCAGGCGAGCGTTCAGGACGGCTTCTTCGTCGGTGAGGGCACCGCGACCTACCGCGTAATCGATGAGTCGACACTGACGACGGCGGCGGGGACGTTCGAGCACGTCTTCCAGATTGAGGAGACGTTCGTGTGGAAGCTGGGCGAATGGGATCTGGACACGACCGTGGCGAGGAAGTGGATCGCGCCGAACGTTGGCATCGTCAAGATCGACCAGACACAGACGCGCGGCGAGCAGACCCAACACACTGCCGTCGACCTCATCTCGCGCGAGTTGCGCCCGGACACGAGCTTCGACCACATCCCGCCACCCGAGCCCGCAGCGGCCGGCCGGTTCATCGCGGCCCGCTGAGGCGCAAAGGCTCGGCCGGTCCGCCGGCCCCGCCTGCGGACGCGACGCCAACTGCCACGGTGACGGCCCGGAACAACGCGGGCGATCCCGCCGCACGGGGGCTCACCTTTCCGGCCGCGGTATGACGCGGGCGTCCTCCAGCGTGCGGTCGACCTCGGCGAACTGCACCGGGGTGATGACGAAGGCGTCCGCGTCGCCGTCGATCTGGCCGCGCACGCCGTCGGCGCCGCCAGTCCAGAACGTGTAAGTGGCTCGCTCGAGGTTCTTCCGCACGAGAGTGATCCCGAGCGCAGGCGCTCCCCTGTCTCCTGAAGCCGCGGGTGCGAACTTCCCTACAGTCATCCCGTTCAAGGCGAGCAGAATGCCGTCGACCACCGCGTTATCCGCCTGCTCAACGACTGGGTCCGAGATGCGCCACACAACACCTTGTCTCGTGAACGCGACCAGGTCGCGTCCGCGGAGGAGCTCGATCCGGCGCACGTCAATGGAGTCGATGGCCGGCAGCACGCGGTCACGGAGCCCGGCGGCGCCGACCAGCCAGCCTGCGGCGGCGGCGTCTTTGACGAGCGCGACGGACGCGGACTCGTTGACCCGCACTGCCGTCGTACCGCCTGCTCGCGCGCCGAACGACAGGATGGTTGCCTGAGCGCGGCCAGGACTGTCATAGAGCGCGACGGTGAGGCGCGGGTCGGTGAGGGCGTATGGGCCCAATGCGGCATCGGTTGCCGGCAGGATCTCCTCGGCCTCCAGCGCGTCCAGCTCGAATAGCAGTTCGTCTATGCGCGAGGAATCGGCGCGTGCGTCGCGAGGCTCGACGATATGCCACGCCGCTTCGGCGAGGGTAGAGCGCTTCTCCAGTGCGTATCGGGTGTCGCCGTACGCGACCTCTACGCGGTGTGTCTCCGAGCGCTGGAAATCCGCGATCCGTCGGTTCCGCCAGTCCAACGCCCGGCTGGGCAGCGCCGACAGGAGGTCGGGGCTCACCTCGTAAACGCTGCTGGCATCGATGCTTGCGACCCGTATTCGGCCGTCGGGCCCGTTCGGCTCGCGCGACACACGGATGGCACGATCGCCGCCCTCGATGAGGCCGACCCGTACGTCTGTGACTGCGGGCCCGAGGTCGTACCCCAGGATGTCGGCTTCGCTGTCCGCGACGAACACCGCGGCCTTCGTCTCCAGTAGCGCGTCGAGCGTCAGGCCTATCGCGTCCTGATCCGCGGTGGCGTCTGCTGGCGACGATATGCGCCATGGCGCGACAGCGTCTTCGCGCGTCGCGACGATCTCCTCGCCGCGATCGCCCCACCCCACGGACACGGCACGCACGTCTCGCTTCCTGAACGACATGACCGAGCGGTCGCGAAGCTCTGCGGGCGTACGCATGACCTCGTCGAGCACCCACGCTTGCATGAGGAGGGCCTCGTCGTCCTGTTCTTCCTTCGCGTACAGCGAGTAGCTGACGCCCTTGTTCCCGAAGAGGAAACGCTTGGTTTGCCCTGCGTACTCGACCGTCAGGCTTACCGTGGGCGCGCCGAAGCCGTACTCCTCGCGCGTCGGCCCGATTCGCTCTCGGATGTTCCGGTCCAGAACTCGGAGGAGGTCCTGCGCGCCGCTCTCGAGGGCGGGCGCGTCCACGGGCGCGGCAAGGCGCCATCCGCCGGACTCCCTCACGATGGTGATGTCGGGCATGGTCGGGTCGGCATACTCGACGACGGCCTTAGTTATGTCGTCGAAGGCGATGCCGTACTCCTCGCCTAGCGTTGGCTGCGGTTCGTCGCTATCAGGCGCTTCCGGGCGCCAGACGAACACCGCGACGAGGAGGGCGCCGAACGCGACGGCCAATAGCACTAGGAGGCGCAGGGTACGTCGTGTGTTCATGGGCGAGGATTCCACGCACGGGCACGGTGGCCCGGGAACGGGGTCTAGCCGCGACAGCATCGCCGTTGGGATGATACTGGCTCGGAGCCGAGACGCGGAAGCGGCTTCAGGTGGGCAGGATGTGCAGCCATGTGCCGAAGAGGAACTGCAGCCGACCGATGAGGATGGTGAAGCGGGAGATCACCATGTTGCCGTAGACGGCGCCGAACCCAAGCATGAGGAAGACGACACCGACGCGTGACACCGCATTCAACGCGGCTCCGCGCCGTACTGTCATCATGAAGTACACGAGCACACTCGTCGTCCCCACCAGCACAATTAGCGCGTTGATGATCGCCCACGCCGAGCCAGCGGACCCTACGCCCTGTATCGTGGAGAGCGCCTGGGGAAACAGACGCGCCTGGATCGCCGCAGGAAGCGTTTGGCCGGCGGCGTACCCGATCGCTATACCGCACGGTATGCGCGCCAACCAGCCGAAGCGCGGTACGAAGGGAGCCATAAAGAGCATGGCGAGCAGCGTGAAGAGGATCGTCCATGCGGCGGATGTCGCGTCTTTCGGGGCTGTGATTCCCTTCCACACGACGGGGATGAGCACCGTATAAAGGGCTGCCAGCACAGTGACCCCGGTAGCCACGCCCACCATGAGGTGTTCCGCGACCCGGTACACCGCGTTCTCGCGGTACAGGAAGCTGAACATCGCCAAACTCAGGATCGCGGCAACCCAGACGCTCAACTCGGTCGACATTACGCGGCCTCCTGCGTGTCGCGCCGTGTTGCCCAATGGCCGATATTCGCCAGCGCGATGAAGGCCAGCATCAACAGATGACCGAGAAACAGGACACTCATCTTGGATGACGCGTCGGGTTCGAGGCCGCCGTAAGCCTTCGTCACCATCGTCTCGTAATCGGCGGCTCCGCGCGTGCTACGCAGCAGGCCCGTGATCTGACCGCTGGCCAGGTACGGGTATTGACCGGTCACGATCGCGCCGGTGGCGCCGGTGCAGAGCTTGAGGCCGAATTGGGCGTTGGCGAAGTCGACCCACTTTTCATAGTGCTTGCTACCGGTCATCTCCACCGCGAGGGCGATATCGGCGAGCCCCGTTACGCCGTCCATGGCCGCCACCGAGTCCGTCGGCACGGTCTCGCCGTCGACCTCGACTTCGGTGAACATCCCGGCGATGGACGTGCCCATCTCCATGATCGCCGCGGTGATGTCCGGCTTGTACCCAAGGAAGACGTAGTCCTTACCTTCGACCTTGCCAAGTTGGGCGCCGACGGCGTCGAGCATCGCGGAAGCCAGGGGCGCCCCGGACGAGTCAAACGACACGACCAGGACACGCGCGTCACGTCTGAAGGCGTGGTGGAGAGCGGCTCGTGACATCGGGTCGAGTTCGGCCCGGCTGCTGACACCGTAGTCCATAGCTACGAGGACGGCTTCCCCCGCGGCGACGGATTCGACGGCGTCGAACACCTTGCGGGCCTCGCTGGACGGCGGCAAAGGTATGACTGGACGTAGGACCAGACCGAGGAACAGCACCAAGGCGACCCCAAGGAAGATGATCCGGCGGTCGATGTTCAGGAGTTTCTGCATGGTCCTATCACCCGCGCCCCACGAAGCTGCGTTCTAGCCCCATGAGAATACGGACCGACTGCGCCATGATGCCAAGCGCGACGCCGAAGCCGATGCCGCGCTGCATCGCCATGGCGGGCACGCTTAGGAGCCATCCCTCGGCCGAGGCCCCGCCTGGGCCTGGGAGAGAGACCACGGCATTGCCCAACAGGACGACGACCGCCGCCACGAGTAGCACGGTGGCCTCCATGGTCCGCGCGCGGAACGCTCGGTATGCCGCCGAGGCTATGAAGAATGCGAGGAATGCGAATACCGACTGCTGGAGCGGCCCATATATGTTGCGGTAGACCCACATGAACCGTGGGCCGCCAAACTTCGCATCTGCGATGCCCAGCCCTACAGTCGCAAAGAGCGCCGCCAGCATCACCGCGCTATACAGCGCCGACGAATGCTTCCGCGCGATCCGCGCGGAATGCAGTCGGATCAGCCCGACCACGGCGGGCACGGCGGCGAACGCGCCGAATATCTGTAGTCCTCGGTTGACCCCGGAGCCATACGCGCCGGCCAGTCGCGGCGAGAAGAACGCTGCGGCCATCAGCACCACCATCGCGCTCGCCAGGGCCAGGGGTAGTCGCGTGCGCATCGGACGTTAGCCTCCCAGTACCGTGCGCAGCCACTCTACGCGAGCGAGTTCCAACACGATGCCCACGGCTACCAGCGCTAGGACGGCGACCCTCCCGAGGTCGACGCCGCGCAGACTGCCTAGCAGTTGCGCATCCTCCGAGATGGCTGCGCCGGCTCCGTAGAGTTCCTCGCCGATGAGCGTGTGATCACACGTGGTGACGAAGAACGGCAACTGGGTTTCCTTGTCGGTCCCCGCAATCATCATCGCGCCAGCGCGACTGCCCGTCTCGCCGAAGATCAGTGACTCGGCCGAGAACTCGCCCTGTAGGAAGACGGTGGCCGGATGCTCGCGTTCGATAACACCGTTAACGGCCGCGGTGTACGCCAGTTGGCGGTTGGAGACGAAAAAGACGTCGTCAGGCACGAACTGGTCGTGGCGGCCGGCTTGCCGGTAGGCCTCCTCGACCGTCTCGATCGCGATGCGCGTCACGATGGTGTCGATGCACGGCACAATCAGGCGCGCGCCCGTTTCTGCGCACTTCTCGGCGACCAGCCGCAGCACACTCAAGCCAGCCACTGTGCCAGGTTTCGTGATGGACTGCGTGCCGGTCACGAACACGACGGGGCGGCCCATTTCCACGGCGCGGCCAATAGCATCCTCTGCAGCCACCAGGCCCGCGATCGGACGCGTCTCAATGGCCCGACCAGCGCGGCCCTGCAGGATGCCCGCCGCCACGAGGGCGCCGACGGCTAACACTCCGACGAGAATCCATCCCCCATCGGGTCTGAACCAGGTCGGCGCGTCCTGAGCCATCGTCGTCAGCGGCAACAACAGGAGCCATGCCGCGAGTGCGTGTCTCTTCAAGATCCCATCCCCGCAACCGTTAGGTCCGCCGAGGCACCGCCGCGTAGCATGGCATGGGGACGCAAACGACGCAACCCCACGTTCGTGGCGTTGCGTCGTCGGCTCGCTCTCGACCGGTGATCAGGCGCCGGCGCCTTCGCGCAGCGCGCCGATGCGGTCTTCAAGATGTGCGACCAGGGGCGTGTCGCCTATCCGCTTGTCGTCCGCGACCACAGACTTGATCGTCGCCTCCAGTTCGTCCAGCACTCCCATGGCGGCTTCGGAGTCGCTCTGCGCGTTGTGCAGGAGGACCCAGGCGAATGCGACCTGACCACGTCGATCCAACTCGCGTACGGCGCTCTTGAGCGCCGGCACGCGTTCGGTGTCCCGGAGGACGGCCTCGGCATCGACGAGACGCTTCTCCAAGACGGCGATCTCGCCCAGAAGCCGTTGGCAGGTGACGCGCAGGTGATTGCCATCGTCGGTGTCCGGCAACTCGAGCCGAAGCGCCGCGTTCGGATGCTTCTTGGCTTGTGTCAACCTGTCACGGCCAATCAGCAGCACGCCTGTCACCGCGGACAGGTGCGCCTCCTGCGCGTCCGGCAGCTCAATCCGCACCCGCATCGACCGGACTCGGCTGAGCCAGTTGCGCGCCTCCTCCTCGCGATCCATCCGCAAGGCGGCGTCGAAGGCGGAGATCTCCATGCGAATCAGGCACAGCGACTTGTCGTCTTGAGGGCCAGGTAGGGTGGATGAACGCCACAGCTTTATCGTCTCGTTGGCGCCCGCGATGACATCATCGTTGCGCCACAGTGCGAGGTAGCCGGACGTGGCGTCCGTGCGGCAGCGGGCGATGGCGAACGCCGGTATGTCCTTGACCCGCAACGCCTTGTGCAGCGTCTCGACCATGCCGATCGTGTCGCCTTCGTCCGAGTCGATTGATGATATGTGCCAGAGCGCGCACGCCTGCCCAGCCGCGTCGTCGACGGCGGCAGCGTACTCGTGGGCCTGGTTGTATAGGCGTCGCGCGCCCGGCAGGTCGCCCTCTTCATGGTGGCACAGCGCGAGATGCAGGACTGAAAGGTAGCGGAGGCGCTGCGGGTACGCCTCTGCGGTTTCGGTGGACATGCGGGAGCAGAGGTCGGCGAAGCTGGCTTTGGCCGCCGACCGGCCCTTGGCGTGACGTGTATAGTAGGCCTCGTAGAAATCGGACCACGCCTGCATCTTTAGAGGGAATCGCTCGGGGTCGGATCTGACCTGATCTATCAGGCTGCGCGGGACCTTAGTTTCCGCGGCCGACACACTGACCTGGGCGCCGAAGTGGTAGAGGGTGTCTTCCTCAGGGTCGGGCAGGGCCGGAGCGCGTAGGAGCGCTTCCATCAGCGCATCGTCGGTGTCCTGGACCATGATGTTGGTCCGCATGGACTGCGGGATGTAGTCGGGGGCAGATGGGCTCTCGAACAACGCGCGCTTCTGCGCCTCGGGGATCGGCTGCGCCAGGAAGCGCAGGTAGTTAAGATCTTCCTCGAACAGCCGGGCCGTGCGCTGCACGAGCTTGTCAGATGGGTGGCGCTTCGTGCTCTCGAGGAGGCTGATGAACTGAGGGCTCACCTCGAGCCGTTCGGCCAACTCTTGCATCGTCAACCCCTGTGACAGTCGTTCGTGTCGCAGGTACTCCCCAAAGTGGAGCATCGGATATTCTCCTCGCGGCGGTTCCGACGGCGCGCCGCGCCGCCAACCCGGGATTGAACCACAGTTTTTCACACGTGTGGGTTGAGAACGGCGAGGCACAGCCTCAGACGCGCCCTTTCCCGTCACCGACGCCGCTGAGGCGCCGTCCCGTGCGTGCGCCGCCCGCCCGTCGTTCCCATGCGCCGGCCGCAACGGTGCACACATAAGTATAGGATACAGTCTGCCCGACCGGCAACGCCGCCAGCCACCCCCACGCTGCCCATGGCGGCAGCGATTGCCGCGGCCGGGGGGACCGCCGGAATGCCTGGCGCGCCCCGTGGCATGCGGCTCCCCGACACTGCTACAATGCCGCCGAGCGGCGGCCCGACTGGCGTACGCGAGGGGAACGCGTGACAGAGTTGCACATATCCGAGGCAGAACGGGCCGACGGGGCCCTGCGTACTGACCGTCTGGCCGCGGCCGCAGACGCCGTGCGTCTCGAGGGTTATGTCATCCTGCATGGCGCCGTGGACGCACAACTAATGGCGACGTTGGGTCGGCGAATGCTGCGGGACGTGCCGGCGATTCTCGACCTTCCGAGACCCCCGCACAACTTCACGTGGGGAAACGTCCAGCACGATCCGCCACCCGACCCGGCGTTCCTGTTCCCATCTGTGCTGTACAACGACTTCACCATCGCGGTCACGCAGGCGGTCCTAGGTGAAGGCGTGCACAACGGCCTCTACAGCGGCAACACGAACCTGCCGCGGTCGCGGCCGCAACCGGTGCACGTGGACACAGGTCATCTGTGGCGGCGCCAACGGCGCGCACACCCGGCGTGCGAGTTAGTCGTGAACCTCGCGCCGCTCGGCATGAGCGAGGAAAACGGGGCCACGGAGATCTGGCCCGGCAGTCACCTCGATACTACGGTGTCGAGGCACGACGCGAGCATCTGCGTCCCGGACGACGTGTTGGAGGCCCGGCGCGTCGTCCAGCCTCCAGTCTCGGCGCACTTGCCGCCGGGGAGCGTGCTCATTCGCGACGTGCGACTGTGGCATCGAGGTGTGCCGAACCCGTCCGACACGCCGCGGCCGATGGTCGCGATGATCCATCGGGCCGCGTTCCTCGGGCCGCGCGTCCTGGACTTCCCAGTCGGCGCCGAGAGCGTGTTCGCACGGACGGACCTCCACTGGCCGGTCCGCTTCCGCGACGATGCCATCGACCACATCGGACGCAATCGTCCCTACGACTACGACGGCTCCGGCCCGGCGTAACCCCCGGACCGGCAACTCACGCATACGGTGGAGGCATGGCGAGAATGGCGCCGAACGAACGAGCGACGACATCGCAGGTTGTGTCGATGGACCGCGAGCATGTGTGGCACCCGATGACGCAGCACACGACGCTGCAACGTCGTGACATCGGCGTCATGCGCGAGGCCAAGGGCGCGATGATCACCGATGGCGATGGGCGCGAGTATCTCGACGCCTACGCCGGGCTGTGGAACGTGAACGTCGGGTACGGTCGCGACGAGATCGCAGACGCCGTCAGTGAACAGATTCGCACGCTGCCCTACTATCCACATACACGCGCGAACGAGCCGGCGGCCCGCCTGGCCGAGATGCTGGCGGAAATCCTCCCAGGCGACCTGCAGTACATCTTCTACTCGAACTCCGGATCCGAGGCGAACGAGACCGCCATCAAGATGGCGCGGCAGTACGCGCGCCAGCAGTACCCGGGCGAGAACCGATACAAGATCATCTCGCGCTACCAGGCGTACCACGGGTTTACGTACGGCGCGATGTCCGCGACCGGTCAGGTTCCTCGTAGGCGGAAATTCGAGCCGCTCGCGCCCGGGTTCATCCACGTCAGCCCGCCGTATTGCTTCCGCTGCCCTATCAAGCTCACATACCCGGAGTGCGGGCTCGCGTGCGTCGAGGAGTTCGAGGAGGTAATCCAGCGCGAGGGGCCGGATACTGTCGCCGCGATCATCGCCGAGCCGATCATCGGTGGCGGGGGCATCATCGCCCCGCCGGACGACTATTTCCCTCGCCTCCGCGAGATATGCGATGAATACGGCGTTCTGCTGATCTTCGATGAGGTCATCACAGGGTTCGGGCGCACGGGCGAGTTGTTCGGCGCGAATCACTGGGACGTGGTCCCAGACATCATGACGATGGCGAAGGGAGTCACGAGTGGCTACCTTCCGCTGGGCGTGTGCGCCGCCACGCCGCGCGTATACGACGCGTTCCTCGGCGACGCCGACGACGGTCGCGAGTTCGCGCAGGTCGTGACGTACGGCGGCCATCCCGTCTGCTGCGCCGCGGGGGTCGCGAACATCGAAATCCTGATGCGCGAGCGGCTATGGGAAAACTCCGCCAAGGTCGGCGCCTATCTGCAGGAACAGCTAACGGCCCTCGACTCCCCGCACGTGGGCGACGTGCGCGGGAAGGGACTGATGATCGCCGTTGAACTCGTCGACGACGATGGCGCGCCACTCGACAAGCCGTCGATGGACAAGGCGCACGCCGCGATCGTCGCGGCGGGCGTCTTGGTGGGCAGGATGAGCCACGTTCTGCCCGGCCCTGAGTCGATCTTCTACCTGTCACCGCCGCTCATCATCACCGAGGCCGATGCCGACAGGATCGTCGGCGCCATACGTCAGGGACTGGCGACGGTCGCGTAGCTCGCGCCGTCTAGGGCGCGAGGGACGCCTCTACGCCGATGACCGCGATGTGCGCGCCTGCATAGCGGGTCCACGCGACATCGAGGAGCACGCCAGCGACGTTAAGCCCCGCTCCGGCCGTAGGCGTCGCACCGCGCATGCCAGCGCGCGCCGCAATGCGGGACCCGAGGCGCAATTCGGCGCCGAGATCCAGTCGTGAGCTGCGGCCGGGAACCCGCCCGATCTGCACGGACGCAGAATGCGCCCGGGCGGCGTATTGGGCTCCCACAGTAAAGGCGCGAGGCGCCTCTCCGCGCTCCACCTGACTCGCGCGCGCGCCAAGTGTCCACGGCCGGCCTACTGACGCCAACAGGGCAACATCGTACGTCGGCGAACTGCCGAGGACCTGGAAGTGTCCCGACGGGTGCGAGCGCCAGAACTTGCCGGTCACCCCGACCGCGACGGCGGGAATCACGGCCGCGGCAGCGCTGAGATACGTGTAGTCGGCGATGCCGCCTTCATCCTCAGCGATCCGGTTCCCCCAAGCCGCGCCGGCCCGCCGCCACCCATAGGCGATGCCCTTGGGGTCCACTTCAACGCGATCTCGCCCGGATACGTTCGTCTGGCCGAACAGACGAACGTCCCGGAGCAACGCCAGCGACGCTGGGTTGTGGAAGTGCGCGGGCGCGCCTGACGGGTCCGCGACAGATGCGGACGCCATCGCGAGCGAGCGAGCGCCCACGAGGTCGGGCAGCGGGGCCTGCAGCGAGTCTTTCGCGGCGGCGAGACACGTTAGAGCCATCCAGAAGTAGGCGAGGCGAGTCACCCGGCCGTCGCAGACATGAGGCGACGTATTGCGTCGGCCGCCGTCCCAGCGTCGTCCAGGGCCTCAACCTCGGGCGGGCTCTGTGTGAGTGATGTGGCGACTTCGTACAGCGTGTCCGGCCGCATCCGCGTTAGGCGAGTGCGTTCCGCGATCGCGTCGAACGCGGCGGCATAGCGGTCGGGACGGCGGGACGGGATTTCGATAAGCCCGACGGGCGTCCCGGCCGACGCGGCTTCGCACACCATAGAGAACGAGTCCACCGTCACCGCAGTCCACACGCTGTGGGCGAGGACCGTGATGACGGCGTCATGTTTCGGCGGCTCGTCGTCCGGGAACGCTGCATAGGCACACACGGGGCTCTGCGTCACACGGGCCCGGATGTACTCCGTCACGTTGCTAGGCGTTCTACGAGAAGTGGCGACCGCCACCTGCAGGCCGGCTCGGCTCGCGACGGCGATCAGTGATTCCACTACCTTCCTCGCTGCCTCCAACGTCCAGCTATACCGCCGGTCGTCACCGCCGAAGAGCAGGCCTAGCGCGGGGAGTGGCTCCCCCGAGTTGGCGAGGGCCAACTCGTCGCGCTTGCGCGCCACCGCTTGCGGCGTGATGTGCGTCGGCACTCCCAGGAGGCGCGTTGCGTTCTCCTCGCCCTGGCCCCACTGGTGGTGGGGCAACAGCGCCAAGTCGAAGCGTCGGCCGCCGATGGGCGACGGCCGCGTGCACACCACCGACTTGGCGCCATGCGCTCGGGCCATCAGGAGGTTCGGCGCAGCGACGGAAGACCCCGTGGACAGCAGCATATGCGGGACGGGTACGGCCGCGAGAGCACGCGCCGAGTTCGGGGTCAGGGCTGTGTCGAGCCACGCGCGAGCCGCAGCTTCCGAGGTAAGACTACGCCCGACAGCCACCTTGGCGCGGAGAGCGTTGTCGGAGCGCTTCCCGCGGAACTCAATGTCGACAATGTGGTGGTCGAACTCCGGGAGCCGATCGAGGATGCCGCGTGTCTGGTGGAAATGCCCAGGCTTCCCGTCGCTAAGGGCGACGATCGTCATTCGGGCGGGACCGTCTTCCATCGTCGATGCATCCATAGCCACTGCGCGGGGTATGCCCGGATCAGCGCCTCGAGCCGCGTGTAAATGTGTGCGAGTGTCTGCGCGTCGCTCTCGTCAGGCGTGCCCGCGACCACTCGTGGGGCCACCTCCAGTATGACACGATGTGTGCCGTCCGTCTCACGGAAGGCGGCGCAGATGACGATTGGGCAGTCCGTGTGGCGCGCCAACGCCGCTGGGCTCGCCTCGCAGGATGCGGCGCGGCCGAAGAAGGGCACGAACATGCCGCCAGCGCCAGCATCCTGGTCCGCGAGGAGACCCACGGCACGCCCCTGTCTGATCCCCGCCAGCAACGGCCTGAGACCTCCCTGTCGCGGGATGATCTCGAGCCCCGTCACGCGCCGACGTCGGTCGACCAGCCGCTCTACCCATGGGTTCGCGAGCGGGTGCGCCAGCACCATTGGGTCTGGGTGGAGGGACGGCCAGAGCGGGGCCAGCAACTCCCAGTTCCCGGTGTGGGGTATGAAGACGACGACTCCTACTCCCTGTGCTGAGAACGCGTCGAGGTGTTCGCGGCCTTCGACGCGCACTCTTGGCGCGTACATGCGCCGCCACCGGTGGAAGGTGAGAAGCTCGAGGGCGTTGAGGCCGACATGGCGGAAGTGCTCGCGAACGCGCGCGTCGAAGTCGGGCGCGGGGAGGTCCGGGAACGCGTGCCGGAGGTTCGCTTCTGCGACCGCTCGGCGGGCCCGCAGCGTGTGATACAGACCCCGCCCCAACGCGCCGCCAAGGAACGCAATTGCTCCCCGTGGCAGAAGGCCCGCGGTCAGCGATAGCGCCCAGGCCGACCCGCCCGCAAGCAGGCCGGCTGTCGTTGCCGGCCGGATGTCATCCTCGCGTTGCACGGGCCTGCTACCTCCGCAGTGGTACCGCGCGATTGTACGTCTGCCGAAGCCACTCGCCAATGGCATGGGGGAGCCCCGAGCGGTTGCCGGAGAGCCGTCGCTGCGGTACCGTGCCGTCCTGAGGAGACCCGAGATGCTCATCGATACGCATGTACACGTCGGCCGAGTGTGGGACACGTACGAGCCGATGACGCCCAAGATCATGCTCGATTGGATGGACGCGCACGAGATCGACATGGCCGTCCCGCTGCCGTTGGAGAGCCCGGAAAGCGCGAGCTACTACATTCCGACCGGTGACATGCTGGCTCTGTGCGCGGAACACCCAGACAGGTTCATCGCGTTCTGCGTCGTGGACCCGCGCATGTCCGTCGCGCGTGGCCGGGAGAGCTTCCGCTCCATCATTGGCTCGTACGTGGACCAAGGCGCGGTGGGGTTCGGCGAGGTCAAGGTGGGCATCCCCATGGCCGACCCGCGCCTGCAGGCGATCTACGAAGCGTGCGACGACTTACGCCTGCCTTTGGTCTTCCACATCGACAACGTGCGCTGCACTGATACACCCACGCTGGACGGCCTCGAGGCGATGCTCCGCGCCTATCCGAACGTCAAGTTCATCGGGCACGCGCCCGGGTTCTGGTCGGCGATCTCAGCGGACGTCACCAAGGAGGACATGGGAGGCTACCCGAACCGTCCTGTCGTGCCGGGCGGCCGGTTGGACGCCCTCTTCTCCGCGTATGACAACCTGTACGCGGATCTGTCGGCGGGGTCGGCGAACACGGCGCTTACTCGGGACTGGGAGTTCGGCCAGGGGTTCCTCGAGCGGAACCACCAACGGCTCATGTTCGCGACAGACTACCTCCACCCCGCCCAGGAAGTGCCGCAGTTCGACATGTTCGCCGCCGCCGATCTGTCGGCCGACGCGCGCGCGGCGATTGGGTCCGGGAACGCCCGACGGCTCCTCGGCGTCTAAGGGCGCACGCGCCTCAGAGGGAGAAGGTCGGTATGGAGCGTCCTGTGAGGGTCGCGGTGATGGGGCTCGGGCAGCGCGGGCTTCAGCACCTTAAGTCGCTGTGGCGTCTCCGCGAGGAGGGCGCCGTCGAGATCGTAGGCCTCGCGGACGCGTTCGTCGAGAACCTCGCGCCCGAGAAGATCGGCAAGTACGTCCCCGGCTACTCGGCGGATGGCTTAGTCGCCGACGCCTTCGTTGACACCGTCATCCGAGAGGCGGCTCCCGACGCGCTCTACGTCGCGATCCCGCCAGGCGTCCACGCTGGCGAGGTAGTTGCCGCCGCACGAGCCGGCGTGCACCTGATGGTCGAGAAGCCCATGAGTCTGTACCTCGACGAGGCTGCGTCGATGGCGCGCGCGATCGACGACAGCGACGTAGTGGCCACTGTGGGGTTCCAACAACGGTATAGCCCTCGGAACGAGGCGGTTCGCGACTTCCTGGCCGACAGGCGCGTTGTCTTGGTCAACGTCGTGAACAACGGGGCGCTGGAGAACCACTCGACGAAGCACACGCCCACGGACCGGTTGGACGGGCCGAAGAACCGCGTCTGGACGGCGAGCATGGACTGGTCAGGCGCCAGCGTGGTGGAGGCGGGTATCCACCAGGTCGATCTTATGCGGTACTGGTGCGGCGATATCGCCTGGGTCGAAGCGACTTACATGCATCGCGACGCCTCCGACATCGAGGACGGAGGCGATAACCCGTACGCGTACCGCGTCGCTTACGGCTTCGAATCGGGAGCGATCGGTAGCCTCATCATGTCTCGTCTGCGGAGGTCGTACTACAACGACGGCTACCAGGGCATCACATGGACCCACGGCCAAGTGAAGTTCGAGGGCCACGACGCTGTGGCGTACCACTACGACGGGCCGTACCCCCCAGAACAGCGACCTTCGGCCGAGGAACTCCGTCACGTTCTCCCAACGGCGCAGGGGGAGGATCCGACGACTGCTCTGGCGCGCGCGTTCGTCGGGGCCGTCGCGGCCCGAAGCGAGGACGGGCTGCGGAGCACGTTCTCGGGGAGCATGAACAGCTTGGCGGCGGTGCTTGGCGCGAACATCTCCGACCGGTTGGGAGGCGAGCGCGTGTCCCTCGCGGACCTGCCCACGGCCGCCCGGTACGCCGAGTTCCGGCGCCGGCCCGGGCCGGCCGCAGCGTGATATGCTTGGGGGGGCGTGAGGCGGGCGCAGATCGTGCCGCCCGGGCCTGCCGGATCCCGCGATGTCCCGTCGTTCCGCTGCCGTACACCCTCAGGACGACCGACGAAGATGGACATGCCAAACGCGCGTGAGCAGTTCGAGTCGGCGATGGATCACATCGCTGCAGATAGGCGTGTTGAGGCCCGCGATGGTCTGCTGGGTATCCTGGCGGACGCGCCAGACTACGTGGAGGCGCGCCTGGCACTTGGCGTGCTGATGGGTGGGGAGGGCGAGACGGACGACGCCCGACGCCATCTGCGCTTCGCAATGGAGCAAATCGCTCTCAACCCACGGATCGGTAGTGAGTCGCTTCGCGCGCAAGTGCTCGTGAACCTATGCGCGCTCGCGTTGGGCGAAGATGACTACGAGGACGTCCTCGCGTGGGAGGACGTGTTCGGCCAGATGGCCGAGGTGTTGCACCGGCAGGGACTGAGCCAACGCGCGGCGTCGATCCTGTTCGACGCGGCCAATCGCGCCACCGAGGCCAAGCGAGGTGATCAGGGTCAGAAGCTATACATGCGGGCTCTCGAGCTCGATCCCGCCTTCGCCGAGGCGTGGTACAACGTCGCCGTGATTGCCGCCGAGGACGGTGGGTTTGCCGAGGCGAAGGAGGCGTTGCGCCGCGCCATCGACGCGGACCACGCGTTCGCCGACGCGCACTTCCTGCTCGGGACGCTCCTGCTCGGCGAATCGCCGGAGGAGGCCGCGGAGTCCATGCGGGCGGCGGTCGAACTCGCGCCAGAGAATGCTCGCTGGATCACCCTCACAGCTTCCGCCTACGCCCGTCAGCGTGAATTCGCCAAGGCTCGCGAGTGGTTTCAGCGCAGCCTCGCCCTTGATGACGACCAGGCGGACGCGCACCTCGGTTACGCCGTCGCCTGCCGCGCGTTGGGCGATCTCGGCGCGGCCCGCGGCTCGCTTCAGAAGGCGTTCGAATTGGACCCAAATCTGGCTTCGCAGATACAAGGCATGATGGCCGCCGACGGCTAGGGGAGTCCACACCGTGCGCATCGCCATCCAAGTCGGCGACGTATCGTTGGAGGCCGCATTGAACGACTCGGCCACGGCGGGCGCCCTCTGGGACGCGCTCCCGATCGAGGCCGATGGGAACGTCTGGGGCGACGAGATCTACTTCCCCATCCCGGTCGACGCACAGCCCGAGAGTCCCGTGGAGGTCGTCGATGTCGGCGACATCGCGTACTGGCCGCCGGGGTGTGCCTTCTGCATCTTCTACGGACGCACGCCCGCAAGTCGCGGCGACGAGATTCGACCGGCGAGCGCCGTGAGCCCCCTGGGCCACATCGACGGTGACGCCACGGCCCTCAAGGGCGCCCGCAGTGGTGTCCGGGTCACCCTCGAGCGCGCCGAATGAAGCGCCGTTTCCCGCCATTGGACTTCGACGCGATCCGCACCATCCCGCTGGGCGACCGTGAGAACAAGGTGACTGTAGGCGACCTCGCGGCGCCCGTACGCGCAGGCATGCGCGTGTCCGAGTTGCTGGCAGGTCTCCCGAACCAGCTCGCCGGCGCCGAGCTGCGGTCGTTCGTCTCCGATGTCGCCAGCGCGGTGCGCGGCGGCGGCGTGGTGATCGCCATGATAGGCGGACACGTCATCAAGGTGGGTCTCGCGCCAATTCTCATCCAGCTGATGGAAGCTGGGGTCGTCCACGCGCTTGCCATGAACGGCTCGGCGAGCATCCACGACTTTGAGCTGGCGCTGGTCGGCGGGACAAGCGAGGACGTCTCCGAGACGCTCGAAACCGGCGAGTTCGGGATGGCTGAAGAGACGGGCCGGCTGATGAACGAGGCGGTTGCCCGCGACCCCGCCGCTGGGATGGGAGCCGCCCTCGGCCGCATGATCGACGACGAGGACTTCCCGCACGCGGACGTGAGCGTATTGGCTGCGGCCCATCGACTCGGCGTTCCCGCGACCGTTCACGTGGCGATCGGCACTGACATCATCCACCAACACCCGGCCGCTGATGGCGCCCGGATCGGTGAGGCGACCTACGCCGACTTCCAGCGCTTCGCGTCGGTTGTCGCGGAGTTGGATGGCGGCGCGGTCCTCAACATCGGCTCCGCGGTGATCATGCCGGAGGTGTTTCTGAAGGCGCTGACGATCGCCCGGAATCTGGGGCGCGGGGCGACGGACTTTGTCGCCGCTGATTTCGACATGACACGTCACTACCGGCCTGGGGAAAACGTCGTGGCGCGGCCCACAAGCCGCGGCGGCCGGGGCTACCGATTCACCGGGCGCCACGAGATCATGATCCCGCTTCTGGCCGCCTCGCTCCTGGACGCGCTCGCCGACTGATCACACCATCCACCACGTGCCGACGGCGATGCGTTCCTTGCCGAACCCTCGGTGTTCCGGCGCAAGCGTGGCCAGAAGCTCGTGCGCTTTGCGTCCGATGGCGTCGCTGGCGAGGTCGACGCACTTCGCCCCAACTTCCGCCGACGCCTGCTCGCGTGGGTCCAGGCCGCCGATCCCCGACGGCGCCTTCATGTCCAGGTTCATGGGGCCATCGCCGAGGGCGCCGATGTCAACGCGGTCTGGGTGGAAGAACATCATGTCGGATGTCTCCCACTTGGCGGCGTGATCCGTGCTGCTGTCGGGGCCGTCGCTCAACGTGATTTCCCACATGCCCATGCCGGCCGCTGTCCCATCGCTGAGGACGGGCTCCAACGCCGCGTCGATCATGTCGATCATCCCTCGCACGTTGTGGCCGCTGACGCCGATGATGACGCGGTACCCGGTGGACTTCAGACGGTCGAAGAGCTGTGTGAGGGTAGGCGTGAGGACATCCAGGTCCCAACCGTCGTGCACGAACATCGGCGGATAGACGACGCCACCATGCCTCTCCGCAGCTTTGCAGAGGACGCCGTGCGCCTTGAGCGCGTCAGTGCCGAGGGGCAGATGCTCGCCGTGCCATTCTATCGGCCCGAATGGCACGTACACGGCCGGGAACTCCTTGCCGCGTTCCTCTAGCTGAGCCGGTCTCAGGAACTGCATCTGTACGTCGCGGGAGCAATCTGGCGAGAGCATCACTTCCTCCTGCCGTCGTCGGCGGCGGGTGTCAACCGTCGTCGCGTGGGTCGGGGCTGCGCGCCTCCGGGAGTGAGCGGGCCCCGCGAGCGTGGTCCTCGAGGAGGACGTCCGCCAACATCTCCCGAATCTGGGCCAGTTCCTCGCGCACTTCCGCCATGTCCGCGTTCCTGCCTTCGCCCAAGCGCGCCTCCGTCGCCACCCGCTTGTTCTCTATCTGCCGCGCTATCAGCCTGTATCCGAGAATAATGGCTACGATCGGAACGAGAATCTCGGGACCCATGGTTCTCCCACCGGCGGCGCGTACGGTCACCCGCGGATGCGCATATCAAGCGCCAGGCTACTTCCCGGACACGTGGCGCGCAAGGCTCCGGCCGGGTACACGGTAACCGTGGCCCATTGCGCTTGATTCGCCCTGCGAGCAGCACTACCATAGACGCGTCGGGGCGTAGCGCAGCCCGGTAGCGCACCTGCTTCGGGAG
>JABGQA010000109.1 GCA_018644665.1 Candidatus Poribacteria bacterium
AGGATACGCCGCCTGCTTCATCCTCCCCATACACAACTTCCGACCATATCTCAGATGCCAGCACGCCGTCGCGCGTCGGCGATGAATCCCAGCAACTCGTCGCGGCACTCGTGTTCCCACTCGCCGTCGTGCATGGGACGCACTGCGGCGGCGAGTTCCCACAGCGCAAGGTGCTCGACAGGCCGCCCGGCGGCCTCTTCGTACCGCCGTAGGAACTGATCGGCTATGGCGCTGCCCATTCCGTTCAGATGCATGTCCATGCGGCAGTAGGCCACGTCGATGGCCGGATCCCCGTACGCGGCCTCTTCCCAGTCGAGTACGGCAACGATGTCCCGACCATCCCAGAGGACGTTCCCCGTCCAGAAGTCGGTGTGCAGCAGCGCTCGCGAAGTCGACGTGGTTTGCGCGTGCATGTCCGCGATGGCGTGCCATAGGAGTTCGCCATGCGGATGGGTGTGCATGTAGTCCGGGACTCCCGCCTTGAGGAACCACACGCATTCCGCGTTGCCGTCCATGAGGATCGGCATGTCGGAATCGCAGATCGCGGTCCGGTGGATCCGTGCCAGCATCGCTGCTGCTGCCGTGGCGTACGCCACGGCGTCCTCATCACAGTTGGGTTCGACGCCGTCGATGAAGCCGCTGGCGATGGCGGGCGCTCCAAGAAGCGCGCCTCGGTCGTCTAGCCAGATGGGTTCCGGCGTCGGCACGTCCGCTTCGCGCAGCATCTGCAAGGCGCGGAACTCGCGCCGGGCCTTCGCCTCGCGGTCCAAGTCTGGGTTCTCGTACGTCTTCAGCACCAAGCGAGTCACTGCGTCGCCGCCGGCGCGGACGGAGATGACATAGGCCGCGTTGTAGTGATCGCCAGGAGCCGGCACGACGGTGGCGCCATCGGCTGGGTAGCCGAGAGCGCCCAGTAGCTGGGAAATAACGTCATCGGAGGGCAACGGGTGTTCGGTCATGGGCGGCGAATTCCGCGGCGGATGGTTACAGACCTCAGGGAAACCCCCGCTCGGGATGCACTGCCGCGGCGGCAGGGGAGTCCCCGCACGCCAGGTCGGCGCCAGGCCCGCCGGCGCCCACTGGTCGGCTTGCGCCTCCCGATGCCGCTTGCGACAATCACGGCGGCGCCGCCGAACTCACGCCGACCGCCGGGAGGGCTCATGCTGACATTCGGGCCGCATGTGGACGGGTTCCACGATGTCGAGAACCAGGTCATCGACCACATCCGACGTCGGGCACGCGAGCACTTCGCGCGGCAGGCGGAGGAGAAGGCCGCGGTCAACACGGTCGCGGAGTTCGAGCGTCGACGAGACACGCTGCGCGAACGCTTCCTGGACGCGATGGGCGGCCTCCCGACCGAACGCACGCCGCTGAACCTGGAATGCACGGGTACCCTGGATCGCGGCTCGTACGTCATCGAGAAGCTGATCTACCAGAGCTTGCCAGAGTTCTACGTCACGGCTGCGCTGTACGTGCCGAAGGGCATCACGGAGCGGCGTCCCGCGGTCGTGTTCGTCCACGGCCACAGCGACGAAGGCAAGTCGTACGTCGAATACCAGAAAGTGTGTGCGGACCTCGTCGAGAACGGGTTCGTCGTGATGGCGGTCGACCCACCCGGTCAAGGCGAGCGGTTCCAGTACTTCGACCCCGAGTCCGGCAAGCGCATCATCGGCGGCTGCACCACGGAACACACGCATGCGGGCATCCAGTTCAACGTGGGCGGCGCGAGCGTAGGTCGCCACTTCATCTGGGACGTCATGCGTGGCATCGACTACCTCGAGACGCGCGACGAGGTGGACGCTTCGAAGATCGCGGTCACTGGGAACTCGGGCGGGGGCACGCAGTCCAGCCTGCTGATGATGAGCGAGACGCGGCTCGCGGCAGCCGTGCCGTGCACGTTCATGATGACGCTCGAGTCGTACATGATGACCGGGCAGCCGCAGGACAGCGAACAGATCATCCCAGGAGCCATGGCCCACGGGCCGGACCACGACGACGTCATCACCATGATGGCGCCCAAGCCCGTGTTGGTCGGCGCGGCCGCGTACGACTTCTTCCCGATCGAAGGCGCCCACGAGGCCGTGCGCCGCGCGAAGCGCGTCTACGCCCTGTACGGCGCCGAGGGCAACGTCGACATCAGCGTGGCCCCGACACGCCACCTGTACTCCTCGTACTTGCGGCAGGCGTGCGTGAATTGGCTGCGCGTGCACCTGTGCGGCGACCCCGGGGACTTTGTCACCGGTACTCCTGAGATCCTGCCGCCCGAGGAACTGTGGGCCACGCCGAACGGACAGGTGCTCGACCTGCATCCGGCCAGCCGGACTGTCTTCGACCTCAATCGCGAGCGTCTCGCGACGGTGTGTCCCGAGCCCAAGCCCATCCGCAGCGCCGACGAGCGCGCGGCCCATGTCGCCCGCGTCCGGGCCGACGTGCGGGAGGTACTCGGCGTCCGCGATGCCGACGGGCTCCCCATATATCCACGCATCATCACCGAGTCGGAAGTAGACGGCTTCGCCTGCGAGAAAGTGTTCTTCTTCACTGAGCCGGGCATCACGGTCACGGCCACCATCGTGCACCCGAGGGAAGGAGTCGCCGCGCGGCGGACGGACATCGCGCTGTTCGAGAACGGCACGAGCGACATTCCCGACCGTCGCGAGTGGATGGACGAACGGCTCGCGGACGGCGTCCGACTGTGCGTGTTCGACGCGCGCGGCACAGGCGCCGTGCAGACGCGCTCCATCGGCCAGAGGGGCGGGGCGCACGCGTACCAGTACAAGCTCGCATGCGACGTGATGATGCTGGGCGGTTCGACGTTGGGTGGACGCGTGTTCGATGTCGTCCGCGCGCACGACTACCTGAGGTCGCGCGACGACGTCGGCGACATCGGCCTCTACGGCGCCGGACGCGGGGCGATCGACGGCTATCTCGCCGCAGCGCTGATCGGCGACCTCACCCGCGCCGAGTTCGAGGACATGCTCTACTCGTACCGACACCTGACCGACACGCGCTACTACGATCGCGACGCGTACAACCTGGAGATCATGGCGTACGGCACGCTGGCGCGCTTCGATCTCGTCGACCTTCTGCCGTGTCTGGGCGATGCGTCGACGGAGTTCGTCTCGCCGCGCGATGCGACCGGACAGGCGTTGTCCGACGATGCTTTCGACCAGCGCTTCACACAGGTGGCTCGCGACCTGGGCCACCTAAGCCAGGAGAACGCGTAGCCACGCGCCGTGGCCGGTTGACCCGTGAAGGCCCACGACGAACGATATCTGGAGCAACCCTGGACGTGGCGCGCCCACGCCATCGGTCTGGCGCTGTCCGCGTTCATCGGGTTCGCGACCATCTACAACCTGATGGTCATCCACGGCTCGTACACGGCCATCGACTTCAGCGCGGCAGCCGCGGCCTTCCTCCTGTTCCTGTGCGCCCTTCCGGTGAATGGCGTCGCCGCGCGGCTGAGTCCACGACTGGCTCTGACGGCCGCCGAACTCCGCCTGGTATACGTGATGATGCTGGTGGCGTGCGCGATCCCCACGATGGGTTTGACGGCGCAACTCATGCCCATCATAACGTCCGCGCACTACTTCGCCACGCCCGAGAACTCCTGGGCAGAGACCGTCCAGCCACATCTTCCGCGGTGGCTTGTCCCGCAGGGCGCGAAGGCGATACGCGACTTCTACGAAGGGTCGCCAGGTGGCTCCGGCGCCGTCCCCTGGGGAGCATGGATGCGCCCGTTGTTGATGTGGAGCGTCTTCCTCGCGGCGCTTTACGCCACGTCCATCGCGGTGATGGTCATCGTCCGGCGCCAGTGGATGGACCACGAGCGGCTCGTGTACCCGCTCGCGCAGTTGCCCATCGAGATGTCCCAGCGTACGCCCGGCCGGGCGGTTGGGCCCTTCTTCACGAACACAGCGATGTGGGCCGGCTTCGTTGTGGCCGCCCTGAACGGCGCGCTTACCGGCCTGCATCACTACTTCCCGACGGTGCCGTCGCTACGACCTGAGTTGGTCTCGATCCCGATCCTCCGAAACACGGAATGGCTGCGCTTCCGCCTCTCGCTTCCGATGCTCGGGTTCTTCTTCCTCGTGCATCTGGACGTCGCGTTCAGCGTCTGGTTCTTCAACCTATTCAGCCTGGCCGTCCGCGGCGTGCTCAGGATCTACAGCGTCCACGTCGTGGAGAACCTGGGCATCTACGGCGCGCGGTCGCCGATATTCGCGCATCTGGGCATGGGGGCGATGGTCGTGTTGGTTCTCGCCGGGCTATGGACGGGGCGCCATCACCTGCGAGGGGTGTTCCTGCGTGCGCTCCGCCGAGACGCTGGCGTCGACGACGCGACGGAGGCCATGTCCTACCGCGCCGCGGCTGTGGTCCTGTGTGTCAGCATCTCGGTCATGGTTGTGTGGCTGCGCGCCACGGGAATCCCTCTGTGGGTGACGGTGCTGTTCCTGCTCGCGGCCCTCATCCTGTTCTACGGGCTGACACGCGTGGTCGCGGAGAGCGGCATGGCCGAGGCCGTCGCGTCGACGACGGGCTCGTCGTTCGTGGTCTCGGGCTTCGGCGCCGGCGCGTTGGGGCCGCCTGGCCTAGCGGCGCTCAGCCTGACATACGTGTGGTCGGCGGACATCCGCACCTTCGCGATGGCGTCCGTGGCGAACGGGCTGAAGATCGTCGACGGCCCGACGGGCCGCCGTCGCCGCATCCTGTGGTCGATGGTGGGCGCGATCGTCGCGTGCTTCGTCGCCTCGGCGGTGACGATGCTGTACCTCTCCTACCGTTACGGGGGCATCAACGGGAACTCGTGGTTCTTCGGGGGCGGCGCGCGCGCGCCGTACGACTACGCGGTCAGCAAGATCCTCAACCCCGAGGGCCCGAACGTCGCGGGGTGGATCTTCAAGGGGATCGGCGCGGGCGCCATGGGCCTCCTCATGTTGCTGCGCACGCGCTTCCTATGGTTCCCGTTTCATCCGATTGGGTTCGCGATCGGCCCCATCTGGATCATGGACCATATCTGGGTGACGGTGTTTCTCGCGTGGGCGTTGAAGTTGTCGATCCTGCGCTGGGGCGGCGTGCGTCTGTACGGAGCCGCGCGGCCGTTCTTCCTGGGCCTTATCCTCGGCCAGTTCACCTGCAACGGGTCGTGGCTCATTGTGGACGCCATCACGGGCGCCAAGGGCAACCTGATCTTCTGGATCTGACGGCCCGCCCGACCTGGGTTGCTGGCCCGTCCGTATACTCCTGTCGGGCCCGTCGGCAGCCGCGCAGTGGCGGCCGGGGCTCCGCACCACGCCGGCTATACGCGAACACACGGACGGAGGGATCGTGGATGAAGCGCATAGGTATGCTTGCATTGATTGTCGGAGCGGCGGCGCTCGGAGGCCTAGTGGCGCCGGGGGCAACGACACCCGCCGTCGAGGCTCCGCAGCCCAAGCTCGTCGGGGTGCTGCATCATGCCGACTGGTGCGGGAGCTGCAAGGTGTTGGACCCGAAGCTTGAGGCCGTGAAGCGCGACTTCCAGGGACAAGGCGTGCTGTTCACGCGCGTCGACCTAACGGACGAATTCACACAGGCGCAGTCGGTCCTGTTCGCCTCCTGGGTCGGCTACGAGGCCGTGTTGGCCGAGAACCAGAAGACCGGGTTCATGGTTCTCGTCAATCCCGCGACCGGCGAAGCGGTGGGCAAGCTGACCAAGACGCAGTCGGAAGACGAACTGCGAGCGGCGATCGCGGACGCCCTGGCGGCGGTCACCAACGGATGATCGGGCGGAGGACGCGCGCGGACGCCCTGGGCCGGGCCCGGGCGTCCGCGTGCCACTGCGCGCTACGCGTCTACGCCTTCGTCTGGGTCGTCCGCGGACAGCTGCTCTCCGCGATGGAGCCGCATCGCGAGGGTCGCCGTCTGACCCAGCGCGCGGAGCGTCGGGGCATGCGCGGCGAGGTAGCGCGTGGCGGCTACCAACGCGACACGCGCGCGTTCCTCGTCCAACTCGTCCGCCTGCGTGAAGGCGGCCTCGAGCATCTGGTACGAATGGAACTCGCCGTCCTCGCGGAGCAGCGACTTGCCGAGCGTCTGCAGCAGGCGCTCACGGCGATGCCCTAGCGACATGTACCGGTAGGCGTGTGTGCCCGCGGCGTCGACCTCGCCCTGAGCATCTGAGAGCGCCAGCAGGCCTGTCAGGAGCGTGTCGGCGTCGTCAGACAGAGCCGCAGTCTCGCGACGGTGCACCGGTAGTCTAGCTGCCGGTCTGTTGAACCAGCGATCGAAGTAGACAGGCATGGCTCCGTGGAACACGCCGCGTAGCAACTCCGTGGACGGCGCGCGCTTGGCGCACTGATGTAGAGCGTTCGCGGCCGTGTAGGTGTGCAGGACAGCGATCCAGTCGCCCAGTTCGTTCTTGGTGTGGAACTGCGCGATGCGCAGCGACGCGGCGTACGCCAACGTCTGGGTGAGTTGGGTGATCTCGGCGCCGGCGCCGATGGCCCCCTTCAGCTCCTCGATGATGGCGATCGGGTCGTCGCCGAGGAGCGTCTTGGTCAGGACCTCCGACGCGTCGGTCGGCCATTCCCGTCCCGCGCCCGCTGCCACGAGGTGGTCCAGTTCCTCGAAGGTCTCGTCGAGCGCTGACACGATGTCGATCGGGCTCTGCCAACGGTTCTGCTCCTCGGAGCGCGACGAACTCGCAAGCCCGGCGACGAGCGTCGGCAAGACCTCATCCGCCTTGTTCCATCCGAGGATCTCCAGCAGCTCGAACGCCTTGTTGACGAAGTCGAGCGTGTGACCGCCGTCGCGGAAGAAGTGGTCCGTCGCGGCAGCGACCATCATGTCGCACACCTCGGCGGGAGTCGCGCCCTGGCGGATGGCTGTCAGCACGGTGCGCTCGGCGCCGTCGGCGTTTCGCACCTCGATGAAGTACCGGAACCACTCTTTGAGGCGCGCAATCGAGTGCTCCTCGGTGTCGAGCGGATCCAGCGCAATGCGCGGGGCCGATCCCGATGTCTCCCGCGACACGTGCACCATGCCCTGGTAGAGGCCGAGCGCCTGCTCCGTGTCGTCGAGGTCGTCCAGCACGCGGGCCATCGCGGTGAGGATCGTGAGCCCGGACCCCCATCCCGCGCGACGGAATCGAGTTCCGTAGAGCGCGCCAGTCTCCACCGTGTCGCGCGTGGGCGCCTCGGCCGCCTGCAACGCGATCGCCCCCTTGGCGATGATGAGCGGGATGTTCTGCTCCATGCCTTCGTGGAGGCGACGCTGCCAGTGCGCCGCGCGTCCATCGTCGGCGCCGTTCACGCCCACGAACACCTCGCCATCGCGGATGTCTACCGGGAAAACGGCGACATCGTCCGCCCACGGGTCGAATGTGCAGCCGCTCGCGGCGTCAAACCGCGCGTGGTGCCAGTCGCAGATGACGATCCCGTTTGTGAGGGTGCCTTCGCTCATGGGATAGCCCATATGCGGACACCGGTTGTCGACCGCGCGGATGCGGCCGTCGCTCTTGAGGAGCGCCACGGCGCGGCCCTGCACGTTAGCAGCCTGCAGCGATCCCTCGGGGATGTCGTCGACACGGCCACAGGACACGTACTCAACGCTCGCCATCGAAACTCTCCTTCACTTCCTTATCCCTCGAACTCACGGGACGTCTCTACGCGTTCGTATTGGCGTCGTGCACGCCACGGCGCTCCGGGGCCCGCCTATCGCCGTCACATCAGGTACTGCAGCCGGTCGGCCGCCTCGCGTGCCGTGGCCGGGTCATCGACGACGCTCATGACGCGGCCGAAGCCGTACTGCGTCTTGATCCGGTGGGTGAGGAACGCGGATTGCCCGTTCGGCGTCTCCGTCGTCCAGAACTCGACGCCCGTCGGAGGCAGCGTTACCTTCACGCCCGGACCCAGTTCGTCGGTCAGGTCCGGCAGGGAGCGCCACAGCTGGACGTGTTTGCGGTGCGCGGCGAGGCCCCGCTGCGCGAGATCACCATAGCCGCGGGCGGACAGTTCTATCAGCGCCGCAGTGTGGTTGATGACGTGCCACGGGCCGCCGAAGCCGCGCTTGCGTTCGGCCGCCGACGCGATCAGTTCCTCGACGACAACTGCGGCCATGTCGTCCGGCGTGTCGTATGCCGGGACGCTGTCGTCGACTGGCACGTCGGCGCCCTCGATCCATCCCCGCGCAGCGCCGTAGTACCCACGCCCCATCGCGGCGGCATCGAAGCCCTCGATCAGCCGGCGTACTCCGCCGATCAGCGTGGGCGTCGCGTGCATCGGATGGTCGTCCAGCGCGCGGAGCGCGATCGCGGCGAAGATGACGTTGTGCCCCGACTGTCGGAACCCATCGATGTTGCCGGCGAGCGCCTCCGCGATGCTGCCAGTCAGCGCAGGGTCGCTTTCCTCCGGCGTTACGGGCGTGAACAACTCGGCGACGCTGATACCGGCTCCGTCCGCGTCGAACCACAAGCCCTCCTCGCCCGCTATGATGCGGTCGAGGTACCCACCGATGGCATCCCCGACTTCCGGCGACAGGCCTGCGTTGTCTTCACCGAAGAAGTACCCGGCGACAACGGCCGCTCCGAGGTGTCCGGCCATGCTGTTGGCGTGATGGGCGCGGCTCAACCCGCACAGGCCACGGTACAGGTACGCGAAGTCGACCACGGCGTCCTCCCTCCTTAGCATCCAACACGGCGCCTTTCGACGTCTGGGTAAGCGTTGTCCCTGGAGGGACGCGCGCCAACTGCCGTCACGGCGGCTGCTCGACGCGCGTCGGCGGCATCTGTCGGCCAGTTCCCGCTCGGTACGGCGCTCCGCGCCCGCGAGTCGCGCCCGCTGCTCCGCGTCGAGAGCCCCGTACATGTCCTCAAAGTGCCTCAGCAGCATGCCATGCGCGTCGCAGGTAGACACGTTCATCATGAGCGGTACCTCCTCGGCCAGGACGCGGTTGCCGGTTCGCGGCCGGACAACGCAAGGGCGGCGCCACTTCAGGGCGGCCACGTGCCTGCATCGCCTGGCACGCGCGACGACAGGCGTTGCGGTGTGGCCGGCCTCGGCGCGCCCGGTGCGCTGGCGTCGCTGATCCGTTGCACGCTTGGAACATCGAACACGCCAAGCAGTGGGCGCATCGCACGCGCCGCCGCAGAGCCGTCTAACCAGCCCGTTCGAACGTGGCCGCGGGCGCGTGGCGACGCTGTGTAGCGAATGCGCAACACGTTGCTATAATGGAACACTGGCGATACGCTACGCCCAGTAGGCCAAAGGGAGGGAAGTCATGCGCTGGCTGGGCGTCGGCGGAGAAGGTGAGATCGCGCGCGGACGCTGCAAGGTCGTGCGCGCGGGGGACCGGAGCATCGCTCTTTTCAACGTCGACGGCGAGTTGTGCGCCACCGACAACACGTGCCCCCACCAAGGCGGCCCCCTCGGCGAGGGCGACCTCGACGGCGATGTCGTCACGTGCCCATGGCACAACTGGTCCTACAGCGTGCGCACGGGCTCTGCCGTGGCCACGCCGGCCGTCGAGACGTTCGATGTCCGCACGCGCGAAGGACGTGTTGAGGTCGGCCTCGACATCGACGATCCCGCCAACGGCTCCGATGCGGACGCCACGGACGTCGCGTCGGACGCGGTCGAAGACCCCGTGTTCCGCGTACTACAGCGGCTGCAGCTTGGGCGTTCGTTGGACGAGGTGTTCCACAACATCTACACGGACCTCCAGGAGGTGATTCCGCACGACCGCCTGGGCCTGGCCTTGCTCGACGAGGCGTCCGGCCGTTTGGTGCAGGTGAAGACGGAGTCGAACCGCCCTCTGCGGCTGGACAACGGCTTCGCGGCCCGTATCGCGGGGACCAGTCTCGAACGCATCATGGAACTCGGCGAGCCGCGCTCCCTCGACGACCTGCGCGCGCACGTCGAGCAGCATCCCAGCACATGGACACGCCTTCTCGTTGAGGAGGGCATGCGCGCCAGCCTGACGCTGCCGCTACAGGTGCAGGGCCGTCCGATCGGCTTCGTGTTCTTCTCGAGCGCCGCTCCGTCAGCTTTCACCGAGGCGCACATCGCGAGTCTGCTCCTGATCGCCGGGCACCTGTCCGTTCTCATCGAGAAGGGACGTTGGGTCAGCGAGCTGGCACAGCACCATGAGCGCTACCGCGCCTTGCTCGACGGCTCGCAGGACGCCATCTTCGTCTGTTCCGCCGCCGACCTGCGCTTCGTCACGTTCAACGACAACCTGTGCGACCGTCTCGGCTACTCGTACGCGGAGCTGGCCAAGATGTCGCTCGATGACTTGCTCCCAGCGGATGATCGCACGCGCGTTCGCCAGCACATTGACGACCTCGGGACTGGGACCGGGCCGGCGACCTTCCGCACGTCGTTCGTCCGCCGGGGTGGGTCGAAGATGCCGGTGGGCGTGCGAGTCGTGCGGTCGGAAAGACTTGGGCAGGACGTCATACACGCCTTCGCGCATGACATCTCCGAGCTTGTCGCGCTCAGAGAGCAACTCGATCAGCAGGCGCCCCTTCCGAACCTGGTGGGCAGGAACCTTCGGATGCTGGAAGTCGCGCAGTTGGTCCGGCAGGTCGCCCCGATGCCCACAACCGTCCTGATTCAGGGCGAAAGCGGCACGGGGAAGGAGCCGGTGGCCCGCGCAATCCACGCGCTGTCGGACAGGAGCGATCGGCCGTTCGTCGCGGTGAATTGCGCTGCGCTCGCGGAGGGCGTGCTTGAGAGCGAACTGTTCGGGCATGAGGCCGGCGCGTACACAGGCGCCACGGCAGCGCGCAAGGGCCGGTTCGAAGCCGGGGACACCGGGACAGTCTTCCTAGACGAGATCGGCGACCTCGGCCCGCAGATGCAGGTGAAGCTCCTGCGCGCGCTGCAGGAGAGCGAGTTCGAGCGCGTAGGATCGTCGGAGACGATTACCGTGGACGTGCGGGTGATTGCCGCGACGAACCGCGACCTGCGCGCCGCGATGACCGATGGTTCCTTCCGTGAAGACCTCTACTACCGTCTGAACGTCGTTCCGATCTTGCTGCCGCCGCTTCGCGAGCGAACCGAGGACATCCCTCTACTTGCCGAGCACTTCGTCGAACGGTTCCGCGAGAGCACCGGCAAGCCGATCGACGGCTTCTCCCGCGAAGCCCTCGCCGTGCTCCTTGACCACCCGTTCCCGGGCAACGTCCGCGAGCTGGAGAACGTGGTCGAGCACGCGTTCGTACGGTGCGATGGCGCCTCCATCGAGCTCGAGCACCTGCCCTTGGAACTGACGTCGCGGCCCGCGGACATCGTGGCGTTGGCGCTTGCGGCGAGCGACCCTCTAGGCGCGCTTGAGGCGGAACTCGTGCGACGCGCCGTCGACGAGTGCGGGGGCAGCCGCGAGCGAGCGGCGAAGCGCCTGGGTATCAGCCGCACGACATTGTGGCGGAAGCTCCGGTCGGCGGACGGCGGGTGACGGACCGTCTGCCGTCCGGCACGCTCGTGCGTGTCCGGGCCATTGCCCAACCACGCCGGCACAGAGCGGAGTAGGCGAACGAAGCCACACTACGGCTCGTCGCCTCGCCGCCCCTTCGGCGATGCCAGAGGGAGAACATGGGGACGGCGCCGTCCCCGCGCGTACGCCGCTCGTCGTGTTCGTGGAGCTGCCGGACCCCGCCTGAGGCGTATGCTCGGCCTGACCATTCGGGAAGACGGCGGCTCGCCCTCCCAGGCCCGGCCGGCGCCTGTGGGGCCCGCGCTTATGTCGTGCGAACACCGGTGAGAACAAGGGCCAACGGATGGCCCCTCGGTTCCGGGGTGGACATGAGTTCCGCACATCGCGTGATGGCGAAGCCGCTCGCGATGAGCTCGTTGACATAGTACGCCACCGGCCGGTGATGCCGTGGTGGATAGAGGCGCTCCTCCGTCACCCCCTGCCACTCCTCCTGCAGCGGGAAGATCAGATCCTGTTCCAGTAGGTAGTTCTCCTCCCATCCGTCGGTGCATGGGTGTCGTACGGAGAATACGGCGCGCGCGCCCAGCTCCGCCATGCGTGCCGATTCCTGCATGGCCCTGTTAGCGTCCGGCATGTCCTGCAGCGCCATGTTGCAGACGATCAGCTCGAACGTGCCGTGCCCAGGCAAGGACAGATTGCGCGCGTCGGCGACGTAGAACTTAACGGTGGACTTCTGCGCCTCCGCCCGCCGTTTGGCCTCGTCAATCAAGCGCGGGGAACTGTCCACGCCGACGACGTCCAGGCCCTCGGCCTCGAGGAGGAACGAGAGACCGCCCAGGCCGCATCCCAAGTCTAGCGTGCGTCGCCCAGGCAGTCCGTCGCCGCACAACTCCATCATCGACGGATAGAAGATCTCGCGGCTCCAGTAGTCTCCATCAACGCCCATCTTCTGCTGCCAGATGGGGGCGTATCGATCCCACGTGCTCATGGGCACTTCCCCTTGCGCCTGGGCGCCGCAGTGCATCCCACTCAACCTAGCCTCTGGGTCAGCCAACGCCAAGACCCACGCCGTCGTCCGAATGGCGGTGTTGTCCCGCCTCGCCGTTGGCCTACGGACGGTGGCCCCCGACGGCGTGAGCGCGGGCTATGACGCAGCTTCGCCCTTCAGCTCATAGAGCGTGATGGGACTCATGAGGCCCTTCGGTTGCACCGTCCGCGTCCCCGCCGGTTCCGCCACGTTGGCCACCAAGCGCCAGGTGTCCTCGGACACGAGCACCTGACCCCCGTCCGTGAACGACTCGATGCGAGCGGCGAGATTCACGGCGTTCCCAACGACCCCGTACTTGGCGCGCTTCTCCGAGCCGATGTTCCCCACGACCACGTCGCCGGTGTGGACGCCGATTCCCATCTCCACCGTCGGCAGCCCAAGTGACAGATTCCGCGCGTTTACGCCGGAAATCGCCCGCTGCATCTCGAGTGCGCACTGGACCGCGCGTGACGCGTGGTCGTCCGTCCAGACCGGGGCCCCGAACAACACCATGATCGCGTCCCCAATGAACTCGTCGATGGTGCCTTCCCACCGGTGGATCACGTCCGTCATCGAGCCTAGATAGTTGTTGAGCAGGAGCACGACCTGCTCCGGGTCCATCGTTTCGGCCATCGTGGAGAATCCGCGCAGGTCCGACATAAGGATGGTGACGGTGCGCTTACCTCCCCCTACATCAAGACCCTCTGGGTCCGACAGGACGCTCTCGACCACCTCGTCCGTCAGATACCGCCCGAAGATACTACGGATGAATTCCGTCCTCTGCTCCACGCGCGCCTCCAGCTCGGAGTTGAGCGTTCGTAGCTCGTCGGACCGGGTCTCGAGGTCGCGGTTCGTCTGACCAACGTCGCGCGCCAGGTAGATGGACATAGAGATCAGCAGACACAGGATGCCCAGCATCTGCCCGGGTATGGGCACGAACAGCCCCGGCAACACGAACTGGGTCAGTGAATACGCGGCCGATACACCGGTCGCGAGGAAGCCGACTGCGATCACCCAAGCGCATGGGCGCCCGCGCTTCACCGCCAAGGCCACGACGCGCAGCATCTCCAGGAACGCGACGACTAGCCAGATGCACGCTGGCGCCATCATGAACGAGGGCGACATGTGCACCCATGGGGCGATGGCCAGGATGGCTACGGCGCTCCCTAGCAAGCGGGCGCCGCGCGGAGGCCTTCCATGAAACAGCTCGTATACGAACCGGGCTCCGAAGGCGCCCGCGACCACTAGCGACGTCTTGAACGCCGCCGCGTAGACGTTCAGCGCGAGCAGGCTGCGCGGGAAGACGAACGCCTCACCAGAAGCGAAGATCGCCGCCCCGATGGCGAAGGTGAACGCCGCGTAATGCAGATTGGCGCGTTGACGCCGGTAGAACAGGTACAGGAGCAGGTGGAGTAACGAGAACGCGATTGGCAGAGCTGTGTAGAACCCTCGCTCCCGCACCTCCTGCCTGATCCTGGCGGCGTAACGGTCGATCGCGTCCGAGATGTCGCCGTCGTGGACGGCCAGGAGGAACCCGTGCGGAGCCCCAGGCCTCTGCCGGATGGCGGTGAAGCTCGAATAGCGTACGGCGAGGACGTGCCCCGGCCGATCGTCAAACGCGAGCGCCCCGATCTTCCGCCCCTCGTACAGCGCCACATCCGGCAGTTCGGTCTGAGGGGACGTCCCAACGCGCCCAAAGCGCGCCACCAACCGACCGTCTAGATAGACCTCCGACGCCCCAAGCTGAAGGAGTGTGAACACGACGGACCGGCCGCGGAGTGACTCGTCCACCGTCAGACGGAGTCGGAACCAGCCATGGCCGCGCCACCCTGTCGTCGGCAGCGTGTCCGGCGTCAGCGACGGATTCACGACCTCCCACGCCGTGTCGTCGAGGTCGACCGCCGCCCACCCAGCGCCGTCTCCCGAGTGGTATCTCCATCCGGCATTGAGCTGCACGCCATCGGGGGCCGCGCGCAGGGCTTGCTCCGACACGACGGCCGCAGCAGGTCCGTTCGCCGTGCCAGCGTCTGCCGGCACGACGTGTACGACCAGCGTGAGGACAATCCCAAGCCACCGCATTGCGTATCCGAACGTCCCGTGAGATGGAGTGGCGAGCCGTCAGCTACTACAGGAGTCGTGTCTCGTTGGGCGGCCGCGTTCACGACATCGCCTCGCCGTGCTCAACAGAAGCCGGGGCCGATGTAGTCGGCTCACGGCATCTGCGTATACACCGCCGACCTCACTGGTCGACCACGGAGCCGTCTACGTGCAGGCGCGTGCTCACGGAGCGCGGCTTGTACGGGTGTCGCTCCGCCGCGTCCTCGGCAAGCTCGACGCCAATCCCCGGCGCGTCTGGGATGATGAGGAACCCGTCCTCGGCGGTGAGCGTCGTCTTCACGATCTCGCTCTTGGGCGGTCGATCCTCGCCTGTGGGATACTCCTGCAACGCGAAGTTGGGAATGCACGCCGCCAACTGGATGCACGCCGCTGTACTCACAGGGCTGAGCGGGTTGTGCGGAACGACGCCGACGTGTCGCGCTTCGGCCAGCGCCGCGATCTTCTTCGAGTGCGTGAGCCCACCCGCCATGCACACGTCCGGCCGGATGTACTGGACCGCGCCGCGGCTTAGGAGCATCTCGAACTCGTAGATCGTGTGGATTCGCTCGCCGGTGGCGATGGGGATGTGTATCTTGTCCGCGATCTCCGCCATCACGTCCAGATTGTCCGGCAGCGTGGGATCCTCGTAGAAGAACGGGTGGAACTGCTCGATGCCCCGCGCCAGCACGACGGCCTCGGTAGGAGTGAGTCGTCGATGTATCTCGATGCACAGGTCAACGTCGTTCCCGACCGCGTCGCGGTACTGTCCGACGGTGTCGATGGCGTCGCGCATCTTTGCCGCGTGCGTCTTGAAGTACGGGACGTTCCGGGGCGCGTCGAGGAACGGCGTGAGATGGCCGACCGCTGTGAAGCCCATCTCCTTGGCGTCGACGCAGCCCTGTACGAGCTGCTCCGTCGTCGAGCCGAACACGTGGTAGTAGACCCTCGCCTTGTCGCGGCACTTGCCGCCAAGTAGCTGGTACGCCGGCACGCCGAAATGCTTCCCCGCGATGTCCCACAGCGCGATGTCGATGGCGCTCAGAGCGCCCATGATCGCCGCGCCACGGAAATGGCTCCAGCGATATAGGCACTGCCAGTGGTGCTCGATCCGCAACGGGTCTTCGCCGATCAGGTGGCGGCGGAACGTCTCGACCGCCTTCTCTGACGCCTCCAGGTACCCCCAAGCTCCCGACTCTCCCAGGCCCGTGATGCCCTCGTCGGTGTCGACCTGCACGAAAAGGTAGCGATCCACCGGGATCGTACGGACATCGGTGATCTTCATGCGATCGCTCCTCATGGCGCGGATCGGAGGTCTAGGGCCGCGAGCCATCATACCGACGGCTGCCCGGCGTTTCATCCTGACCCACGCGGGCGCCGCACAGTTGAGGGGGCGTACCCGTCTGGTGTCAGGGACGCTCCAGGTCATACGGTGTCCGCGCTGCGGTCTATTCCTCCTTCCGCAAAGATGCAGAGGGCAGCCGCTCCTCTTCCTCTTCTTTGGTGACTGGAGGGGCTCTATAGTGTGTAGTGCCCGATTCTGGGGCGCCGCGTGCCCGAATCTGGGGCGGCCATTCTGACGCAGGCTGATTCTAGGGCGGCCATTCTGACGCAGGCTGTTTCCGGGCCGGTGGCACGAGGGACAAGCGTCGACCCGCGCTCGCAACGAGCTATCATTCCCCGGCGACATCCACCACGTGGGAACCCGCGACCATGAGTGATAGCGACCGTTCGATACAGGAGCAGTGTGACCTCCTCATGAGGGGCGTCGAGGAGGTCGTCCCGGAAGGCTCTCTGCCAGAAGTGCTCCAGCGCGCGCGCGACGAGGACCGGCCGTTGCGGATCAAGCTCGGGCTCGACCCGACGTCGTCCGACATCCACCTGGGCTTCGCTGTCGTGTTGCGCAAGCTGCGGCAGTTCCAGGACCTGGGGCACATCGCGTGCCTGGTGATAGGCGACTTCACGGCGTCCATCGGCGACCCGAGCGAGCGCTCGAAGACGCGCCCGCTGCTTACGCGTGAGCAGATCGAGGAGCACGTCCGGACGTATGAGGCGCAACTCTACCGCATCCTCGATCCCGACCGAACCGAGCTGCTATACAACGGCGACTGGCTCGGGCCGATGTCGTTCGGAGACGTCGTGAAGCTGTCGTCGCAGTACACGGTCGCACGGCTGTTGGAGCGGGACGACTTCGCCAACCGCTACGCTACTGGGCAACCGATCGGCCTGCACGAGTTCCTGTACCCCCTCTGCCAGGGCCACGACTCCGTCGCGATCCGGGCGGATGTCGAACTGGGCGGCACCGACCAGAAGTTCAATAACCTCGTTGGCAGAGACCTCCAGCGCGCCGCCGGCCAGCCGCCGCAGGCCGTTATGCTCACGCCGCTACTCGTCGGCCTGGACGGCGTCGAGAAGATGAGCAAGTCGCTGGGCAACTACATCGGAATCGACGAACCCCCGACGGAGCAATTCGGGAAGGCCATGTCGCTCGCCGACGACCTGATGGAACCGTTCTTCCGTCTGGCGACGTTGGTTCCATTGGACGAGGTGGACGCCATCATCGCCGCCGTGTCGTCTGGCGACATGCACCCGATGGACGCGAAGTTCCGCCTTGCGCGTGAGATCGTCACCGAGTACTACGATGCCGAGGCCGCAGAACACGCCGAGGCCGAGTTCAAGCGCGTCTTCCGCAGCCATGATGCCCCCGACGACATGCCGGACGTGGCCGTCGGTGGGGACGCAATCGAGGACGGGACGCTGCGGATTACGGAACTCGTGAACCTGGCCGCGTTTGCCACGAGCAACCGTGAAAGCAGGCAGCTTGTCGAGCAAGGCGCGGTCTCCATCGACGGCGAGCGCGTGGCCGACCCCAACGCGCGCGTCACGCCACGCGAGGGCGCGGTGCTCAAGGTCGGCAAACGACGCTTCGCGCGGATACGCCTAGGATAGACCGACACCTCCGTCTTCCGTGAAGGGCTGTCCGTGCGGGTGTGCCTGATCGTCCCGGCGCTCAACGAAGCGGCCCGAATCGCCTCGGTAGTCGAAGGTGGCGCGGAGCATGTGGAGACCGTCTACGTCGTAGACGACGGTTCGACCGACGGCACGGCGGAGGCCGCGCGCGCCGCGGGCGCAACGGTAATCCGGCTCGAAACCAACATGGGCAAGGGTGTGGCGATCCGCGCGGGCGTCGAGGCAGCCAATAGCGGCGGTCACGACGTCGCTATCACAATCGACGGCGACGGACAGCACGACCCAGCGGACATCCCCCGCTTCATCGAGCGCCAGCGCGCGACGGGCGCGCACGTCGTCCTCGGGACACGCATGAACGATGTCGGATCGATGCCTGTCCACCGGCGATGGAACAACCGCCTCGTCTCGGCGGTTGGGCAGTGGCTTGGCCACAGCGTTGCCCCCGACTTCCAGTGCGGATACCGGCTCATGCTGCTCGCGCCGTTGCGGGGGCTGGGCCTGGAGACGCGCGGGTACGAGACCGAGGCGGAGCTGCTGCTGAGACTCGGCCGCGCGGGATACGTCATCGACAGCGTTCCCGTGGCCACCGTCTACGCCGGCGAGGCGAGCAGCGTCCGGCCGCTGAGGGAGATGCTCAGGTTCACGCGCCTGCTGTTCCGCAGCCTCGACGACCCGCAGCGTCGGCGAGCGCCCGGCCGGTGCGAGGCACACACCGCCACCGCAAAGGACCCCGATGTTCTTCCTGACTAACGATGACGGCATCTACGCCGCGGGGATCGCGCACTTGGCGGAGGCTGTCGAGCCGTTGGGCGCCGTGTTCGTCGTCGCGCCCGATCGCGAACGCAGCAACATCAGCATGGCGATCACCATCGACCGCCCGCTCCGCGCGCATCAGCACGGCGAGAACCGGTACGCCGTCGACGGCACGCCCGTCGATTGCGTTGACCTCGCCATCGGCGAGTTGTTGCCGGAGACGCCGGCCCTCTGCCTGTCTGGCATCAACATGGGGCAGAATCTAGGACACGATGTCCTGTTTTCCGGCACGATCGCTGCGGCGCGCAAGGCGACCTTCTTGGGCGTGCCGTCGATCGCCTTCTCGATGCCTTGGATCACGGGGCAGCGCGACAAGTGGCACATGGACACTGCCGGCGACATCGTGCGCAATGTCGTCCAGGAGACATTGCGCCACGGCCTCCCCGAGGGCGTCCTGCTCAACGTCAACATCCCGAACGTCCCGGCGGCCGAGGTACGAGGCGTGCGCATCGTGCGACAGGATCCGGCTCCGTATGACTCCCACGTACTCACGCGGGAAGACAAGTGGGGCGCGCCATACTACTGGATAGGCGGGAAGCGTCTCGACGCCCCGAACCGGGAACAGACCGACTTCGGCGTCGTCTTGGACGGGTACGTGTCCATCACGCCGCTGCACGCGGACCTGACCCACGACGAAACGATGGAGCATCTTGGCGCGTGGGACCTACGCGCCTAACGAAGCAAGGGCCCGAGCCATATGAGCAGCGTGTTGACCGCCGTGCAGCTGGAGTTCTTCGCCGAGAACGGCTATCTGATCCTCGACGCAGCGTTCGACGCCGACGAGGTCGCGCGCATGCGCGCCGATGCCGACGCCATCCTGGAACTCACCCTCAACTCGTCCGTGGCCAACGGCCGCAGAAGCGGACGCCTCGACATGCGTTCGCGACCCGACGGCGTGGTCGTCGTACGCAAGATCCAGCCTATCAACGACCTGTCGGTGTGCCTCACGCAAGTCGCCGCGGACGAACGGCTCGTCGGCCCGCTGGCCGCGTTGATGGGCGACGATCCCGTGCTGATGGAGGAGAAGCTGAACTACAAGCAGCCGCTCGCCGGGCCGGTCGACGGCATAGAGGCGCGCGTGATGGATGACTCCTTCCCGGTCCACAACGACTGGGCCTACTACCGCGCGCAGGACTACCCCCAGGGCATTCTGTCGTCCGCGGTGAGCATGGACGCGTGCACGCTGGACAGCGGCCCGATCCGTGTCTGGCCCGGCACCCATCGCGAGCATATCGAGCACGAGAGCATGTCGAACGGGCTCCAGGTGACCGAGGGGTCGTTGGACTTCGACGGTGGCGTAGATGTGTTGGCGCCGCCCGGGTCGGTGATGATCTTCCACGCGCTGCTCGTCCACAACTCGCGACCCAACGTGTCTGGGCGTCCGCGCCGTCTGATGATATTCAGCCACTACCCGAAGGCAGCCGACATGGGAGCCGATGTCCGCAACGGGCCCACGCGTCTTCGCGAATCCCCGTACGAGTGGGAGTACCAGCGCCGCAAGGCCCGCGGCGAATACGTCGACACCTTCACCGCGCCGACAACCGCCTGACGCTTTCGGGGAAGCCGCGCATGTACCTACAACGCATGGCAACGAAGTACGCCTGGGATCGACCTGTGGTGGCCGCCGCCGCGTGCGCCGTCCGCGGAGTATGGATGTCCGACGGCGTCCGCCTAGTGCACATGCCGTCTGGGGACGTGGGGCCGGGCGATGAGATGAACATACTGAACACCACCGCCCTCGCATGGTCCGACGAAGGTCTGTGGGTCGGAGCGGGTGGCAGCCTCATGCTCATCGCGGACGGAGCCGTGCAGGAGGAACATGCCGTCGGCGAACCGGTCACGGCGTTCGCGAGTGGGGCCGACGCCTACGCCGTGGCCCCCACGAGGGCGTGGCGCCGCGAGGCTGCTGGATGGTCGCCGACGCCTGACCATGGCGCGGAGCCAACCGGAGCGGCGGTCTCGCGCGATGGAACCCTGTGGTTGGTCGCGCCAGACTCGCTGCGTGCCTACAACGGCGCGGAGTGGCGCACCGTCACCGTGCCGGCGCCGGACGCCGGGGCGAAGTGGGCGATGTGCTACGAGGGCCCGCCAGCGCCGGACAACGTCAAGCTACAAGGGATCGCCGCGGGCTCTGACGGTCATCTGTGGCTCGGGACGTCGGAAGGCCTCCTCGCATTCGACGGCCACGACGGCTGGTTTCTCCTCCGCGGCCGCGACGGGCTGCCCATCGAGAACGTCACCAGCGTCGCCGTAGGGGACGAAGGAGACGTGTGGCTGGGTACTCCCGACGGCGTCTGTCTCCTCGCCGGCGGGCGATGGGAATACTACGCCGGGCCGCGGTGGATGCCGGGGGACGACGTCACGTGCTTGGCCGGCCTTGGTCGCGACGCGTGGGTGGGCACCGGTCGAGGACCGGCGCGCATCGCGCGGACGCCATACACCCTCGAAGCCAAGGCCGCTCATTTCGAGGAGCAGGTCCGCGCGCGACATAACCGCTACGGCTACGTGACTATCACATTCATGGACCCACCGGGCGATCTGAACGCGGCCAAGCACGAGGCGTCCGACAACGACGGCCTATGGACGGCGATGTACATCGCGGCGGAGAGCTACCGATACTCGGTCACCGGTTCGGAGGACGCGCGCCAATTGGCTCGGCAGTCCATGGACGCCCTCCTCCGCCTCGAAGAGGTCACGCCGATAGACGGCTTCCCCGCCCGCGCGCTGATGCGCAAGGACGAGGAAAACGCAGTGCAGTCCGGCGGTGAGTGGCACGACACGCCCGACGGCGAGTGGACGTGGAAGGCGGACACCAGTTCCGACGAGATCGACGGCCACTTCTATGCGTTCTGCGTCTACTACGATCTCGTGGCTGACGACGCCGAGAAGCGACGCATAGAGGCAGTCGCTGGGCGGATAGCCACGCACCTCATCGACAACGGCCACTGCCTGATCGACATGGACGGACAGGTGACGCGTTGGGGTGTCTGGGCTCCCGAGCGTCTGAACGTCGACTGGAAGCCACAGCAGGGACTCAACTCGCTTGAGATCCTCGCCATCTACAAGGCGGCGCACCACCTAACGGGCGATGCGAAATACGACGAGGCATACCGTGACCTAGCGTACCGTCACCACTACGCGCTCAACACGATCGACCAGAAGCTGACCGCTCCGGAGTGGGTGAACCACTCGGACGACGAACTAGCCTTCCTGTCGTACTACACGGTGCTCTCGTACGAGACCGACCCCGGACTGCGAGCGATTTACCTCGCGAGTCTCGAGCGGTCCTGGGAGATGGAGAGGGCGGAACGGTGCCCGCTCTGGAACTTCATGTACTCCGCGCTTACGAGCAGGCTGGTGGACGTGCAGGGGTCCATCCTCACGCTACAGGAGTGGCCGATGGACCTCATCAGTTGGCAGGTGCGCAACTCGCACCGCGCCGACGTGCTGGCGCGCACGCCGGCGGGCGGGTGGACGGAGGAGATGGACCCGGTCGTTCTGCCGTACTACGAGCGGCCAACGCACAAATGGAACGGGAACCCGTTCAGGCTGGACGGCGGGAACGCAGGGTCGAGCGAAGAGGACGGCACGGTTTTCCTCCTGCCCTACTGGATGGGCCGACACTACGGGATCATCAGCGACGAGTGACGGCTCGAGCCTGAGTACGCGAAAAGGCCCCCGACGTCGGTTGGCGTCGGGGGCCTTTTCCGTGCGCGTGATGCTTAGTCGAACTTCAGCACGCCGCCCGAGGTCTTGAGTTCCTGGTCCGGCTTCTCCTGCCAGTGAGGAACCTTGATCGCCCGGAACTTGGACGGGTACAGCCGGTTGGCCAGCCGGCGCCAGATGTGGTCTCGCAGATCCGTGACCAACTGGCCCTGCTCGACGACGGGCCGTTCGGGAGCCTGCAACTGGTACGCGCGGGCGTACTTGACGTACGCCTGGACGTGACCTGGCTCTTCCGGCGGAGGCGGCCCGCTCTGCCACACGATGTCGCCTGCGGCCGACACTATCTTTACCCACACACGCGTGGTCGTCTGCTGGTAGGTGACAACATGGGCGGTGTCGCCCTTCGACAGACCTTCGAACTTCGTCATGTCGTAGACGACCGTGTCGTCTTCCTTAGTAACGAAGCGTGGCTCCCGCACCTGTGCGAGCATGAGCAAGTCGACGCCGAGACTCGACGCGGCCTTCCCGGCCAGCTTCGGGTCGGCGTACGCCTCTGCCATCGTGATGCCCAGCGCTTCGACGGCCTCGGACACGGGTCTGCGCTCCGCGGTCTCGTCGAAGACGACCTCGAAGCCTTCCTTGTCCCGCTTCAGGACGATCTGCAGCTGGTTGCTCAGGTCGCGCGCCGTCATCATGCCGAAGCCCGGGTCATGCGCGGCCAGGAACGGCGCGATCGCGATGCGTTCGTACGCCGTGAAATCCGGCGGCGGCAGCTCTGCGGCCCCACCACAGCCTCCAACAACCGACATGCCTATCGCGACCGCGAAGGCCGCCGTCACCGAGCGGAGCGCGAGGCGGCTCCATCGAGTACTCCGTGTCATCGTAGGTCACCCCTCTTACCGATATGGCGGCGCGCGGCGCCGGCTACCGCCCCCAATTGCCGTATACGTTGACTTCTTGACCGTCGACCTTCGGGCGGACTCCCTTGATCATGAGTCCGGGACGCCCGAGGGCCTGCCCGCCTACCTGTACGTTCCGTGGGTCGCGGAATCCGACGCGGACCAGCCTGCGCCAATTCCCGCTGTTGTTCACTGCCGAGCCGTGGATTGTCCACAGGTGGAACAGCACCATGTCCCCGGCCTGCGCCGGCACCGAGACGGCGTCCTCCAAGCGGTATTTGTCCGTAGGGAGGTGCGGGGCCGTTTCAGGTCCGGTAATGTGCTCAAGCGGCCCGAGCTTGTGGCTGCCAGCGAGGAACTTGATGTTCCCGCTCAGTTCGTTCGCGTCGTCCATGTGCACCAAACCGTCGATGTACCGACCGTCCGTGTGCTCGTAGAACGGCACATCCTGGTGCATGGGGAATGGCGCGCCGGCGCTGGGGCCCTTCGCGTGGAGCGTGCAATGATGGATCTCGACCGTGTCCGTGGCCATCAACGCGCCAAGCGAATCGCCGATTTCCCGCTTCGCCAGCGCCCGAGTCCACGAGGCCGCGTAGTGCTGCAACTCGTGGATCGCTACTAACTGAGCCTTCTCGGACTCCTCGTCGTTGAGGTAGTCCTTCCGCCACGGGCCCTTCCACGCGGCGTTCCAGTTGGCAAACGTCTCCATGACGTAGTCCAACTCGTCGCTCATCGCCTTGAGTTCTTCGCGGTCGAACACCTGCGGCAAGTGCAGGTATCCGTTCTCCTGGAAGAACTCGACCTGCTCTTGAGTCACCATTCTCGAATGCCTCTAGCTCGCGGAACAGCGGCAAAACCGCGCGCAGTATATGCGCGCCAGACGGACGGGTCAACTGCCGGGACGGGAGGGTCGGCGAGCATGTGACCGGCCTCGACGGCGAGCCAGCACGGAGCTGTCCGGATCGTAGTGGTCGCCGCGCTAGACCGCCTTGCCGGCGGCAACTACACTAGCGGGACGCTTGCCCACCGAAGGCCAGTCGTGGTTAGGAGCACGGACGTGGAGTACCGACCGTTCGGCAAGACAGGGATGGATGTATCGGCGATCGGCTTCGGATGCTGGGAGATGAGCGGCGGGTACGGGTCATTCGACAAGGCGGAGATCATCGCGGCCGCGAACCGCGCGATCGACGTGGGCATCAACTGTTTCGATACCGCCGAGGACTACGGCAAGGGCAAGTCAGAGGACGTCCTGTTCGAGGCCGTGGGCCATCGCCGCGACGAGATCATACTCGTCACGAAGTTCGGCATCGGCTACAAGAACGACCGGCCGCGGGGACGTGACGCCGGCCGCGAGATGGCGCACGCCGCGATGGATCGCAGCCTCAAGCGGCTCGGCACGGACTACGTCGACGTGTTCCTCGTCCACTGGCCCGACCGCGCCACGCCGTTCGACGAGACGATGCTGGCCCTGGATGAGATTGTGCAGGCCGGCAAGGCCCGCGCCATCGGCCTGTCGAACTTCACACTCGATGAGATCCAGCGGTGCATGGCCGTCCGGCGTGTTGATGTGCTGCAGTACGGGTACAACATGTTCGACCGCAGGATGTCGCAGGAGATCTTCGGGTACGCCGAGGAACACGAAATCGGCATGATGACGTACGGGTCGCTCGCGTATGGCCTTCTCGCCGGGGCGTTCGATGAGGACACGACCTTCGAGCAGAACGACTGGCGACGCGGAGGGGGCGGTGGCTTTTCGCTGCGCCTATTCGCGGACGACGTGTTCCGTCGCAACCTGAAGGTCGCCGACGGAGTGAAGGAGGTCGCCGACAGGCTGGGCAAGTCGCTGCCGGAGTTGGCGCTCAACTGGACGCTCTCTCACCCCGCCGTCAGCACGGGCCTTGTCGGCGCGCGGCGCGTGACGGAGGTCGACGCCAACATGGGCGCGCTCGGGTGGAAGCTCAGCGACGACGACCGCGCGGCGATCGATCGCGTGTTCGACCAGTTCGAGGTGAACACGGCTCCGAATAAGTGGGTGGAGTCCGTAGACTGATCGCCAACGGACAACCCACATGAAGATCGCCGTCCGTATCTCGCTGGCGCTCGTGGCTGTGTTCGTCGGGTTCGCGCTCGTCGTCGAGGCGCTGGCCTACATCACATGGAGCCTCACGCCGCGAGATGGCGCCGCGCTGCAACGCGCCGTGGCTTTCGAGGCTAGCGTGCAGGGCATCGTTCGCGAGCCGGCGGCGGGCGCGCTTGCCGTCGCGCGATCCCCTCGCGCGCACGACGAGAACACTGACCGGCGCGTTCACAGCGTGGCCGAGTGGCCCGAGCACGCCGCAGCAGCGTTCCGGGAGGCGCCCATGCTCCTGCCGCGCGTAAGCGCGGGACAGCTCCCGCCTGTGGCCGAACGCCTCCCGAGCAACCCGTTGATGGTTACGCCACCGCACCAGAATGGGCCGTACGGTGGCACGTGGACTCGCTTCGCGACGGGGCCGCAGGACGTGGGCATCGTGGAGGCCCGATTCGCGTATGACGGCCTCGTGCGCTGGGACGCGATGGCCCGCGAGGCCATCCCGAACCTCGCCGTGAGTTGGGACATCGCCGACGGCGGTCGCTCCTACACCTTCCGCCTGCGAGAGGGCGTCCGGTGGTCCGACGGATCGCCGTTCACGACAGACGATGTCGTGTTCTGGTACGAGGACGTTATCGGCAACGCGGAGTTAACGCCCGTCGTACCCCGCGACTTCAAGCGGGGCGGCGAGACTATGCGTCTCGACACGCCGGACGACCACACGTTGGTGTTCCGGTTCGCGGACCCAAACGGCCTATTCCTAGAGAAGCTCGCATCCGGCCGCGGCTACGAGATGGTTCGCTACCAGCGACGGTACATGAGCCGATTCCACCCGAGCTACGCCCCCGTGGAGGAGCTTGAGTCCCTCGCGCGCGAGGCCGGCTTGGATCTCTGGACGCAGTTGTTCCAGGACCGCGCCGACTGGCGCAACGTGGACATGCCGCGCCTATGGCCCTGGGTTGTCACGCAGCCTCCGCCTGCGCGTCCCGCCGTCTTTGAGCGCAACCCTTACTACTGGAAGGTCGACCCGGAGGGGAACCAGCTCCCGTACATCGACAGGGTGACCTTCGAGATATACGACGGCGAGACGATCAACTTGAAGGCGATCAACGGCGAGATGGGGATGCAGGGGCGACACCTGCAGTTCGAGAACTACCCCCTGTTCATGGAGAACCGAGAGCGCGGCGGCTACGACGTGCGTCATTGGCTCAACGGCAGCGGCGGGTCGCTGGTGATCGCTCCCAACATGAACCACAAGGACCCCGTCCTCCGAGACATCATCCGCGACCACCGCTTCCGCAAGGCTCTCTCCCTCGCGATCGACCGCGACGCGGTGAACGAGGCGAACTACTTCGGCATCGGCGTGCCGCGGCAGATGTCGCCGCCACCATCTTCCGCCTTCTACTCGGAGGATCTGGAGGGCTCGCACATCGCGCATGACCCCGGCCGCGCGAATGGGTTGCTCGACGGCATGGGCCTTCGGGAACGGGACCGGTGGGGCGTTCGACTGCGTCCCGACGGGAAGCCGCTCAAGCTCTACATCGAGACCACCGCTATGAACAATCGAGTGCTGGAGCTTGTCGCCGGCTACTGGACGCACGTCGGAGTGAAGACGGAGGTGAAAGAGGTGGCGCGCCAACTCTTCTACCAGCGCAAGCGCGCGCTCATGCACGATGTTGGTGTTTGGGGTGGCGCCGACGAGCAGATACCTGTTCTCGACCCGCGGTGGTTCATCCCGTACAGCGATGAGTCGATCCAAGCCATCGACTACGCGCGCTGGTATCGCACCGAGGGCGTCCGCGGCGAGGAGCCATACGCCGAGGTGCGGCAGGCGATCGAGCTGTTCTGGAAGATCGAGGAGACGGTCGACCGGGACGAGCAGATCCGCCTGTTCCACGAGATCGCTCGTCTGAACGAGGAAAACGTCTGGGTCATCGGAGTCATCGGGGGTCTGCCGTCCATCTACCTCGTCAGCGACGACTTCCGCAACGTGCCACATGTCGCGGTATCCGGGTGGTCGTTCAGGGCGCCGGGTAACACGGCGATCGAGTGTTACGCCATCGACGGGGCGTCCGATGGGGGATGACGCCGCTTGCTGACACTGGTTCTGCGCCGCATCGTCTGGATGGTCCCGACGCTGTTCGTCGTGTCGCTGATCTCGTTCCTCATCATCCAGCTTCCGCCGGGCGACTACCTGACGTCGTACATCGCAGCGCTCGGCGAGACCGGCGAGACGGTCGACGAGGCGCAGGCCGCCGCGTTACGCGCCCGATACGCACTCGACGAGCCGGTCACCGTGCAGTACATCAAGTGGTTTGGCGGACTGTTCCGCGGTGAGTTCGGCATGTCGTTCGAGTGGAATCGGCCCGTGCGCGAACTGATCGGCGAGCGCATCCTCCTGACGACGATCATCTCCATCGTGACGCTCCTGTTCACCTGGGCGCTCGCGATCCCCATCGGCATCTACTCCGCCGTGAAGCAGTACTCGCTTCCCGACTACATGTTCACGTTCGTGGGGTTCATCGGTCTCGCGACGCCCAACTTTCTGCTCGCGCTCATCTGCATGTACGTCGGCTACTCGGTGTTTGGCGTGAGCGCGGGCGGCCTGTTCTCCCCGGCGTTCCAGAATGCGAGTTGGTCGCTCGCGCGGTTCGTCGACCTGATGAGCCACCTGTGGATACCGGTCATCGTTATAGGCACCTCCGGCACGGCAGGGATGATCCGCGTGATGCGCGCGAACCTCCTGGACGAACTCCGCAAGCAGTACGTCATGACAGCGCGCGCGAAGGGCCTGGCGTACTGGCGGCTGCTCCTGAAGTATCCCGTGCGCGTCGCGCTCAACCCTCTGGTAAGCACGGTGGGCTGGGTGCTCCCGGCCATCGTGTCCGGCTCGACGATCACGTCCGTAGTGCTTGGTCTGCCCACGACAGGTCCGCTGCTGCTGCGCGCGCTGCTTAACCAGGACATGTACCTCGCCGGCAGCATGGTGATGATGCTCAGCTTCCTGACGCTGATCGGCACGCTGCTGTCGGACCTGCTGCTGCTGTGGCTCGACCCGCGCATCCGCTACGACCAGGCGGGGTCCACACGATGATGGAGGCTCGTCGTGCGGAACCTGGGAGCGCCGATGGCGCGGAGGCGTACGCCGCATCGCAGTGGAAGCTCATGTGGTGGAAGCTGCGGAAGCACCGCCTCGCGTTGGCGTCAGGCTTCGTGATCGCGGGTCTGTATCTCGTAGCGATCTTCGGCGAGTTCCTCGCGCCGAGCACACTCGAGGACCGACGGGTCGAGTACGCGCACGCGCCACCGCAGCGGCTCCGGCTCGTCGCCGAGGACGGAGTGCGCTTCTGGCCGTTCGTGTACGGCATCCGCGGCGAGCGGAATCCCGAGACGCTGCGTCGCTACTACGTAGAGGACACGGCCCGTACCTACCCAATCCGCCTCTTCGCGAGGGGCGAGCCGTACCGCATGTGGGGTCTGTTCGAGTCAGACGTGCATCTGTTCGGCGTCGGGGACGGTGGCACGCTGTTCCTACTCGGGGCAGACCACTTGGGTCGCGACCTGCTGTCGCGGATCGTGTACGGCACGCGCATCTCTATGACGATCGGTCTCGTGGGCGTCGGGCTGAGCTTCGTGCTGGGCCTGCTCATCGGCGTCGTGTCGGGCTACTACGGCGGGTGGATCGACAACCTGATACAGCGTGCCATCGAGATCATCCGGTCGTTCCCGTCGATCCCGCTGTGGATGGCGCTGGCGGCGGCGCTGCCGTCGTCGTGGAGCCCGCTGCAGACGTACATGGGGATCACCGTCGTTCTCTCGTTCATCGGGTGGACGGGCCTGGCGCGGCAGGTGCGTGGGAAGATACTGTCGCTCCGTGAGGAGGACTTCGCCATGGCTGCGGTGCTCATCGGGGCAAGCCGATGGCGAGTGATGACGCGCCACCTGTTGCCGTCGTTCATGAGCCACATCATCGTCAGCCTCACGCTGGCCGTGCCGGGGATGATCCTCGGCGAGACGTCGCTGAGCTTCCTGGGCCTCGGGTTGCGGCCGCCGGTGACAAGCTGGGGCGTGCTGCTGCGCGAGGCGCAGAACGTGCAGGCGGTCGCGTTCCACCCGTGGCTGCTGACGCCCGTCCTGTTCGTGATCCTGACGGTGCTCGCGTATAACTTCGTGGGCGACGGGCTAAGGGACGCGGCCGACCCGTACGCGTAAGACGACACGAACGGAGAGACACGCATGGCGAAGACACCGATCCGCGCGGACGACCTGTACCGGTTCCAGACGGTCTCCGGCGCCGAGATCGCCCCGGACGGCGCGCGAGTCGTGTTCTGCGTCGGGCGTGTGGATAGGGCGACCGAGAAGAAGCACTCGAACCTGTGGGTTACGCCCACCGATGCTTCGAAGCCGCAGCAGTTCACGTACGGCGATCAGCGAGACACGAGCCCGCAATGGTCGCCCGACGGAAGTCACGTCGCGTTCCTGTCGAACCGCGGTGACCAGCAGCAGCCGCAGATACACCTCATCCCTATCGACGGAGGCGAGGCCCGGCCTCTGACGAAGCTGAAGGGCGACATCGGCGGGTTCCGGTGGTCGCCGGATGGCAAGCGGCTGGTGTGCGTGTTCCGCAAGCAGGACGCCGAAGCCGCGGAACGCGAAGCCGACGAAGGCAAGAAGGCGCTGGGAGTCGTGGCGCGCCATATCACGCGCGTCCATTTCAAGTACGACGACGCGGGCATGTTGCCATCCGAACGCGCTCATCTGTGGATCATCGACGCCCACACAGGGCGCGCGAAGCAGCTGACCGACGGCGACGAGTTCAGCGAGTCCAGCCCCGAGTGGTCCCCGGACGGGCGAGACATCGTGTTCGTCTCGAACCGCAGCGAAGACCCCGAGTTCCTGCCAGAGAAGATCGGCATCCACGTCATCGCGCCGGACGGCGGCGAGATGCGCGAGATCGGGACGCCCGTCGGCGGCAAGTCGCTGCCCGCGTACTCGCCGGATGGCGCATGGGTCGCGTACTTCGGGAGCGAGGGTCGCGGCGACTGGTGGAAGAACACGCGTCTCTACGTCGTCCCAGCCGACGGGAGCGCGGCGCCGAGATGCCTCACGGCTGACCACGACCTGCACCTGAGCGACGTCACGCTGGGCGACCTCGCCGGATTCCCGGGCGCGAACCCGCCGCCGCGGTGGTCGCCAGACGGAGCAACGCTCTACGTCGTGGGGTCACGCCACGGGAGCACGATCCTCTACGCGGTGTCTGTCGCGGACGGCTCCCTGCGCGCATTGTCGACAGACGCCGGAGTGCACGAGGGCATCTCGATGAGTGCCGACGCGTCGGCATGCGCCTACATCGACCCGGGCATGGAGAGCCTCGGGCAGGTGAGCGTCATGGACATTGCCGGGACGCGGAGGCGTCGCCTGACGCGCTTCAACGACGCGCTGCTGCGCTCCCGCGACCTCGGCGACGTAGAGGAAGTGTGGTTCCAGGGGCCCAACGACAACGACCTCCAAGGGTGGATCATGACGCCGCCCGACTTCGATGTGTCGCGCCAGTATCCGTCGATCATGGAGATCCACGGCGGCCCGCTCGCGCAGTACGGCCATCGTTTCATGCACGAGTTCCGCTACCTCGCCGCGCAGGGATACGTGGTGTACTTCTGCAACCCCCGAGGCGGACAGGGCTACGGCGAGGAGCACGCCAAGGCCATCTGGAACGATTGGGGCGGCCCGGACTACGGCGACGTGATGGCATGGGCCGACCTCATCTCCGCGAAGCCCTACATCGACAAGGCGCGCATGGGAGTCACCGGCGGGAGCTACGGCGGGTTCATGACCGCGTGGATCATCGGGCATACGCATCGCTTCAAGGCGGCGGTCGTCCAGCGCCCGGTCACGAACTTCGTCAGCATGTGGGGCTCCAGCGACATGAATTGGGTCTTCCAGCAGATTTTCGGCGATGTCCCGCCGTGGGAGGGGCTCGACAACTACTGGCGGCAGTCGCCGATGAAGTACATAGGGTCGGCGAAGACGCCGACGCTCGTGATCCACAGCGAGCAGGACCTACGTTGCGCCATCGAGCAGGGCGAGCAACTGTTCGTGGCGCTCAAGAGCTTGGGCGTCGACACGGAGATGGTGCGGTTCCCCGACGAGCCGCACGGCTTATCGCGTGGCGGCCGCACGGATCGCCGCATCGAGCGGCTGAACCACATCGTCCGTTGGTTCGATACGTACCTGAAGCCCCAACAGGATGCCGAATGACCGACGCGCTGCTCTCGATTCGCGGCCTGCGCACGCACTTCTTCCTCGACGAGGGGACCGTGCGCGCCGTGGACGGCGTGGACCTCGACGTGCGTCGGGGCAGGACTCTCGGCATCGTCGGCGAGAGCGGTTGCGGGAAGAGCGTCACAGCGTTCTCGATTCTGAGACTGGTGGCGCGCCCCGGCCGCATCGTGGACGGCGACGTCACGCTGCATCGCGACTCCGGGCGCGTTGCGTTGACGGAACTGGACGAGGACGGCCCAGAGATACGGGACATCCGGGGCGCCGAGATCGCGATGATCTTCCAGGAGCCGATGACGTCCCTGAGCCCGGTCCACACGGTGGGTAGCCAGATCGTCGAGGCAGTGCGTCTGCACACCGACCTGCGTGGCGCCAACGCCCGTGCGCGCGCCGTCGAGGTGCTTGGACACGTCGGCATCCCCGACCCGGCGACGCGCTTCCGTCAGTACCCCCACGAGATGAGCGGCGGCATGCGCCAACGCGCGATGATCGCGATGGCGCTCTCATGCCGTCCGTCGCTGTTGATTGCCGACGAGCCGACGACGGCGCTGGACGTCACGATCCAGGCGCAGATTCTGGAACTCATGCGCGACCTCCAGGCGGAAACCGGCATGTCGATCATGCTCATCACGCACGACCTCGGCGTCATTGCGGAGACGGCCGACGAGGTAGCGGTCATGTACCTCGGACGCGTCGTGGAGTTCGGGACTACGGAGGACATCTTCACCGCGCCCAAGCATCCGTACACACGCGGACTCCTGCGCTCGATCCCCGACCTCGACTCCCCGAGGACGGGCCGGCTGGAGGCCATCACCGGTTCCGTGCCGGGGCCGTTCAGCCGCATCGACGGCTGCCCGTTTCACCCCCGCTGCCCAGACGCCATCGCAGGCGTGTGCGATGTCGGCGACCGCCCGGCCTTGATCTCGACCGACGGTGGCGGCGACGTCGCCTGCGTCCTGCACGCCCAGGAGGCGATCCATGCCTCCGACGACTGATCCGCTCCTGCGCGTCCGCGAGCTGAGGAAGCACTTCCCGATCCACAGCGGCGTGATGTCGCAGGTCGTCGGCCACGTGCGCGCCGTGGACGGCGTCTCCTTCGACATCTACGAGGGCGAATGTCTCGGGCTCGTCGGCGAGAGTGGCTCGGGTAAGACCACCGTAGGCCGCGTGATCCTGCGCGCGCTGTCGGCGACATCGGGTGATGTGCACTTCCGCGTGAACGGCTCGGAGACGAACCTCACGACGGCGCCGCGCGCCACCCTCAAGAGCCTGCGGCGACACATGCAGATGGTGTTCCAGGACCCCTACGCGTCTCTGAATCCGCGCATGACGGTGTTCGACATCGTTGGCGAGCCACTTCTCGTGCACGGCATGAAGGACGCTCGGGAACGGGAGGCGGCCGTCGAGGATCTGCTGCGCCGCGTTGGGCTGGAATCGCACATCATGCGTCGCTACCCGCACGCGTTCAGCGGCGGCCAGCGTCAGCGGATCGGCATCGCGCGGGCGCTCGCGCTGCGGCCCAAGCTCATCGTCGCGGACGAGCCGGTTTCCGCTCTCGACGTGTCCGTGCAGGCGCAGGTGCTAAACTTGTTGCAGGATCTCCGCGAAGAGTTGCGCCTGACGTACCTCTTCATCGCGCACGACCTCAGCGTGGTGCGGCACATCTCCGACCGCATCGCCGTGATGTACGCGGGCCGGATCGTCGAGATGGCCGACGCCGACGCGCTCTTCCGGTCGCCCAAGCATCCCTACACGGAGGCGCTGCTGTCCTCGGTTCCCGCGCCCCATCCGAACCGTCGGCGCGCGCGTGTGCCGCTGGAGGGCGAGGTCGCCGATCCAAGCAATCTGCCGCCCGGCTGCGCGTTTCACCCGCGTTGCCCCTACGTCCGGGACGAGTGCCGCGAGGAGATGCCGGAGCTCCTGGAGATCGTGCCGGCCCACACGTCGCGCTGCCATCTCGCAGGTGAGCTCGGCCTAGTAGGACTGCGCGGGTAGGCCCTGCGCCGACGCCCGGGGCGACGTGCGAACGATGGAACCGCGCGGCAGTTACGACGCGTATCCCACCCCATGGCGGCGGGGCGCGTCCGAGGAGGGCGGCTGCTGGGCCGCGCGCGGTGCGGCGCGCCGGGCGTCACCACGCTCAAGGAGACAGACGAGGGAACGCACAACTGGGGAGGGTGCCACATGCTGGACGACGCTGACGGATCGCCGACCATATCAAGCGTGACACGCCTCGCTGTGGTGGACTACCTCGGCGGGTCGAACACAGCGTGGGCAGGTCGGGTTACCGATCGCGAGTTTCTGTGGCGTCTGTACGATCTCAGAGACATGCCGTCTAGGGACAGTCGGTTCTCGGACGCAGACCGCGACATCCACCAGCATACCGAGAACAACCTCGACTGGGGCGATGCCTGGGTGTTCTACGACTCGCGCTTCCAGCTGCTCTCAGGTCCGGACGACGTGTTCCTCCGGTTTCTCTGTGCAACACTGCACCCAGAGGTGCGCTCCAGTGAGAGCGAGGCGCAGGACATGGTGGAGGGGTACAACGCCCACCTTGCGAACGACGGCTGGTGCTTGGTCGCGCGAGGCGAGATCTCCGGGCGCGTCCTGTACGAGCCCGTGCGACTGGGATTCAGGGCCCGGATATTCGAGGAACCTACTGGGTGGGGGAAAGTGGATCGGCAGATGAGCGAGGTGGGTCGTCGACTCCAAGAGGCGACGACGACGGAGCAATACCAAGGAGTCGGTTTGCTTTGTCGCGAGACCATGATCTCGGTTGCACAAGCGTGCTTCGATCCAGACCTGCATGAGCCGGTGGACAGTCAGGCGCCGAGCGGTACCGACGCGGTCAGGATGCTCGAGGCGTACATCGCCGCAGAACTCGCAGGTGGCGGCAATGAAGACGTGCGGCGCCAGGTGAAAGCCGCATGGAAGCTGGCTGTCGCGCTCCAGCACAAGCGGACGGCAGACTGCCGCACCGCAGCACTGTGTGCTGAGGCCACGGTATCTGTCGTGAACATCGCCGCGATCCTCGCTAAGCGGAAGGCGTGACACCGCGCCTATGGGCGGCAGCGATCGCGACCCGCGTGCGAGCGCCGTTGTATGTCGTGCACCGGCTGGCGGGCCCGCGCAGGCCATGCTTTGACTCGCGGCGCGGCGCATCCGACAATCCAAATCGATGAAAGCGCCGCCCCAATACGCGGCCGGACGTGGAGTGACCCCTTGGCGAGCCATTGCCATCGGGACGCCACTCGTGGTGCTCATCTGCGCCATCGTGTCCTACGCCGAGCAGGTAATCGCCTACATCCAGATCGGCTTCCTGCAGTTCCCGCCTGCCGTCATCGGCGTGTTCTTCTTTCTCGTGGTCGCGAACAAAGCCCTCCGACGCCTGGGCCACGGCATCGGCCTGACGCGTCAGGAGCTGATGCTGATCTACTGCATGCTCCTGATCGGCTCGATGGTGTCCTCACGCGGGATGATCGGGCTGCTGCTGCCCGCGCTGATTGCGGTGAACTACTACGCCACCGACGCCAACGCCTGGCGCGAGCTGTACTTCCACAACATCCGGCGCGAACTCGTCCCGTTCGACCCCAACGGCCCGGGGAATCAGGACGTCGCGCGGCTGTTCTACGAGAAGGTCGAGTCGGCGTCGGAGATCCCTTGGGGCGCGTGGGTGACGCCCATCCTGTCCTGGTCGGTGCTGGTGGTGTTCGTGTTCTTCGCGTTCCTCTGCCTGGCCGCGATCGTACGGCGGCAATGGGTCGAGAATGAGAAGCTGTCGTTCCCGCTCACGCAACTGCCCCTGGAGTTCGTCGCCGAAGACGCGGGGCGCAGCTTCTTCCGCTCGCCGGTCATGTGGATGGGTTTCGCCCTGCCGGTGCTGGTGTTCGGCCTGAACGGCCTGCACGAATACGTGCCGACGGTCCCGCTCATCCCGCTGACGCACAACGTACACGCGTGGATGCGCACGAAGCCGTGGAGTGGCGTCTACTACACGCCGATGTTCATCTCGTTCGCCGCGACCGGGTTCTTCTTCCTGCTGCCGACGCAGGTGCTGTTCAGCCTGTGGGTGTTCTTCATCCTCACGCGCGTGCAGGACATCATCGCGACATCGCTCGGGTTCCGCATCGCGGGGATGCCGCTCTACCCGACGCGTCTGTACATCGGCTACCAGGTCGCCGGGGCGTACTTCGCCTTGCTGGCCTACTTCCTGTACTCGGGGCTCCCGCATTTCCGGCGCGTGTTGCGCGGTGCCCTGTCCCGGCGAGCGGCGCGCGGCGAGGACCGCGACGAACTGCTCCCGTACCCAGTCGCCGTGTGGGGGTTGGTGGCGAGCTTCGGCCTGACGCTCGTCTGGTGCGTGTGGGCGGGCGTCAGCCTGTGGGTCGCGGTCTTCGAGTTCGGCATCTACCTGTTCGTCGTCGTGACGGTGATGGCGCGCAGCGTCGCCGAGGCGGGCATGCTAATGACCGAGACCTCGTTCAGGCCCGTGAACGTGTACGAGATGTTCGGCCAGAAGGCCGCGCTCGGCGCGAGGAACGTCACGCTGCTCTCACTTCTCGACGCCGTCTTCACGCGCGATCTCCGTGGCCTCACGATGACCGGCGTCCTCGACGGCGCGAAAATCGCCGACGGCGCCGGATTCCGTCGGCGATCGCTGCTCGTGGTGCTTCCGCTGGCCGCGGGCGTGGCGTTCATCACTGCCGCGGCCATACAGCTCTACCTGCCATACATGCACGGCGCGAACCTGATGTACGGGTATACCTACCGCTCGAATCCTCTGTTGGGCTTCCGAGACTTCGCCGCCGCCGCCGAGGGCGTCCGCCCGCCTTACAACTGGATAGCCCCCGCCTTTTTCGGCGTCGGCGTAGTCGTGACGGTCGTCATGGCGACGCTCCGCGCTCTGTATTGGTGGTGGCCGCTGCACCCGCTGGGGTACGCCCTGTCCGCGTCGTGGTCTCTGATCGTGTTCTGGTTCCCCATACTCGTGGCGTGGGCGATCAAGGCGCCGCTGTTGCAGTACAGCGGGGTTCGCGGGTACCGTCGCTTCCGGCCGCTCTTCCTCGGCATGGTGTTCGGCGAATTCTCGATGGCCGTGTTCTGGACCGGCGTGAGCTGGCTAACGAAGGTTCGCGCCCCGACGTTCCCATGGCCGTGACCGCGCGACAGGAGACGACCCCGTGAGCGCGACCCAACCGTATCGCGGCGTGTTCACCATCCCATCGACGCCGTTCCATCCGACCGGCGAAGTCGATGAGGACGGGCTCCGCCGCATCGTCGAGTTCTGCATCGAGTGTGGCGCGCATGGCCTCGTGTACCCCGTGAACGCGAGCGAGTTCATCGCGCTCACGGACGCCGAACGCATGTTCCTCACCGAGATCGTCGTCCGTCAGAACGACGGCCGAGTGCCCGTGATCGTCGGCGTGCAGGGCGTGACGCGTGAGGCGGCGGCTGAGTTCGCCACGCACGCGCGCGAGATCGGCGCGGACGGCGTCATCGCGATGCCGCCCTACCTCAGGCGAGGGGCGCTGTCGGAGGACGTCATCACCGATTACTACGGGGCCATCGCGGAGGCCGCGGGCATGACGGTGTTCATCCAGAACAACATGCCACCCATCGGGTGGGACCTGTCAGCGGAACTCATGCTCAGGCTTTGCCGCGATATCGAGCACGTCGAGTACATCAAGGAGGAGACCGTCCCCACGACCGTCAAGCTGTCCGCGATCGTGGATGGCGACGCCGACGGAGTGTGCCTAGGCGTCTTTGGTGGCGGCGGCGGGCGGTACCTCATCGAGGAGCATCGACGTGGCGTCGCCGGCCAGATGCCCGGCTGCCACGTGACGGATGTAGTCGTCGCCCTGTGGGACGCGTTGGAGTCCGGCGACGGCGAGCGAGCGACGCGCATCTACAAGGAGATGGCGCCCCTGTTCTTCTTCGAGCACCAACTGCCTGGGTGCTACAAGGAGGTGCTGTATCGGCGAGGCGTGATCGACTCGCCGACGAAGCGCAACGGCGCCATGCCGCTGGACGACATCGCCTCGGCCTACCTCGACGAGATCCTCGCAGCGCTGGAGCCGCTGATGACCTGGAGTCGCACGTGAAGATCGGCCGTCCGTGAAGATCACCGATCTACAGACGTTCATCGTCGGTAATCCGTGGAAGAATTGGCTTTTCGTCAAGCTCTCCACGGACGAGGGTATCGTCGGCCTTGGAGAGGCGACGGGCGGCCTGTCGACGAAGCCAAACGAAGGCGACCTGCACGAACTGCGCCGCTTCGTCATCGGGGAGGACCCGCGCCATCCGTCGTGCATCTGGGACAAGATGTACAAAGGGCGCTTCCTCAACACGTCCATCGCCATGTGCGCGATCGAGACGGCGTGCTGGGACATCCTCGCGCGCAGCCTGGACGTGCCCGCGTGGCAGCTATTCGGCGGGAAGCGGCGCGACACGTTGCGCGTCTACGCGAACGGCTGGTACCAGGGGCCGCGCGACCCCGTCTTCTTCGCCGACAGGGCGGCTGAGATGGTCGCCCAAGGCTACACGGCCCTGAAGTTCGACCCGTTCGGCGGGGCTTACCTGCATATCGACGCCGCAAGCGAACGCCTGTCGCTCGACATCATCCGCGCCGTGCGCGACGCCGTCGGCCCCGATGTGGACGTGCTCATCGAGGGCCACGATCGCTTCAGCGTGCAGACGGCGATCCGCCTCGGCCGCAGGATGGCCGAATACTCGCCGACGTGGTTCGAGGCGCCTGTGAACGCACGCGATATCCAGTCGACCCTGGAGGTCGCACGCGCCATCGAGGTCCCCGTCGCGACGGGCGAGAAGTTCCGCACGTTGGCGACGTTCGGCGACCTGCTGTCAGAACGGGTGATCGACATCATCCAGCCGGAAGTGCTCGGGCTCGGCATCGCGAACATCCGCAAGGCGTTCGGCATCATCGAGGCGTACGACGGCCTCGTCGCGTGCCATCAGGCGCAGAGCCCGCTGTGCACCGCGATCAACGCGCATCTCCACGCGTCGATCCCGAACTTCCTCGTGCACGAGAACTTCGACGACAACCTCGAGCCGTGGACCTGGGACGTGCTCACGGGAGTGCCACGTGTCGAGGACGGGCACATCCAGGTACCTGACACGCCGGGGTTCGGCGTTGAACTGAACGAGGACGAGGCGGCCAAGCATCCGTACGGCGAGCGCAACTTCCTCCGACTGTTCGACGAAGGCTGGGAAACACGGCGGCCGCCCGAGGGGGGCTGATCGCCTCGACCCTCAGGCGCCCCGCGAGCGGTATACTTGTGATGGCGTCGCCACCGCGTCCACCCGAGGAACATGCCGACCGATGCGACCACGCTCCCGCAACAACCGCCTGGCCCTTCTCGTCCTCGTCGTCTTCCTCGGCTGCGCTGGGAAGACGATCAACAACCTCGGCGGCATCCGCGGTACCACAGACATACGCGCGGACGGGGTAATCGTCAACATCTCGCTAAGGACGGATACGGGCGAACGCCTCGTGTGGGACACGAACCTCGTGACCCCAGCGGGGGGAGGCGTGCTCGATCCGCGCGAATTGGACACACGCATACAGGTGTTCTCCACTCTCAACGGGCAACGGAACGAGCAGATCTTCGCCGGTAGGCTGAAGTCGCTGAACTGGAACTTCCAGGGCGACACCCGCTTCGGCGGCCCAACGTTCCGCTCGCTGATAGGGCTCGTACCCCACAATCTCCTCGCGCTCGACGCGGCCGCCGATAGTGCCCTCGGCGAGTTGGAAGTCACGCTCATCACGCCCAGGCAGGGCGAATTCCACACGACAGTCTACGACGCCCAGGTGTACCCGGCGGCGTTCTTCTAGGCGGGAGCCTTCGCGATGCCTTCTTGGTCGGTCGAGGTCGCGTACAAGCCTGAGTTCCGGGATGTCGAGGCGGATCGCGTCGTCCGTGAGGCGCACGGCCTGGGTATCGACGGCGGGCTGAAGGCACGCGTCTCGCACATGTACTGGATCGACGGCGAACTCGACGAGGCAGATGCCCGACGGCTAGCGCGCGATCTGCTTGCCGACCCCATCTCGCAGGTCCACGCCTTGGAGGGGGACGCCGTGGACATCGGCGACTCCGAGGGCTGGATCGCCGAAGCGCACTTCAAGCCCGGCGTCACCGATTCAGTGGGTGACAACGTCATCAAGGGCGCGCGGGTCGTCGGCATCGAGGGCATCGCCCGCGCCGCGACGGGGCAGAAGGTCTACCTGCTTGGCGACATCGAACGTGACGCCGCGGAGCGGATCGCCAACCGCGTTCTCATCAACGACGTGATCCAGACCTGCGAGCTGCGGCGCGTCTAGCTGGCGTGTGCGACTCCGACCCGGCCTTCACAGCACGCTGTAGTAGTCGATCCAGGTCCTGATGGACTGTATCGACCAGTCGAAGGTCTCGTCGACCCGTCCGTCGTGACCCATCCTCGCTGACTTCGTGGCGTACAGACCCATGTTCCAGATCTGCCGGATCGGTGGGAAGATCTTCGCCGCCGCGTGTTCGTCGGCGCTGAGCGCCCGACACTCTTCGTATCCCTTGAGGAAGAGATTCCACCGGCGCGTCCGGTTAGCCTTTGCCGCTTTGCTCCACCCGAAATCCCCCGCCTGCCATCCGAACACGGCGAGATCATACGCCCGCCAACCGTAGCCGAAGCAGTCAAAGTCGAAGACCGTGGGCGTGTCGTCGTCGCGAAAGTGGACGTTTGTTCGGTTGAGGTCGCCGTGGCAGATGCCGTACTCCGGTAGCTCCTTGGGCAGAAGCTCATCCACGCGAGCCTTGAGTTGTCCCGCGATGTCCGACAGGTAGTCGTAGTCTCTCGGACGGTGCGCGAGCAGGCGCTGGACTGCGCGAAGCGGCGAGTCCAGCAGCAGCTCATGGTCGATGTGGAAGCGTTCCAGCGTGTGCGGAAGACGGTCTGCGCACACGTGGATCTGGCCGGCCAGCCGACCATAGACGTAGCTACGGTGGTCGGTTTCCTCGGACATCCTGCCTCGCGCCCGCGAGAACAGAACGGCATAGCGGATGCCTTCGCATGCCCGTAGCGGGAGGATGTAGTCGCCGTCCCGAGTCGCTATGGGATGGGAGACGGAAAGCCTGTGCGCGTGGAGGTGGTTGAGCAGTTCCACCTCGGCTTCGATGTCGTGAAGCTCTCGCCAGCCGTGCACGTAGACGCGGAGGTAGTAGGATGCTGAACGGTCGCGTACGCGGTACGTGTCGTTGAGCCCGCTCTTGAAGAACTCGCAGGTGGCAGCGCAGTCGAGAGCGTACCGCGGCAGCACCTGTTCGGCGAGAGCATCGGCGGCAAGCACCGACCACACCGCCGGGAAGTGCGGGGAGGTCATGAGCGCGGCCGCGCAGGTGCTGGCATCGTGTCTACTCCGTAAGCGCCACGGCGGATTCGCCGATGCGCCCGACCACGGCTGCCCCGTCGCGACGTTCGCGCGAATCCGCGGATACCGACCTCTCCCCGGCGAGGGGCGCGGCGGCACGTCTGTCCCTCAGCACGTCGGCCACGGCGGCCCGCGCCACCTTCCCGCCAGACTGCACATGGGCGCATGACACCTCGAGGACTGTGGCACACCGCTGCGCCGCGTGGGTCTTTGTCGCAACGCACGCGTCGGCGACGAAGGCGCCCTGGCGTTCGGTCACCGCGGCCCGCCCCGATGTGATGTCGACGGCCATCCACACAGCCAGAAGCGGCGCGACCGGCGCGGGGCGATGGCCGTCTCGGCTGTGCGGGCCCCGCCGGCATCGACGCCTCTGCGCAGGTGGCACCCCGATGCGCCGTGAGAGGAGGTCGTATGTCGAACCGAGCGGCCGAGTTGGGCGTCCAGACCCTCCGGCGATCCCGCACGGGATGCTCTACCGCTGAGCCACTCGGCCCGACGTGCCTAGGCCCCAAGCCAGCACGCGAGTCGAACGCGTGGACCTCTCGACGATCGCTCACCGAACGCTCTGCCGCTGGACTACTGGCGCGGTACATGCAAGTGCCAGCAACTGCCCAGGACACAACGCCGAAATGCAGAACGCCGGCGTCTCGACGGCGTTGCGCGGACATGCAGTCAGGCCGCGCTTCGGCACACATGGATCACCATTCGGCTATCGCCGGCCAACGGGCTGAAGTCATAGTCCCCGTACCGCTCGAACACCTCGAAGCCATTGTAGTGCAGCAGGGCGTCCATCTCCTGCGGGAAGATGAGGCGGCGGGCCAACGGAGCCACCGACACGGTCTCTTCGCCGGTGACGTCGGTCCAGCGGCGATACGCTGTCTCGGTGCACGTCTGCGTCACGGGGTCGTATTCGCTGGCGCCGCTGAGCCGAATCTCGTGGCCTTCGGGGCGCCTGTACGAACTCCAGTGCTCTTCCGCGACCGTGCGCATGCCTCCGGGCTTAGGGAACACAGTCGACACGACGAAGGTACCGCCCGGCGCAAGGTGCTCGTGGACGCAGGCGTACAGACTTTCCTGTTCGTGGCGCGACAGGAGGTGTTCGAACATCCCTCCCGTGTCGATCACGAGGCGGGACTGCCGGGCCAGGCGGAAGTCGCACGCGTCGGCCTCCACCCACGCGACAGAGACGTCGCCTCCCTTCTATCTTCTCTCGCGCGCGCGAGCATCGCGGGAGCTACGTCGAGGCCGCACGTCTCGAAGCCGTGCTGCGCGAGGGGGATGGTGAACCGCCCGGTGCCACATCCCAGGTCGAGAACGGGTCCGCCAGCGCGCCGCGCCATCCCCAGGCAGAACGGCCCGATCGGCTCGAATTCGCTGTTCTCGAGGTCGTAGATCGTGGCGCCGGCGTACTCCGTCGGTATGTCACGGCGGGGCATAGGATCCTCCGACAGACTCGGGTAGTGGCGGCCCCCGCCTGTGGAGGCATGCGTGCGCTGACGGGCATCGTCGGACACGCTACATCCCATGCAGGAAGGCGCGCAGGGCGGCCCGCAGCAGTTCCGGCTTCTCAACCCACGGGTAGTGGCCGACCTCAGGCAGTGACACGAACTCGCCGTTGGCCATCGTCCGCGCGACGGTCTCCGCGGACCAGCCTGGTCGGGGATCGCTCGCGCCGTGCACGACGAGCGCCGGCATCGGCAACTGAGCGACGCGTGTCACGAATCGCGGGCTCAGGGCGATCCGCTCGTGGTCGGCGTTGACGAGCGCGTTCACCTCGGGGTTGATGAGCCGGTCATGGTCCTCGGGTCGGTCCGGCATGGCATGCGGGTCGTGGTAGTTCGTCGGCTCCAGTATCTGCCACCGCTCGCGCGCGATAACCTCACGCTCTCGGCCCGTCGCGCCTGCGGACATACGGCTGAGTTGCTCATGCCGTGTCCGCGCCTCTGGAGTGAGGCGGGAGAGCCGCGACCGACGGTACTCTGTGCGCCACCGCGGGTCCAGACCCGTGCCGCTGATGTACAGGAGCGCCCGCGTCCGCGACGGGTACCTCGCCGCATAGATCAGCGCCAGCGACGCGCCCCACGAATGGCCGCCGACGACCCATTTCCTGATACGCCGACGGGCGCGGAGCGCCTCCAGGTCGTCGACGAAAGTGGTGACATCGTACGGCGGGCGTCGCTCCGACCGGCCGGAGCCGCGCTGGTCGTACCGCGTTACCTCGGCGAGGTCGTCGATCATCGCCGCGACTGGGCCGAGATCGTCATAGCCGCCGGGCCCGCCATGGCAGAGCACCACAGGCGTCCCTTTGCCCTGCCGCGTCGTGTGCAGCATGACGCGGTTGGCCTTCACCTGCTGCGTCGTGACGTCGCCCATTCGCCGTCATGGCTCCTGAAACAAGACGGCCCCGGCCGAACGGCCGGGGCTTGAGGTGTATCCGGGTCGTCGAGCGCCCTTAGTCGAACTCGTACGGCACGGTCTCCGCCTGGTGCGTGCGCGACGACTTCTCGGAGAGTTCCAGCACCGCGATGACGCGCCGCGCCGACTCCGGCGTCACGATGAGGCTGGTGTTCACGGGGTCGTTCACGTGGGCGACGAAGTTCTCGTAGAACCCGGGACCAGGACGCCCCTTGAACTTCACTTCCTGGCTGTCCGGGTGGTCCGGCAGCTCCGACTGCACGTTGAAGCAGCCGTCGCCGTCGGTGATCGCGCCGTGCGATCCCAGCACGCGCCAGCGCTGCTTGCCGACCTTGGCGATCTGCGACATCTGGATGTCCGCGCTGCAGCCGCTGTCGAACCGGATAATCCCGTGAACATGGTCCTCGTTGCTGATGTCGTCCCACACGAGGTCGTGGAAGAACCCGGTGATGTTCACCATCTTGTCCGGGATCACGTTCAGGAGCCAGTCGATGAAGTGCGCGCCCCAGTCGTAGAAGGCTCCCCCAGACACGCGCTTGACGCTGCGCCACCAGTCCGGGTTCGGCTTGCTGTAGCCGCCGCCCCACATCTCGATGTTGAACACCTGCCCGATAGCGCCGCTCTCGATGATGCCCTTCAGCGTCCAGAAATCCTGGTCCCACCGACGGTTGTGGTGCACCGTCAGGACGACGTCGTTCTGCTTGGCCGCCTCGATAAGCTCCGTGGCTTCCGCGATGCTGATCGTGAACGGCTTCTCAACGACGGCGTGCTTGCCGGCCTGGAGGCACGCCAACGTCGGCCCGTGGTGCAGGTTGTGCGGCAGCACGTTGACGGCCACATCGAACTCGCCCCAGGCCAGCATAGCGTCCAGGGTGTTGAAGGTCTCGACCTCCGGGAACTCCTCCTTGGCAGCGACCGTACGCGCCTCGTCGATGTCCAAGATGGCGACCGTGTTGATCCCATCGGTCCGGTTCATCGCGTGTACGTGATGACGTCCCATGTTGAACGCGGCGCCATAGCCGATGACGGCTCCGCGAATCTCGTCAGCCACCTGTTTCTCCCTGCCTGGAAATGCGTCGTGGGTTGGTGCCCGTCACGGCTGCGGAGTCTAGCACGCGCGCTCGGGACCGGCAATTCATGCCGATGACGAACCCGACGCGCGTGCCGAACGCCGCTGCCGTGGGCCGTTCAGGAGTGTCCCAAGCGCCGTGTAGCGGACAACGGTCTGATAGGTCAGAAGTAGCGCGCCTGTGACGACCCCACAAACCAGGCTGAACTTCAGCAACGCGGGCACGTGCCAGTGCCGCACGACCAACTGAGCCCAGATGATCAACGGGAGGTGGGCGATGTACAGCCAATACGACGAATCCGACACGTACCGCACCCAGGGTCGTTCGCGGGTCAGCACGGCCCGGCAGAGCCCCATCAGCCCCAACGTCATAGCCCACGCGTACGTGACCTGCATGGCCACGGAGAGCGCCCGCTGTGAGGTCGGCGTCCCGAGTTTGCCTAGCGCGTCCAGTTCGCCCATCGACGAGGCCAAGCCTAACGGGAGCGCGACCAACAGCGCCGCCGGCAGAGACACACGCCACCAACGTCCGACGCGTCCAACCTCGTCGTTCGCGTCGTAATACATGGCCCCGAATCCGAAGAAGATCGCGTAGTAGAGAAGCACCTGGGGCGTGGGCAGCAGCCCAGCGGACGTGTCCGGCCCGAAACTTCCGGGAACCCGTCCCATATACCACTGTGGCGCGAGCGTCAGCGGAATGAGCCACAGCAGCCTCGCGGGCGACAATACCAGCCAGTTGGGGGCGCCCGACCACCCCACGCGGTCGGCGACGAGGGCGTACACAGCGAACGCGGGGACAAGCCAGCATAGGAACCACAGGAACCACAGATGGTGAAACACCGACGCAGCCATGAGGCGTCGGGCTCGCTGCACCCACCTCCCTGACCGAGGCGACGGACGCACGCCGCCGCCGGAGCCGCGTTCGGCCAGCAGCGCCGCGACCTGTTCCCTGCCCTCCATGACCTCGGGCTCGTCCACGTCGATCTGTATCATGCCCGCGATGAACTCGGTTAGCTCCCACGTAGCCGCCAGCGACTCGCCAGCGGTCGAGCCCGAGCCATTGCGCGCCTCGAGATCCGCGCCCGCTTCGATAAGAAGCTCGGCGGCGCCGGCACGGCCGAAGAACGCGGCAGCGTGCAATGCCGTCGCGCCATCTCCTCCGCGCGCGTCCACGTCGGCTCCCCTACGCAACAGAAGCGCGACGACGTCCGTCTGGTCGAACAGAGCCGCGATGGCGAGCGGCGTGCCGCCGGACTCGGGATGCCTGCCGTCTACGTCCGTGCCGGCGTCGAGCAGGGCCTCGACGGCGTCGACGTCGCCGCGTTGGGCGGCCGACCAGATGTCCACCGGGGCGGGCCGGCTCACGCCTGTGGCGCCGTCCAGGGCCTCCGCGACCTCCTCTCTACCGGCGAGGACTCGGTCCCTGTCAGCCGGGTACCCGACTATGGCGGCGATGAACTGCGTCGTCGCCCAATCGGTCGCGAGCGACTCGGCGGCAGTTGCGCCCGCGTCCGTTTGCGCGTTTGGGTCGGCGCCCCCCTCGATGAGGCGCCGGACGACGCCCGCGTGCCCGAAGAACGCTGCCCCGTGGAGCGCGGTCGCCCCGTTGCCGTCCCGCGCATCGACGTTGGCTCCCGCCCGAACGAGGACGTCGACCACGTCCACGCGCCCGAGGACGGCCGCCAATGCCAACGGCGTCACCTCCAACTGGGGGTGGAGTTCGTCCACGTCGGCGCCGTCGACAAGGTGGCCCTGGATCGCGCCGACATCGCCCTGTCGCACCGCGCGCCATATGCCCACGTCGGCGGCCGCTTTCCGAGGCGCCGTCGCCCCGGACTTCATGCCCGACCGCAGGGCGACGCCACTGACCCAAGTCGTCGCGGGCACGAACGTGACCATGCACAGGCCGAGGGGTAGGACGATCCGGCGGACGCGCTGCGCGAGCAGTGATCGGAGACCACGGCGCCGCCACAGCATGGCGGTGAAGAATCCGCTTAGCAGGAAGAACAGCGGCATGCGGAAGCCGTGCACCGCGACGAAAAACAGGCCGAAGCCATCATGCTGTCGGCTGTCCTGCACGATCCACGGGAACCGAACGAACGACAGCGCGGCGTGCAGTGCGATGCCCAACAACATGGCAAACGCGCGTAGCGCGTCGAGATCGTGCCGGCGAGCGGGAGAGGGAGTCGAGTCGTTGTGCATGTGCGTTGCGTCCCAGCGTCTGGGTTTCACTGGCGGTGGCGCGACGGCCCGCGGCCTGTCACTTGCCGTCCTCCCATACGTAGCTGTAGGACTCCTTGACCTCGCCCGCCAACTGCGGGTTGCGCTTGATGTCCTCCCAGGTCAGCCCTTCTCGCTCCAGTATCATCTCGAACTGCTTCTCGCCCGGCGTGCCCTTCGGCGGCCGCCATCGGCTGTCCTTCTTCTTTTGCAACTGCTGAGGGCTGCGTCGCGCTGCGTTGTGCGCTCCGCCGCCCGTGACGCCCACGACCCCGGTGTCGAGCGTCAAGTTCAGGTTCCGCCCCTCGTCTCCGCTTAGCTCGACCGCGCCTCGTTGGATGCGTGTAACCGTATAGCCGTCCCCGACTTCGTCGCCCACCCCGACGTAGACCGTCGACCCGTTGCGCCCGATGAGGGCCTTGCCGGTCGCGCCAGCAACCATCACACCTACCAACTGGAAGGGCTCACGCTTGGCCTCGCCGCTCCATCCGAGCTTGCGGAACAGGTTCCGTTCGACGATGGACGCGTACCGCTCGGGCAGGCCGCCGCCCCTGCCACTTCGAGTGTCGTCCTGCTGCGGCGTGGTGGCGTGGCGTTTGGCTGCCTGGGCCGGAGCGGACTTCGCCCGTCCCGCGGTTGCGCTCTCCGAGGGCGACGTCGCCTCCCGGGTCTGGGCCTCGGACAGATCACCGTCGAAGCGCGGCGCGCCGCTGTCGCCAACGACCTTGCGGTGCATCATGTGCCTCCCCGCCGGCTTCCCGTCGGCCGCCTGCGCGTGGGCAGACGACGCTAGATGTCCTCGGATGCCGAGAGCGGCGACATACGCGGCGACCAACAGCACGCGATACCGATCCATGGATCCCCCACCTGCGGCCTGACGGTACCCGGACGCACGGCACGCGGACGCGCAGCACCGCCGTCGATTGGCGCGGACGGCGGCGCGCCCACATGCGCGCGTCGGCCGCGGCCGCATTGTAGAGCCGCCTGCGGGTTCGATGCACGGCGCGCCGCAACGCCCGTGACTTGACCGGCCATCCGGCGCCCAATACGGTACGTCGCATGGGCGGGCGGCGGGAGCCGGCGTTACCCTCGGGAGGATACATGGCAGGCCAATTCGATGGACGTGTTGCGCTGGTGACCGGCGGGAACGCCGGTATTGGGAAGGCAACGGCCCTGCTCTTCGCTGCCAAGGGAGCGAAGGTAGCCATCGCCGCTAGACGCGAAACCGAGGGCGAACAGACGGTTGCGGAGATCCGCGACAACGGCGGCGACGCCGCGTTCTTCCAGGTCGACGTGAGAAACGGCAGCGAGGTCGAGGCGCTCGTAGGCTCCGTGATCGACCGCTACGGACGCCTGGACCATGCGTTCAACAACGCGGGCGTAGCCGCCGGCGGGTCGATCCACGAGATGACCGAGGAGACATGGGACCGCGTCATCGACATCAACCTAAAGGGCGTCTGGCTGAGCATGAAGCACGAGTTGCCGCCGATGCTCGAGCAGGGCTTCGGCACAATCGTGAACAACGCGTCCATGCTTGGCCTCGCGGGCAGCGCGGGTTCCGCGCCGTACACCGCCAGCAAGCACGGCGTCGTCGGCCTGACGAAGTGCGCGGCGATGGAATACGGTCGGAAAGGCATCCGCGTCAACTCGATCTGCGTGGGCTTGGTCGAAACAGACATGACGCACGGGATGATCGAGGGCATCAGAGAGCGAGATGCGGTGGCGTCGATCAATCCGCTGGAGCGGATCGGCGCGCCCCACGAGGTAGCAGAGGCCGTGGTCTGGCTCAGTTCGGATGCCGCGTCGTTCATCAACGCAGAGGCGATGCGAATCGACGGTGGAGCCCTCGCCCGCGGCGGGTAGCTCTCAGGCTGGCCGTCCGTGAGCCGCCATTGACACGCCCGTCGCGCTAGTCGGCGGGACCGATGCTGACGCTGTGAACATCGACCGGTTCGTCCCGGCCCGACAGCCGCAGTGGCCCAACAGCCTGCGCGTGGATGTCTGCGGGAAGGTCGAGGCGCGCCAGGAGAGCGTCGGAGACGAGCAGGTTCGCCCCGACGTCGTGGCACGCTGAACGAATCCTGGCGGCCGTGTTCATCGTGTCGCCATGGTACGCGATCTCGCGTCGTTCCTTGCCCACCTCAGCCACTACTATCTGGCCCGAGTGCACCCCGGCCTTGAAGTCCGGGCAAACGCCGAACTTGGCCATGTACGCCGGCTTCGACTTCTGTATGCGGCCCGCGACCGCATAGAAGAACGCGACACAGTTGCTCCGCCTGACGGCGCCCGCCATCGTCCAGGTGATGACCACCTCGTCGCCTACGTACTGCACAATCTCGCCGCTCGCCCGGGCCACCTCATCGCCGATGTCGAAGAAGAAGTCGCACAGGAACTCGCTGTATCGCTCCGGCCCGAGCTGCTCGGCGATCGTTGTCGCGGAGTTCAGGTCGAGGAACATGAAGACGCGCTCTTCCGTCCGCGGTCGGTGGTACTTCCCCAGCACGTACTTCAGCAGCACGCCCTTCCCGAGGAGCGCGTTGACCTGCCGCGCGAAGCTCAGGAGGAAGGCGACGCCGAGGGCGCCCTGTAGGCTGATGTTCGTCGGCCGGAAGCTGTTGTAGTACGCCCAGAAGTCCTCCTGTCGTGGATCATCGCCAGATAGGTTGGCCAGGGACCACTCCGAGGTGGCGAGGACAGTGCCCACTATGACGACCGCGCTCGTCACCCAGCAGGTGGTGTAGACGGCTGCCCGCTGCGCAATGACGGCCATGAACGGCCGGCGCCGGCGCCGCCGGAGCGCACCGTCTAGGAACGCGCGCTCGGCGATCCCAACCATGAGGCCTATCAGGCCGCCGTTCACGACCGCGAACGGGATGCTCGCATCGGACGTGAGCGCCGTATGCAGCCCGAGCGCGAGCGCCCACACCGCGACGTGCTTCGCGACGCTCAATGTGCCCGCTATCCACGCGTGACGCGCCATGCTGCGTCGCCCTCCACCCCGACCAGTCGGCAACGAACCCGGCCCGTCTCCAGCCGCAGGCGCCGCGGCGGTCTCTTAAACCGCGCGCGAGGAGACCCCTGCTTGCCTCAACACTTCCGCTACGGCCATCACGCCGGGCCGAAGCGACTCGCTCTCACGCACCGGCACGTACTTCCTGAACTCCGCCAGGTCGCTCTCGTTCTGCTCGTCGTTCGCCTTGCCGGGATTCCGGTACATAACGCGATTCGTGTAGCTACCGATCTCGTGCACGCACCACTGGTAGATATAGAAGGCGAACACGTCTGGGTCCAAGACGCCTGGGTCAAAGGCTCCGAGATAGACGTCCAGAAAGCCGGCGAACCGGTCACCACCGTCCGTGTAGTGGGTGAGGTCGCGCTCAGGCGGAGCGAGCAGCGCATCGCTCCAGTCGACTAAGTGGTACCGCCCCTCTGTGTCCCGCATGACGTTGGCCAGGTGGCAGTCGCCGTGCGTCAAGACGAAAGGGCGCCCCGCGGCCCGGCACCGCCGTTGCATAGCCTGGAACTGCCGGTACGCGGCCGCCACGTTCTCCCGGTCTCCGTCCCACAGCGATAGCAGCTCGCGCTGGAAGTCGTTGACCGGCCGGAACTCGGCGCTCCCGGCGAGGAACCGACGGAAGACACCGTCGTACGTGAAGTCGAACGCCTCGCGCGGGGCGCCGTCGAGGGAGAGGCGAGGCGTGGCCGCGTGTAGTCCCGCGACGAGCGTCCCGAGACCGGCGAGTTCCTCGTCGGAGACCTCCTCGCCGTATGGCCGCGTCTCGTCCTCGTACAGGCTGACGCCTTCGATGAACGGGAAGACGGCCACGGCGTGCCCCTCGTACGTCGCGAACGCCTCCCCTTCCGTGGTGACCATGGGCGGGAGGGCATGCTCGTATCCGGCATCGTGCAGATCGCGGCTCACGCGGAGCGAGAACGCGAACCCCTCGTTCCTATGTGCCTGGAACAGCTTGACGAACCACCGACGATCGCCGTCCGCCCACCCGACGTAGCAGTAGCCCGCCTCGCCCTTCGGCTTGAACTCGAGGCGCGTGAGGGGCAGTCCGTAGGCTTCCTGCACCAGCGCGACGATGCCAGCCTTGGCGATGTCGTTGTCCGTCTTCACTCTACTCCTCAGGCATTCGCGACTGCCGCGCGGCGACCGTACAATGGCTCGGGGTCGGCCGACCGCAACGGCCGTAGCGCCACGGTGGCGGCCTCCCGGCGGGCATCCTAACCGCAATCGCCGCTTACATCCCTGCTAACGCATGCGTAACATCTGCCTTCCTAACGGCATGCTACAGTCCTCCGGTACGCGCCGAGTGACGCTGAGACGCCTGAACAGTCGAAGGACCGACGCCACATGCACGCCACGACCGCACCGATGCTACTCGCGTGCGCGCTCGGATGTCTCGTAAACGCTGGGGTGGCGCAGGCCGAAGGCAGCGCCGACGAACGCTCTGCCGCACACTGGATCGCGCGCTTGGGCGAGGGCGTTCCAGGCGACAACAACGCAGCCGCCGCCACGCTCATCGAGATGGGGGCGCCCGCGATCCCCTACCTGCTGGAAGTCCTGGCGCCGGAGCCGGCCGCGTTTGCAGACAGGGCCCTGACCCCTGCGCATTGGGCCCGTTTGCGGGCGGCCCACTGTCTGAGCATGATTGGGTACTCGAAGGCAGCTTCGGTCCTGGAGCGGGAGATCGCACGGGACCCGCACCCTGGCGTCCGGCTGATCTACGCGATCTATCTGACACGCCACGACGTCGAGAGGTCCATCGACGCTCTGGTCGCCGATCTGGCGGGCGCGGAATACACGGCGCCGGACATCGTCATCACGCTCACGAACATCAACAACCAGAGCGCGATCCCCCTCCTAGAGCCGCTCCTGAGCGACCGTCGCACCGGGATTCAGCTTGCCGCTGCCGAGGTGCTTGCCTCCCTGGGCTCGGACGCCGGCGCGCGCATACTCGTGTCGCAGCTCGACAACCCGGACACTCGCCTGCGCGCCGCGCTGCTGCTGCCCGCCGACTACGGCGATGTAGTCCTCCCCATCCTGCGGGAATCGCTCGACGAGGCCGAGCCGCGTCAACAGCTCGGAATCGCCGAACGGCTCGCCGACATGGGGAGCCCTGACGGCTTCGAGGTCCTGCTGGATGCACTAGAGAGCGAGCCCGAGGCATGGCGGCGCGGCAGCGACATGCCGCTGCACGAGGCGCCGGGCATCAGCGATCGCATCATCGCGATGATCGGTAACCCCGACACGTACGACCCGTCCGGCTCACAGAGGCATCGTGATGCGGTCGTCGGCCGGTGGCGGAGACGCTTCCAGTTCGAGGGGGTCGACTTCTTGGAGGGACTCAAGCCCCAGCCTCAGACTATCGAGGGGCGGCAGGACGCTGCGCTCGGGGACATCCGACTGAGCCGCGATATGTCCGACATGCGGACGATGTTCTTCCTCCCCGGCCGCAAGATATACGAACTCGGCACGATGGACGGGCGCTTCCCGCCGATGGCGCGTCTGCTGGGCGATCAGGGAGGCGTCTGGGCGCACCCTATGAAGGCGTTGGATGGCTTCCAATTCGACGTGTTGCAGGACAGCCGGCCAGACTGGGAACTCACGAACTCCCGCCACTTCTCGCACACGTTCTACGCGGCGCAGTTCCACTACGAACAGCGCGGTCTGTCCGCGACGCGCGAGGACTTCGCCGCCGAGGACGAGCCCACGCTCTACACCGCGTTGACGCTGCGTAACAAGACGGACGAGGAGCAGGCGCTCCGCGTGCGGTTCACGGCGCGAGTCAACCTGCGCCCGGCGTGGCGCTCCGGCCTGGCGAATGACCTGGACGAGATACGCGTCGAGGACGGGGTTGTCCTGGCGGCTGACGCGACAAACCCCCTTGGACGCGTCGTGCTAGGCGCCGACCGCCGGCCAGAGGAGCATGGCGTCGACGACAACGTCGTCACGCTGACGTACGCGTTCACGCTCCCGGCGAACGGCGAAGCGACGCTACCGTTCGCTATCGTCGTCGGGGGCCCAGAGGAGGGGACCAGCGAACGCGAGCAGTTCGAGGATGCCATGGCGCGTCGCGGCGCATTGCTCGCGGAGAAGGCAGCGTCCTACGAGGAGGCAGCCTTCGGCGGGGTCACGTTCGACTCGCCGGATCGGAGGGTCAACGAGGCATTCCAGCTCGCCAAGCTCAACCTGCACATGCTCACCGCCGACCTGCGTCCGCACATGCCCGCGCCGTACTTCTACGCGGGCATCCCGTATTACACGCAGCTGTTCGGGTGCGACAACACGCTGTCGATTCCTGGCGCGACTGCGGGCGGCTTCGCCGACGTCGCGCGTGGCACGCTGGAGTGCCTGGCCGACAACGCCCTCAAGCAGAACGGTCGCTCCCCGCACGAAGTGGCCACGAGCAACCGGCACGTCGGCGATGGCAACGCCCAGGAGCCTCCGCAGTTCGTCGTCGCCTGCCATCAGTACTACCTCTGGACCGGCGACCGCGAGTTCCTGCGCGACGTCTATCCCGTGTGCCGCCAGGTGATCGACTACTGCCGACAACGTCGCGACGAGGACGGCTACATCCAGGGCCCAGCGCTAATCGAGTCGCACGGCATGGGACCGCAGAAGTTGGACGCCGCGACGTATCTTGCCGCCGCGTACTCGGCCGCCTCCGCGATGGCGTCTGAGGTTGGAGAAGCAGCGCACGCCGAGGAGTACGCCGCCTTCGCCACAGACGCTCGCGCGCGCTTCGACGGCGATTGGTGGATGCCCGAGGAGGGCGTCTGGGCAGACTCCCGCGTTCCCGGTGGGGAGCGCCGCATGACCGACTACTGGTCCGTGGTCTTCCCCCTCCTGGCCGGAACCAGTGAGCCGCCGCGCGCTCAATCCGCTCTGGATGCAATCGAGCGCGGCTGGATCAACCAGTGGGGCGGCGTCCACACGCGCCACGGCGACATAAGCGGCCAGGGCTCTGGCGTCGTCACGACGAATCTGTTCGCACAGACGGCGTTCCAGTACGGCAGGCCGGACCTCGGGTGGAGCCTGGTGCGCCAGGCGTCCCGCGCGCCGATGGAGGAGCGCATGTTGGGCGGCTTCGTCGAAGTCATCCCGCCGGGCGGAAGCGACATCCTTCAGCTCTGGTCCGTCGCGCCGTTCCTCGGGGCCGTGGTCGAGGGTTTGGCCGGGATACGACCCGACGCGGCACGCCATCGCGTGGAGTTGGCTCCGCGCGCCCCGTCGTCCCTGCCGTCGTATTCGCTAGGGAACGTGCGTGTTGGTGATCATGTCCTCGGGCTGGCGTTCAGACACGAAGGCGGCGAGCAGCGCACGGACATTGAGCACACGTCAGGGCCGGAGCCTTTGACGTGCGTATTCAGCGCGATCGTCGCTGACGGCGATGTCGTCCTGCTCGACGGCACGCCGGTGGACGCGCGGACACGGTTCGACGAGGCGCTGGGCGTCGACGTAGCGACGTTCGAGCTCCTACTCGAAGCCGGGGAGACCGCGTCCGTGGCGGTGCGACCGGGCATGTAGCTACGCGTGAGCCTTACTCGCGGATGCGGAGGTCGCCGCCATCTCTCCTGGCCCATCCACCGCCAGGCGGCGCAAACGGACAGAGGCTTTCTGGCCCGCCACGGCGGTGCATCCGTGCGCGTATAGTACCGGGCGCCAGGCCCAGGCGAACGCCGGCGCCACGAGCGCAAGATCCCGTTCGTCCGCCAGCCGAGGAGCGCACACATGGCCGAAGGCTCGTACCGCGTGCTCAGCGAACGGCCCGAAGACGAGGACGCCCTCGACATCGTGAACTGTCGGGGCTTCCGGAGGATGAGCGAGGCGCACCTCGTCCGCAACATCCGGGAGTACTGTCCCGGCTTCGATCGCCGCTACTCGGTCGTCGCTTGGGGCGGGGACGACGTGATCGGTCACGTCCTGTTCACGCCCGTGGACATTCGCCTGATGCGCGAGACCGTCCGCGCGCTGTTGGTCGGTCCTGTTGTCGTGCTACCGGAACAGCGAAGGCGCGGCGTTGGCGGCGCCATGCTCAGGTTCGGCCACGACCTGGGCCGACACGACGGCTTCGAGGTTGCCTTCCTGGCAGGTATCCCGTCCTACTACCCGCAGTTCGGGTACAAGGCGTGCTACGGGTTCGGGAAGATCACCATCGACACCGCAAGCCTGCCCGCTCCGACGAGGGAGCTAGAGCCGTGGCCGGTGCAGCCGGCCGACATCGAATGGCTCGTGGATCGACACGCGGCCGAGTGGTCGGACGTCGACTTCGCGTGTGTCCGGGGAGCCTCGATGGGCGAGTGGACCATGCCTGGAGTCGAGGCGCTGGTCTGGCGGACATCGGACGGGCGTCGAGCCGCGTACACCCTTGGCGCCACCGAGGGGAAGCTCGAGATGCTTCTCGCGGACGACCCGGTCCTCGCTCGCGTAGTGCTCGCCACAGTGAGGCCGAGCGAGTTGGGTCTGCACCCTAACGGGTGGTTCGCACGGCACGTTCTGGACGAGGCTTGGGGTGTGGCTCGTGCCGACCGTTCCGACGCTGCCATGGCGTGTGAGCTACGCGAGGGAGCCCTACAGCCGTACCTCGCGGCTGTTGACGAGGGCACACGACTGCCCGGCCGTCCCAACTGGGTGTTGCCGTTCGTCCTGTGCTAGCCTCTGTGGCGCCGCGGCCGGCCTGTGGGCCGCAGCGGCGTGGGCTACCCCTTCACTCCATGCGCCACGTCGATCGCCTTCCTGATGTTGGTCCAGTCGATGTCCCCCGGCAGCGTGCAGTCGGCGCCGAGGATGAAACGAGGCGGCGCCTGCGCGACCAGCGTCTCGACCATCCGCTCGATCTCGGATTCCGTGCCGGTGGCGATGACGCCCTTGCGGTCGACGCCCCCCATGTACGGCCGTGAGAAGAGCTCGGACACTTCCGTCGCGTTGAGGGCTCCCCCGTGGACCTCTGGGCTGCAGTTCACAACATCGCCGGGGTAGTCCACGAAGGGACTCAGGTCGTCGTAGCCGCCGTGGAAATCGCAGATATGCAGGATGTTGAACTCGCAGTCCCGCATCTCCTCCATGAGCGCCAGATCGTAGGGCCGGATGCATGTGTCGAACAGAGTGGCGTCGGTAGCGCGATGGCTTTCGCGGCCCTGGGTCGGCGCCATGAAGCCGTCCACGCCCGCCGCGATGCTCGCCTTCACAAAGCCAATGAGGCTGTCTGTGATGGCGTCCATGCCCCTGTTGACTGCTTCCGGGTTCTCCCTGATATGCTCGTCTAGCTCCGGGCCGCCGACGGTGTGTCCGGCGCACATGAAAGGCGTGTAGATCGTCGCGAGTACCAGCGCCTCTTTGCCCGTCGCCTCCACCAGGCCGGCGATGATCCCGAGCTGATCCTCGTGGAAATCCATGCCGTACACCGGCATCTTGGCCCAGTCGGTCGGCGTTTGGATGTCGTCACGCCGTGGGAACGTGTTCTCGTATTGGATCTTGACGAAGTCCATATCCGTGTGGTGGAAGAACTCCAGGTGCTTGTCGATCGCCGCCTGGCCCCGATGACACGACTTGTCGAAGTGGATGAAGAAACCTGCGGGGACGTATGTTGGGCGCGCCGTCGCGTCGAGAACGCCCAGGACGGCGTCGCGTTTGTTCGACATGCCTTCTCCTCGTCTGCCATTGCGTCTGCGGCTTGCGACTCCGCCGCAACCGTCGGCCCACGCGCGCGTCGTCGGCTCCGCCTCAGTGTGGCAGACCCCAGTACGCGATGCGCGTCTTCAACCCGATCAGACTCCACACGGCGGTCATGAAGTACTCGCCGAGCACGAACCCGGTGAACAGTGGCCGCCACCGGCGATACATACCGAACCCGCCCACCGCAAGGATCAGCGCCTTCAGCGCCCACCCCACAAGGGTCGAGAACCACAGATGGAACGGCGCCCACGTGACGCCGAGCGCGTACCCCAACGGATGCAGCGGCCACCACAAGAAGCGTTGGCGCATGACCACCAAGAAGCCCATCACCCCGGCCCCGAGGCCGGCGCTGAGGATGCCAGGGACGTTCGGCGGCGCGGGATTCAGGATACGCCGCACTGCCGCCGCAATGCCGTTCCGACCGACGCCCGCGTACACCCACGGCTCTAGGTTCAGCGCGCCCCTCCCGTAGATCCAGTGCATGGATGACACGAACGCCACGGCGATCGCGACGAGCACGCTGACGCCCATCCACAGCGGGAGCCGCAGGCGTCGCGCCGGCAGCCCGTGCATGTCCGCCAGCCGGAAGTTCTGCATCACGTAGGGCATGAGCGATTCCGCGGTCCAATGCGGGATGGACGAGCGGGAGAACCCCATCAGCACGAGGTTGCGCGGGCCCACAAACCGTGTCCCGAAGAGGGTCGTGAAGAACTGGTACGGGCTGAACCCCACATTCACGAGCAGCAGACCCGCGTTCGAGACGTACCACGCAGTCACGGTCGCCAACGTCCACAGCAGCAGTAGGAACGGCCCAGTGAACCACAGCGACATCCCGCTGAGCACGCACAGGAATGTCATCGCCATGAGCGAGACCACGATGCCCGCGACGGCGACCCGGTACGACATGGGCTCGGCGCCGTCGGCTGTTCCCCCGGTCGAGCCCGGCCCAACTGTGCGTAGAACGCTCGCGAGGTGTCGACGCGCCTGCCATAGCGACGCCAACGCGAGCATGACGACCGCGCCCATCACCTGGTGCTGCGTGTTCACCGCGGTGATCGAGAACGCGCTGAAGAACACCTGCTGGAGCTTGTACAGGGCGAAGAAGAACCACAGACTCATCGCGACATCTAGGTGGAGAAAGTAGGTCACGCCGACCACCGAGAAGTACAGATGGGGCCACAAGGGCCACGCCGTCGCGAGCATGTTCCACGGGCGGTGCGGGAAGAACCGTGCGATCGAGAACTCGACTGGGAAATCAGGCACCGCCGGGTACAGTCGATGTACGCCTCGTAGCGTGTGCACGAGCAGCATCGCGCCAAACGCCACCCAGAACAGTCGATCGCGGAACGTGTCGTTGAGGGCGCGGCCCGCGGGGGCTGAGTGCGTCAGCCGTTGCGCGACCTGCACGAGCGGGAACGCGTACCGTTCGCGGTCGATCCACTGCCGCCGCAGCAGAACCGCCCAGCACCCCACGCCGAGGAACAGGGCGAGCCAGAACGCGATCGCGAACGCCGCCGGCCGCGTCCACGCCGCCCACGGCAAAGGCGTGCCAGCGTCGATGCCCTCGAAGAACCCGCGCACCGCGCGCGGGTCGTTGACGTAGAGCCACTCGCGCAGGTTCGGGAACAGGACCTCCGCCCACTGGTTCTCGGCCGTGACAAAATACAGTGGGGCGGCGAGGTACGGAAACAGGAACTCCATGAGCCCATAGCCGGGCACCGCGGACGCGGCGCATACCATCGCCCAGACCACCGTCAGTTCAGTGGTGGTGAGTCGAAGGCGCGGGGACAGCCGCACCAGCAGGGGGTTGACGAGGAACACGAGCGTCAGGAGGAAGAACACGCTGCCCAGCGGCAGGTGGTTGGCGATGAGCTGGCCGATGCTGGCCCCGTGCATGTACCCGCCGATGGCGCTCTGCACGGCGATCCAGGACAGCGCGATCGGGATGGCGCGCGCAAACCGCGCCTCGCCGCGATGCTCCTTCATGCCACCGCGCCCGGAGCGCGAGACGGGAGGCCCAACATCGTCACTGGGCCCATGTCTCGTACACCTGCTCCTGGGGGCGGTATTCGACGACGCGATGGTTGTTCGTGTCGACGAGGAAGAGGCGATCCTGGTGCGCGAGGACCCCAGCGGGCTCCGCGGACAGGTAGCAGATGGGGTCGAGGCAGATGAAGCTGCCGTCGTCGAGGTCGGAGATCACCTTGTTGTCCAGGTCGATGACACGCAGCGCGGCGTTGTAGCTGTCGGCAACATAGAGCGTCCCGTTGGACAGGGACACTCCCAGAGGGTGCTGGAGTTGCGCCTGGTCCCACGAACCGTTCACGTGGCCGAAGTCGAACAGGCCGGTGCCGATAAGTGTCGTCACCTCCGGCTTGCGGCCGAGGGACACCTGGCGGATCGATGACGTCTCGCTGTCCGCGAAGTAAAGCAGCTTTCGGTTCGCGCTGAGCGCGAGCCCGCTGGGCTGCGCGAGCGCGGCGCCGAAGGCTGCGCCGTCCTTGAGCCCCTCCGCGCCCGACCCGGCGAGGAGCCGCACGTCGTTCTTCGCGAGGTCGAGCTCGCCCAACTGGTGCGTCCCTGCGTTCGCGAAGTACAGCCTGTCGCCGTCGACTTCGAGATCCCACACCGACGCGAGCACCGCCTTCCACGCGTCTATGTCCCGTTCGCCGAGGATGGGCCCGCGCGTGCCGTTCCCCGCCAACGTAGTGACGTTGCCGGAGCGGATGTCGATGCGCCGGATAGCGTGGTTGTTCGTGTCGGCGACGTAGATGGCGTCGTCGGAGCAAGTCAGGCCTTGCGGATACCGGAAAGTCGCGGTCTCTGCGGGTCCATCGTCGAAGCCGGGCTCGCCCGACCCGTATCGACGCGTCTCGGCGCCGTCGCGATCCAGGAGGACGATCTGATGGCCGCCACTATCGGTCAGCGCGTACACAGCGGAGCCTATGGGCTCCGCCAACGCCTTCATCTTGCCGGGGAACGTCAGACGGCGTTCAGGCGTTGGCGTCGTCGACAGGTTCAGCGGGCGTGGCTCTGGAGTCGTGTCCGAGCGCGTCTCGTCGAGCAGCCGCGGCACCGCGTCGATCAGAGTCTCCGCGGTCACTTCGCCGGAGTGGTGGCCGATGATCTGCCCATCGGGCGAGATGAACACGAGCGTCGGCCACGCGCGCACGCCGTAGCTCTTCCAGATCGTGAACTCAGGGTCGTGCACAACAGGATGGACGATCTCGTACCGCGCGATCGCCTGCGCGACGTTCTCTGGGTCCTTCTCCGCGTCGAACTTTGGCGAGTGCACGCCAATCACCGCCAGGTCGTCCGGGTAGCGCTCCTCCGCGGCCCGCAACGCCGGGATGATGTGGATGCAGTTGATGCAGCAAAATGTCCAGAAGTCGAGAATCACGAGCCGGCCACGCAACGCCTCTAGCGTGAGCGGCTCCTCGACGTTGAACCACAGCAAGTCCGGTTTGCCTAGCTCCGGTGCGTCGCCGACATTGCGCATGACGTCCCCCATGGTGCGTGCCAACCTCGACATCCAGTACAGCAGTGTACCCGCTCCCAAGTCAACGGGGTTGCGGGTGCCGACGCGATCGTCACGGCGGCGGGCGAACCCTCGCGCCGGTCGCGCGTTGACTTACACCAAGACGACCCGGTATAGACAAGCGGTGCTACCCTTTACAGGCGAGAAGTCATACCGTATGGGGACGAGTATGGGGACGCAGATGAGCAGTAAGATGGATCGTTGGCGGGCCCGCGGGCCCGTCGTCGCGTCGCTGTTGGCTGTCGTGATAGCCGCGCCTTCCTGGGCGGGCTTGAAGCTGGACTTCGAAACGCCCGAGGGTAAGGTCGAGGTCCCGAATATCGAAGGGGCCGACGTTCTAACGGGCGAAGCGGTGTCGCTGGCCGAGCTGAAGGGCCATGTCGTCGTCATCGACATCTGGGCCACGTGGTGCCTCCCGTGCGTGAAGGAGCTTCCCGGCCTTACCAAGTTTCAGGAAGAGCACAAGGAAGAGCAGTTCACGTACGTCGGCCTGTCAGTCGACGCCATCGAGACCGCCGACGATGTGAAGGAGTTCGTGGAGAAGCGGGAGCTAAACTACCCTGTGTTCATGGGGAATCGCGAGATGATGCAGGTCCTCGGCCGCGCGATCGGCCGCGGGATTCAGGGCATCCCCACGAAGATCGTGGTGGATCGCACTGGTCACATCGCCTTCTTCGTCGAGGGATCCCCGGCCGTCAGCAAGGCGGATCACGAGGAGTACATCTCGCGCCTAGAGAAGCTCCTCGAAGCGCCGATCCCCGAGGATACCGAGACGGCCCTCGCCGACTGAAATCGTGTACAGTGCAACGCAAGCTGAAGGGCGGCCATCGGGGCGCCCTTCGGCGTGCTCACTCGTGCCCCGGCGTTACCGGCGACGGCCCGCTACCCGCGTCGAGTGGCGGCGGGTCGCCCACCGCGGCGCGATGGCCGATGCGCCCGCCGACCCAGTCCGTATTTGACATCCCCGCGCCCCGAGTGCTAGAGTCGCGCTCGCTATGCAGCGGCTCGGATCGGGCTCTCGCGCATTCGTCGGCTACCATATGGCCGCCTCCCGCAGCACACAGCGCGCAGGCGGCAGGACATAACAGGGCGGACGTCCAGGCGAAGCCTGCAACGCCCTCTCTGGCTGCTCGAAGCCGCGTCGGCCGGCGAGCAGTTGACCCACGCGCGCGGGGGTTCTTGGCAATGATGCAGGGGCGTCGGATCGTCATCACGGGCGGCGGCGGCTTCATCGGGGTTTCGCTCGCCAAGCGGCTAGCCGACACCAACGATGTTGTTCTCTGCGACCTCGAATTCACCCGCAACGCCTACGCGTACGCCTCCCTCGACGGCCACCCGAACGTCCAACGCGTAGAGGCCGACATCCTTGACGGCGATGCGCTCAAGCGCGTCTGCAGTGGCGCCGCAATCGTCATCCACCTTGCCGCGGTAGTCGGTGTCCAGCAGGTACTGATGAACACCTCGCGGACGCTGGAGGTGAACATCCGCGGCACGCAGCAAGTACTCGACGCAATCGAGCCGAAGGACGTCGAGCGGTTCGTCTACTTGTCCACGAGTGAGGTGTACGGATCTCACGCGTACGACGCCGTCGAGACTGCCCCGACGCCTGTCGGGCCGAGCGAGGACCCGCGCTGGTGTTACGCGGCGAGCAAGGTTGCCGGCGAACACCTCGTTCAGTCGTGCCACCGAGAGCGCGGGCTGCCGACGGTCATCCTCCGGCCTTTCAACGTGTTCGGGCCCGGCCGCATCGGCGACCACGCCATTCTGCGCTTCATATTCCAGGCTCTGAATGCAGAGCCGCTCACGGTCCACAACGAGGGCGCCGCGATCCGCGCCTGGTGCTACATCGACGACTTCGTTGACGGCGTGCTGCGGTCCCTCACGCGTGATGAAGCGGTTGGCGAGACGTTCAATATCGGCGCCCCGCGCAACACGGTGACGATGTACCAACTCGCGTCCGACATCGTGGAGACATGTAACTCGCGATCGGGAATCGCCTTCACGCCGATCAAGCACTCCGACGTGCACCTCCGCGCTCCCAACGTGTCGAAGGCGCGCGACCTGCTGGGCTACGAGCCTCGGGTGCCGCTGGCAGAAGGCCTCCGAGTCACGGCCGATTGGTACCGCGAGGCCGCGCACCTCATCTCGCCAGCCTTCATGACCGCGTAGGACGGCCCCACAGCGCCTTTCGCGTAGGAGAACACGGCCATCGTCGTCCGCGTTATCCTACCGCTGATGCTGATGATCGCCGCGGGGTACCTCGTCCAGAAGGCGGTCGGACTCGACCTGCGCACGCTCTCGCGCGTGAACGTCTATCTGCTCGTCCCGTGCTTCATCTTCAGCCACCTCTACCACTTCCGGCTGGGTCTGCGCGAGGCCGGGAGCGTCGTTGCGTTCACCTGGGCGGTGATGGCCGGCGTCGGGCTGATCGCATTCCTTCTGGCTCGGTGGCGCAAGCTGCCCCGCTCGCTCGCCGTGGCGTTCGTGGTGGCGACTATCTTCTACAACAGCGGCAACTACGGGCTGACGGTGATCGAGTTGGTCTTCGGCGAGGACAGCCCGGCCGTCGATCTGCAGGCCTTGGTTCTCACGAGCCAGAACGTCCTAAGCTTCACGATCGGCGCGTTCTTCATCTCGACCGGCGCCAGGTCGGTACGCGACTCCCTGCGCAAGGTCGCCGGCTACCCGATCCTCCCCGCCGTGGTGGGGGCTCTAGCGTTCCGTCTATTCGACGTTCCGCTACCTACGTTCGTCGACGTCCCGCTGGCACGCATGGCGAGTTCGCTCGCGCCTATCGGGCTCGCCACCCTGGGGGCTCAGCTAGCGAACGTGACGCAGATTGGGCGGCTACTCCCGCTGTTCGGCGCGTCAGTGCTGCGACTGTGTGTTGGGCCCGCGCTCGGGTTGCTGCTGATCCATCTCACCGGCATGCGGGGACTACTCGCCCAGGTCCTTTTAATCTCCTCGTCTGTTCCGACGGCCGTGAACAGCGCGATCCTCAGCATCGAGTTCGACGCCGAGGCGGAGTTCGCGTCGCAGGCCGTAGTCCTGTCGACGGTGCTGAGCATGGTGACTGTCTCGGTGGTCGTCGCGCTCGCGCTCAGGATGTTCTAGAGCCGTCTAACGACAACGGGCGGCCCGCAGGCCGCCCGTTTCTCGCTCGCGTGTTCCGCTGTACGGTTAGGCGGCCGGGTCTTCCGGCACTTCCCACGTGTCCCCAGTCTCGAACAACTCCTGCAGGGACGGCTCGCCACGTTCCTCGACGGCGTCCTCTACTCGCTGCGCGAGTACCTCCTCGTAGCATGGCCGCTCTACGTCCCTCACGACTCCCATGGGCCTCGGGAAGTCGTCGCGCTCCTGGAAGGACGCGATGATGTCAGCGAGCGTCCCGTGCTCATCGTCCTCGTCGTGCACGAGCAGGTCGGCCGTGCCGTAGGAGCCATCGGTGAGCGACACGACCTGCGGCTGGAGGCCGTCGAGCCGTATGCCCTTGTCGCGGGCCTTGCCAAAGATCAGCGGCTCTCCATGCTCCAAGTAGATAACAGCGTCTTCCTTGCTCGCCTTGTCCGACATCTCGGCGAACGCGCCCTTGTTGTAGACGATGCAGTCCTGATAGATCTCGAGCAGCGCCGTACCGCGGTGCGCGTGCGCCCGTTTGATCATCTGGCTCAGATGCTTGAGATCGCGATCAATCGCCCGCGCGATGAACGACGCGTTCGCGGCGATCGCGATGCGCAGGGGGTTAAATGGCGCGTCGATGGACCCGGTCGGCGTGGAGTAAGACTTCGTGCCTATCGGAGACGTCGGCGAGTACTGGCCCTTCGTGAGGCCGTATATCTGGTTGTTGAAGAGGAGGATATTCACGTCGACGTTGCGGCGACAGATGTGGAGCAGGTGGTTCCCACCGATGCTCAGGGCGTCGCCGTCACCCGTCACCACCCACACGTCAAGATCCGGCCGGCTGGCTTTAAGTCCCGTTGCAAGCGCGGGCGCGCGGCCATGCACGGAGTGGATGCCGTACGTGTCCATGTAATACGGGAAGCGGCTGGAGCACCCGATCCCTGAGATGAACACGACGTTGTGCGACGCCACGCCGATTTCCGGCAGCGTCCGCTGCATCTGCGCGAGTATCGCGTAGTCCCCACAGCCAGGGCACCAGCGCACGATCTGGTCCGACTCGAAGTCGGCGCGGGTAAGTGGCGGAACTGCTTCCGCAGCCGCCGGTGGCGCGTCTATTGCCATGTCACTTCCTCCGTCTAGCCGCTCGTTACACCGTCCGGCGGGTTGGGGCCTCTACAGCAGATCGCGCGCGGCGTCCTCGATCTCGCCCGACGTGAATGGCTTGCCTTGCATCTTGTTCAGGCTCTGCACATCCACCAGGTACTTGGCGCGGAGGAACGTGCTGAGTTGACCGAGGTTTAGCTCGGGCAGGAGCACCCTCTTGAAGCGCTTCATGATATCGCCGAGGTCACTCGGCAGCGGGCTCAGCCAGCGAATGTGCGCGCGCGAGACTGAGTGTCCGTCGGCGATGAGTCGCTCCGTCGCGGCCCGTATCGAACCGTACGTGCCACCCCAGCCGAGTATGAGTACATCGCCCTCGTCCGGGCCATGCACTTCCGTGGGCGGGATTTCCGTCGTGACGCGGGCGACCTTGTTGGCGCGGTGGTGCGTCATCACCTCGTGGTTGATCGGGTCGTAGCTCACGTTGCCGGACCCGTCTTCCTTTTCTAGCCCGCCGACGCGATGTTCGAGACCCGGCGTCCCGGGCACGGCCCAGGGCCGGGCGAGCGTCTCCGGGTCGCGGCCGAATGCCTCGAACCCTTCCACCTCTGTGTGGAAGCTCACCGGGATGGGCTCGAGGTCGTCGGCATTCGGTATGCGCCACGGCTCGGTGCCGTTCCCTAGGTAGCCATCGGACAGCACGATCACGGGCGTCATGTACTTCAGCGCGATGCGCGCCGCCATGAAGGCGACGTCGAAGCAGTCGCCGGGCCGTGAGGTGGCGAGCACCGGTATCGGGCTCTCACCGTGGCGGCCGTAGATCGCCTGGAACAGGTCGGATTGCTCTGTCTTCGTTGGCAGTCCCGTGCTTGGGCCCCCGCGCTGCACGTTGCAGACGACCAACGGCAATTCCATGCTGATCGCCAGGCTGAGCGCCTCCTGCTTGAGCGCGATGCCCGGACCTGACGACGCCGTGACGCTCAGCGACCCGCCGTATGCGGCGCCGATGGTCGCGCCCATGGCCGCTATCTCGTCCTCGCACTGCACGGTCCGTACCCGACAGTGTCTGTACTGCGACAGCTCGTGCAGGATCTGGCTGGCTGGCGTGATCGGGTACCCTGCGAAGAAGAGCGGCAGACCCGACTTCTTGGAGGCGGCGATGAGCCCCATCACCAAGCCGGAGTTCCCGTTGATGTTCCGGTATGTCCCCGGCCGCAGTGGGGCCGGCTTCACTTCGTACGACGTCGCGAACAGCTCAGTGGCCTCGGCGTACACGTAGCCCGACTTGAGCGCGGCGATATTCGGCTCGATGAACTTCTCTCGACCTGGCCGGTCGAAGTAGGCGCTGATCCACTCGATAGTGGGTTCGAGCGGGCGGTGGAACAGCCAGAAGACCATGCCCAGCGCGAACATGTTCTTGGCGCGCTCGGCCTCGCGCGCGCTCAGGTCGGTGAACTCCTCGAGCGCGGACTTAGTGAGCGCAACGAGGTCGACCTTGAAGACCTGGTAGCGATCCAGGGTGTTGTCGTCGAGCGGGTTCGTGTCGTAATCGGCCAAGCGCAGGTTCTTGGCGCTGAACCCGGCCGTGTTGACCAGGATGATCCCGTTGGCCCGTACGAGAGGCAGGCTGACCTTCAGCGCCGCCGGATTCATGGCGACCAGCACGTCGACGTCATCGCCGGGCGTGTGGATGTCTTCGCTGCTGAAGCGGACCTGGAAGCTGCTGATCCCCGCGAGCGTTCCGGCAGGGGCCCGTATCTCCGCCGGGAAGTCGGGCAGCGTGCTCAGGTCGTTCCCGAAGAGCGCCGAAGCGCTGGCGAATTGATCGCCGGATACCTGCATCCCGGTGCCGGAGTCATCCGCGAACCGGATGACAACGTCCGTGAGTTCCTCCACCGGCTTGCGCGTCGTTATCGTCACGATGGTCGCCTTTGGGTTATGTGTGACTCACCTCGATACTTCGCGCGCCTACGCGCCTTCTGGGGTCGCCATCGGCTTCCGGTCCACCGGATGCGGCGGCAGGTTGAGCACCTCACTTGGGAAGTGATCGACCACGTACTCTAGGATGTTCCGCACAGACACAACGGCCTCTACCACGCGGTCCTCGTCGATGATCGGCAGATGTCGGTAGTGGCCCTCGTGCATCACGCGAATGGCGTCCGCGACGGTCGAGCCTGATGGTAGAACGCCCGGGTCTGCGGTCATGATTTCACTAACCGTGCGCGTGCCGGTGTCATCGAAATCCGGGGCGACTTTCCGCAGGATGTCCCGCTCCGAGAGTATGCCTGCCAACTTGCCGTCCGTGATGGCGGCCAGGCACCCTACATTGTGCTCCACCATGAGGTCGATCGCGGCGCGAATCGTCGCGTCCGGCGAGATCTCTATGTGCACGTTGCGCATGTGAAGCTCGGCCACGGGAACCTGGAGCGCCACCTCGGGCAACTCGGTCATGACGTGGTCCAGCTCCTCCTCGAGCCGGGCCAGTTCTTCTTTCAGCGGGTCCATCGTCGACGACCTCCTCGTTCGGGATGCGCCTTTGCAGCTCTGCGTCGGTGCTCGCGTCTACGCTTCGTGCCGAAGGTCACTCTCCGTCAGCCGCGCTGCTAGGTAGTCCACCACAGTCCGCACTGACACGATGTGCCGCGGCTTCTCGTCGTCGTCCATGAGCGGTATGTGCCTGTACCCGCCCAGGTGCATCTGATGCAGAGCGAAGACGATGCTGTCGTCTTGGTGGAGTACGGTAGGCCTTGATGTCATGAAGTCGGATACGGGCCTGTCGGCGGCCGCGCTCCCGAGGGGAGCGAGTTTCTGTAGGACATCGCGTTCGGTGAATATGCCCAACAGGTAGCCGTCGTCGTCCAAGACGAGAACGCAGCCGGCCCCCTTCTCCTTCAGCCGGTCGATGGCCTCGCGCGCAGGCGCGTTGGGCCCAACTACCAGCGGCTGCCGGACGTTCAGTTCGGTGATTGGCAACTGCAGCTTGTCGGCGTCCATGGCGCGTGTTCCCCCTCGCGGACGCGCCGGAGCCGAGCCGGCGAATCCCTCCTGTATTATGTGCGGCCCGAGTACGGGCTTTCAAGCGTCGAGAAGCTCGTCGATGCGCACTCGCCGGCCTTGCTTGGCGCTCTCCACCGCGGCGAAGACCATCGCGAGTGACTTGATGTTGTCACGACTGCTGCACTCCGGCTCGCGGCCCTCCCCGATCGCGTTCACGAACTCCGCCAACAGGGCATCCTGACCGTTGGCGACATCGTCAAGAGCAAGCTGCTCACGTCCCTGCTTCTCGGCCGGACCGACGGCAGTCCAGAAGATCTCGTCGTCCTCCCACGTCATGGACCCGGCTTCGCCTTCAACGCGCCAGTCCCCATTCCACGTGGTCGTCTTCCCGACGCTGCTGCCAAGGGAGTGGTGGATCACCTTGACGTCGCCTTCGAATTCGAAGATGGCGCAGTGGCCCGCATCGCCTGCGTGCCAACCCCACGACGGGTTCCACGTCTCGGCGTAGACGCTTACTGCCTCGAGGTCCAGTACATAGCGGAGCAGGTCGAAGTGGTGGATGCCCATGTCTGTGATTAGCGGGTACGGCATGGTGACGTAGTGCGTACCGGGAGCGTGCGCCCACGGCCGGTAGAACCCCACTGCGACGTGCTTGATCTCGCCGACGATTCTCTCGCGAAGCAGTCTGTGCGCCGTACGGGGGACGGCCCCGAAGCGGTAATTCTGCGTGATGACATGCGTAAGCCCGGCGTTCTCGGACGCGGCGAGCATCCGCTTCGCGGCTTCGAACGTGTCGCTGAGCGGCTTCTCCCCGATGAGATGCAGTCCCGCGCCGAAGGCGGCGTTCGCCACGGCCTCGTGAGCGGCTGGTGGCGTAATGTCGAGGGCGAAGTCGGCCGCGAGTGCTGCCGCAGCGGCGTCGAGCGAGTCGAAGACAGCGTCTGCCGGGATGTCCCACTGTTCGATCGCCTGAGCGCGCCGTTCAGGTGAAACCTCAACGTAGCCGACGAGTTCCGCTTCGTCGCTGCGTCGGCAGACCTGCAGCCAGCTCCTCGCCCGGCCGCCCAGACCTACGAGTATTCCGCGCATGTTCCATGTCCCTTCGTATGCTGGCGCCCGTCGGCGCGGCTTCCTCAGCTGTGACGGCTCCCGGGCGCAGCCGCGCGGGGACGGGATCGTCGACGTTGGGCCCGTGGCCGCGGCGGCGGATCGCACGGCGGTAGCGCGGAGACGCTGTCGCGGCCCGGCGTATGCAGCCGCGCTCGCTGCCGTGGCGCCGCAGTATACGCCCGCGCGGCATTGTACGCGATGACGCCGCCCCTACCAACGACGGGCCGCGTGCAGCGCTGCAGGCTGGCGCCCGGACGGGCGGAGCACATGCGAGCCTCAAGCGCTGGGCTAGCCCGCGCCCTCTGCGTCCGTGTATCAGGGGATTTTGACTCAAGCGGGGTTTTCTGGTAGGAACGTGGGGCAGTTTCCCCTAGCCGCGACGACGAGGCGTCGGGAGGGCGGTCGCGGCGGGGCACGCTGGCGCCTCCGTGCGGGCGCACGTTGCCGTGTGTCGCGGTCGGGAACGGCGGACCGTGATTCCGTGCGCCCCAACCCACGCTGGACCCCATCCGATGACCGATGAATTCGCCAGGGTCACGACGCGTCCGCAGTCGGATGCTGCGGCCGGTCACTGGCGACGCTTCGACCATCGCTCCGGGCTGACACACGACAGTCGCTGTGTCCTGGCTGACAGCGACGGACGCGTGTGGATAGGCTCCCGCCGTCGTGGTCTGTCTTGCTACGACGGGTATTCGTTCCAGTCGTATACGACCGAGGACGGGCTGGCCAGCGACTACGTGCGGTGCGTCCTCCAGACCCGAAGCGGCGACCTGTGGGTAGGGACGGAGCGCGGGCTCTCGGTGTTCCGGGCCGGCAGCTTCGTCGCGCCGGCCGGCGGGCCGGGAGACATCTCAGTCCGGGCCCTGATGGAGGACCGCAACGGCGCCATCTGGGTCGGGAGCAAGGGCGGCCTGTCGCGCTACACAGACGGCTCCTGCCGGCGATGCTCGCTGGGGGATGGCAGCGCCGGGCCGGACGTTCGGGACCTAGCGCAGGACGACCGCGGAACCGTCTGGGCCGCGACCGACCGCGGGCTCTACGCGCTGCGTGACGGGTCGATGTCGAGCAGCGAGCCCGAGCCGGGCCTCCCTACGGACGACATCACCAGCGTGTGCCCGGGCGCCGACGGCGCGCTCTGGGCCGGAACGTACGGCGCGGGCCTCTGCCGACTCCACGATGATGGCGTCGAGACGTTCACGCGTGACCACGGGTTACCAGACACGCACATTCCGTGCCTCCACGTCCATCGGCGCGGGAGCCTGTGGATCGGTACCGTGCACGAAGGCGTCTGCCGCTATGACGGGGCCTCGTTCACACATTTCTCCGCACAAGACGGCTTGGCGCACAACTACGTCCATGACATCGCGGAGGACCGCGAGGGCGCCATCTGGCTGGCATGCTGGCACGGCGGAGTTTCCTGCTACCTGCCGGGTGTCTCTCGGCAGGTAGCGGACCCGGTAGAGGAGGCCATGGCGCTCGATGCCGAGGGTCGCCTCTGGTGGGGGTGCGGCTCGGCGGTCGCATGGACGGACGACGGAGCGGCCCAGCGGCTTGAGCTTGGGTCGCGCATCAAATGCCTTCTCCCGGATCGCCGAGGACGCCTGTGGGTAGGTACCTCCGACAGAGGCGTGTTCGTCTGCCCGGATCGGTCGGATATGTCGGCCGCCCGGCCGGAACGGGCGTTCGCCTGGCTCGGGGGCGCGCACCTGGAGGCGCAGGACATCGTCGAGGCGGATGACGGCGCAATATGGGTCGCCACGACGCAGGGCGTTGTACGGCACGACGAAAGCGGGTCGGCCGTCTTCACATCGGAAGACGGGCTGCCGGCGGACGACATCTCAACCATCTGCCAGGATGCGGCCGGCGCCATGTGGTTCGGGAGCTACAACGGCGGGGGTCTGACGCGATACGACGGCTTGCAGTTTGAGACGCTCACTGCCGCCGACGGCCTGGCCCACGACGAGGTACTCCACGTTGCTCGCGGGCCCGACGGCCGGTTGTGGATCGCGACACGGGGTGGCGTGAGCTGCCTTGACGGCGCCGAGTTCACGAGCCTGACCGCGGAGGACGGATTGCCGGCGGATGCCGTCAAACACCTGACGGTGGACAGCCGGGGTCGGGTATGGGGCGCGACGCTTGGGGCTGGCGTCTTCCAATTCGATGGCAAGAACGTGCAGACGCTCACCGAGGACGACGGCCTCCCATCGAATTACTGCCCCGGCGTGGTCGAGGACGTCGACGGCGCCATCCTCATCGCGACGTTGCGCGGAATCGCCCGATACGCGCCGGGTGCGCGGCGCCCGCCTTCGGTACGCATCGTCGGCCTCGACACGCATGAATGGCACGACGCCCCCGCGTCCGTCACGACGCAGGCCGGGTTCGGCCGCGTTCGCGTCGTGTACCGAGGCGTGAGCCTCATGACTACGCGCATGCGCTACGCCTACATGCTGGAAGGCGTCGACGATACATGGACGTCGACGTGGGCCGAGGAAGTCGTCTACGCCAACCTCCCGGAGGGCGACTATGTGCTCAAGATCACAGCCTTCAACCGGGATCTGGTCGAGGCCGTCTCGCCCGCCGAACTCGCCATACACGTGGTCCCGGATCCCCGGGATGAGGCTGTCGCCGAGTTGGACCGCGTAATCGGCGAACGCACCGAGCAACTCGCGCTGGCCGAGACGGAGATCCAGAGGCAGGCGGACCTCCTCGCGCAGATCGTACGCGATGCCAAGTGTATCCTGTGGCACTCGCATGTCGAGGCGGTAGAGGATCTGTACCACTGGACCCCACTGCGGCCGGCAGCCCCGGAGTTTCACGACATCCTGCCGCTCGATTCGCGGCCGGGCGAGGATTACCACACGGCGTGGGAACGGAGCGTGTTCCCCGAGGATCGCCAAGTGATGGACGTCGCAGGGAACGATGCGATCCGTGACGGACTGCCGGGCTACTCGCACGACTATCGCTGCACCGACCGGTACGGGGTCGTCCGGTGGCTGCACGAGGACGCGACGATCAGGCGCATCGCAGACACGCGGTGGACCGTCACCGGTGTGGTGACTGACATCACCGCGCTGAAGGAGGCCGAACGCGACCAGTTGGCACGGAAGGAGCGAGACAGCACGGAGGCGGCGCTCCGCACGTCGGAGCAAGAGCGATCCCAGCTCATTGTCCAGATGATGACCGTCCAGGAGAACGAGCGCGCCCGGATCGCCAGGGACCTCCACGACCACGCCGGGCAGGCCTTGTCGTCCCTGCTTGTAGGACTGAAGGTCCTCTCGCAGATTGGTGATGTGAGCGAGGTGCGTCGGCAGGCCGAGGCGTTGCGCGAAGTCGCGACCGAGACGTTCCATCAGGTGCGCGAACTGTCGTTCGACGTATACCCCAGCGCGCTCGAGCATCTCGGCCTCGTGGCGGCGCTCCAGCAGGACGCCGCGCTTTTCCAGAGTCGGCACGGGACTACCGTGCATGTGCACGCCGACGCCGAGCCCGCCGCCTGTCCGCGGCCCGTAAAGGCTGCGGTGTATCAGGTCGTGCACGCTGCGTTGGCGAATATCGCGCACCACGCCGGCGCCAGCGCAGTGGGCATCGTCGTGCAGCAGCACGGCGACCGCCTATCGGTTATAGTCGAAGACGATGGCGCCGGATTCGACGTCGAAGCCGTGCTGTCCGGGCCCGTCGACCACCGCTTCGGGCTACTAGCCATGCAAGAGCGCATGCGATCGATAGACGGCAAGGTGAGTTTCGAATCGACGCCGGGAGAGGGGACGAGCCTGTTCATCGAGGCCCGACCCGAGGCGGCGCCCCTGCTGTAGCGGCGCGGCAGTGTCCCCCCGCGCGATGTTCGCCCGCCTGCGGCGGCCAGGGCATTCGACTCCGCGCGGCTCGGGCGAACGTGCACAGACTTCGGGCGGCCCGGCCGAGTCGGCCGTCAGCTTGCGACAACTGGGGCGACCTGGCCATGAACCCAGCCGTAGGGCACTGGCGACGCTTCGACCACCGTTCCGGCTTGACCCACGACAGCCGGTGCGTCCTGGCCGACCGGGGCGGCCGCGTCTGGATCGGGTCGAGGCGGCGGGGTCTGTCCTGCTATGACGGATACTCGTTTCAGACGTTCACGACAGAGCACGGTCTGGCAGGCGAGTACGTGCGCTGCCTACTGGAGACTCGTTCCGGCGTGCTGTGGATCGGTACCGAGGTGGGACTCTCGGTTCTCGAAGAGGGGCGCTTCTCCACGGTAGATGCTGGTCCCGGAGGGACGTCCATCAGGGCGCTCCTGGAAGACCGCGACGGGTCCATCTGGATCGGCTCCAGAACGGGACTCTACCGGTACGTGGATGGCTCGTACGAGTTCTGCCCACTCGTCGACGGGCGCACGGGCCCGAGCGCTCGCGCTCTCGCCCAAGATGAGCGCGGGACAGTCTGGATCGGCACCGACGACGGTCTCTACAGCCTCAGCGACGGAGCGGTGACATGCCATGGCCGTCACCACCCGGTTCTGGCCGGGCAGATCTCCAGTCTGTGCATGGACGTCGTCGGCTCTTGCTGGGTCGGGACATATGACTCCGGGCTCTGCCGCTACGACGGCGCTGACGTGGAAGTGTTCACGCGAGAACACGGTCTCCCGGACGATCACATATCGTGCCTGCACACGGATCGGCACGGCGCCGTGTGGATCGGCACGCGGCACGAAGGGGTAGGGCGGTACGACGGCGACGGATTCACGCGGTACTCCGTCCACGACGGGCTCGCGCACAACTACGTCCACGGCGTGGCCGAGGGCCGCGAAGGCGACCTCTGGTTCGCCTGCTGGCACGGTGGGTTGTCCTGTCTGCTCCCGGGCGTGACGAGCGTATCCGACGACCCCGTGCAGGAAGCGATGGTGCGCGACGCGGAAGGCCGACTTTGGTGGGCATCCGGCGCAGCGCTCGCGTGGGTCGACGATCACGGCGCGCAACGTCTCGACTTCGGCAGCCGCGTGGTATGTCTCCATCCGGACAGTCGAGGACGCCTGTGGGTAGGTACGGAGGACGCCGGAGTATTCCTGTGTGCTGACCGCGGGGACATCTTGGGTTCGGAACCGTCGCGCATGTTCGGCGACGTGTGGGATGCCTATTACGAGGCCCTGGTCATACATGAAGCGTCCGATGGAGCGGTGTGGGTGGGCTCCAATCACGGCGCCGTCCGGAGCGGCGTTGGCCGCGCCGTCTGGTTCACGTCGCGCGATGGGCTGGCGACCGATCAGGTCTCGACAATCTGCCAAGACTCGGCTGGCGTCATATGGCTCGGTAGCTATGACGGCGGCGGGGTCACCCGGTACGATGGTCACCAGTTCCAGGTGTCCACGACTGCGGACGGGCTGGCCCATGACGAGGTATTGCACATCGCGCGGGACCCCGACGGTACGGTGTGGATCGCCACACGTGGTGGCGTGAGCCGCCCCGAGGGGACGTCCTTCACGAGCTTGACAACGAGCGATGGGCTGCCCGCGGACACCGTAAAACATGTGATGGTGGACCGCCGAGGCCATCTGTGGGGGGCAACGCTCGGCGCCGGCGTGTTCCAATTCGACGGCAAGAACGTACAGACGCTCACGGAGGACGACGGCCTCCCCTCGAACTACTCCCCCGCCCTCGCAGAGGACCGTGACGGCAGCATCGTGATCGCAACGTTCCGAGGGATACGGCGCTACGCGGCAGACACCCCGCATCCACCCTCGGTGCGCATTATCGGCGTCGACATCCAGCGATGGCACGATGCTCCCGGGGAGGTGACGACACCATCGGGGTCAGGGCGCATTCGCGTGGTATACCGCGGCGTCAGCCTGATGACATCGAGGATGCGGTATGCGCACATGCTCGAGGGTGTGGACGACACATGGCGGTCTACGTGGGACGAGGAAGTCGTCTACGAGGATCTGCCCGTCGGCGACTACCGCTTCAAGGTCAAGGCTGTGAATCGCGACCTGGTGGAGTCGACCTGCCCAGCCGAACTCGCGATCCACGTGACGCCCGACACACGGGACTACGCGGTCGCGGAGCTTAGCCGGCTGGTCGGGGAGCGGACCGAGCGCCTGGAGCGCGCGGAGGCCGAGATACAGCGACAGGCGGCCCTCCTGACCCGAGTCTCTCGCGAGGCGCGGAACATCCTGTGGCGCGCCCACGTGGAACTGCGGTGCGGCGACTTAGTCTGGACCCCGGTCCGTCGCGAGGCGGCGGACTTCCACAGTTTCCTGCCGCTCAGCATCCTTCCCGGAGAGGATTACTACGCCGCGTGGGCGAGGAGTGTGCTCCCGGAGGACCGGGCGGCCATGGACCGCTTGGGGAACGCCGCCATACTAGAGGGCCGACCGACCTACGCCCAGGGCTACCGCTGCATCGGTCGCGACGGCGGGGTGCGTTGGCTGCACGAGGACGTGACCATCGAGTCGACTGGAGACGGGCAGTGGACGATCGAGGGCATCGTGACGGATGTCACCGAGCAGAAGGACGCGGCGCGGCTCCAGTCGGCCCTGGAGGATGGGAAGCTCGCCATGGAGGGCCTGCTGCACTCGGAGGAGGAACGGTCGCGGCTAATCGTCCAGATGATGACGGTACAGGAGGGCGAACGCGCCCGCATCGCCCGTGATCTGCACGACCACGCGGGACAGACCCTGTCGTCGCTCTTGGTCGGACTGAAGGTGCTGTCGCAGATGGGCGAAGTCGCCGACGTCCGACGTCAGGCCGCCAACCTACGAGAGGTCGCCACGCAGACGCTCGAGGAACTGCGCGCCTTGTCGTTCGACGTGTACCCGAGCGCGCTGGAACAGCTCGGCTTCGTCGCCGCGCTGGAGCAGGATGCGGGCCTCTTCCAGTCCAGGCATAGCATCACGGTGGACGTCCACGCGGACGGCGAGCCGCGTGACTGTCCGCCGGCCGTAAAGGCCGCTATCTACCGAGTCGTGCACGCCGCGCTGACCAACATCGCGCAGCACTCGCAGGCCGGGAACGTCGGTATCGTCGTCCGCCAGGATCCCAACCGCCTCCTGGTGGTGGTAGAGGACGACGGCGTAGGATTCCACGTGGATACGGTGCTCGCTGGCCCCGTCGAAGAGCGCTTCGGCCTGTTAGCCATGCAGGAGCGGATGCGGCCGCTCGCGGGCCGGGTACGGTTCGAGTCCACACCAGGGCGGGGCACGAGCCTATTCGTGGACGCGCCGCTCGTCGGCGCAACGTCTGTTGAATCCTAGCTGCCGAGGAGGCCCGACCATCCGAGACGCGGTAGTCGTCATTACGGGCGCGGCCCGCGGCATAGGCCGAGCGGTCGCGTTGGCGTTCGCGGCCGAAGGCGCGAAACTCGCTCTGGGGGACATCCTCGCGGACGAACTCGCCGACACGGCCGCGATGGTCGCCGATGCAGGCGGCAGCGCGCTCATCGCTCGGGTAGACGTCTCGGATTCGGACGAGGTCTCCCGGTTCGCCAGGCGGGTGCGCGCGGACCTAGGCGCGCCGGACGTACTTGTCAACAACGCCGGCACGTTCTCGGTGATAGCGCCGGTCTGGGAAGCCGACCCGTCGGCGTGGATGCGCGATGTACAGACCAACCTCGGCGGCGCCTTCCACATGTGCCACGCGTTCGTTGGCGGGATGGTCGAACGCGGACGCGGCTGCGTCATCAACGTGGTCAGCTCCGGCGGCGTCGGCGATCCGCATCCCTATTGCACGAGCTACGCAAGCTCCAAGGCGGGACTCATGCGCCTGACGGAAGGCCTGGCCGCGGAGACATGCGAACACGGAACCAAGGTGTTCGCGGTCGCCCCACCGGCCGTGCTGACGAACATGACGCGGTTCATCATGGACGACCCGGGCGGGCGCAAGTGGCGTCCCGCGTTCCGCCGCCTGCTTCGCGACGGCCGCGATACGCCGCCCGAGCGGGTCGCGGAGACGATGCTCGTCCTGGCGAGCGGCCGCGCCGATCAGCTCAGCGGTCGCTTCATCCGGGCAAGCGACGACATTGATGACCTGATCGCGCGCGCCGACGAGATCACACAGGGCGATCTGCTGACACTGCGCATCAAGGGATAGGCCGATGGCACGACGACCAAACATCCTGATCATCATGACCGACCAGCAGAAAGCGACATCGAGCCATCTCTACGGCTCGACCTTCTGCGAGACGCCATCCCTTGGGCGCCTCGCAGGCGAGGGGACACTATACGAGAACGCGTTCACCCCCCATCCGCTCTGCGTGCCGGCTCGTGTGTCGTTCTGGCTGTCGCAGTGGCCGCATTCGCATGGCGCGCGCCGCAATGAGACCCTGATGCCCCGGGGAGCGAATCACGCGGCGCGCGTATGGCACGACAACGGTTATCGCCTTGGACTCATAGGCAAGAACCACTGCTTCGAAGCCGAAGAGGACGTCGATCTGTTCGACACATGGTTGCCTTTGGGACACGGCGGCATGAACGGGAGTTCGCGGTCCCGCTGGTACCGCGACCTGGACGGGGTTCGCGCGGCGAACGCGTTGCGGCGGGACATGCGGGCGCAGAATCCCCGGTTCGGCTACGCTGCGCCCGACTATCCTCCTGAGGACCACTCGACGGGTCTCATCGCTGGGCAGACGGTCCAGTTCCTCGAGGACCACGGCGACGAACCGTTCGCGCTGTGGGTTTCGCTGCCCGACCCGCACGAGCCCTGGGTGTGCCCGGCCGAGTACGCGGCGCTGTTCCCCAGGGACCGAATCGACCTGCCCCCGTGGCGCGACGACGAGTTCGACGACACGGCCCCCGAGCGCAACCGCGTGCTCCACCACATGCTGGGCGTGCGTGATGACGCTATCGAGGACGTGTACGGCCTCATGGCGGTGTACTACGGGATGGTGCGGCAGGTGGACGACGCCCTCGGTCAGTTCCTCGACGCGCTGGAGCGACTCGGCCTCCGGGACGATACGATCGTGGTGTTCTGCTCGGATCACGGCGACTTCATGGGCGAACACGCGATGCAGTGCAAGGGAGGCGTCTTCTACGACTGCCTGACGCGTGTGCCCCTCGTGGTGTCTTGGCCTGGCGTAGTTCCGACCGGCGTGCGTGACACCGGCATGGCCAACCTCATCGATGTCGTTCCTACGTTGCTGACACTCCAGGGCATCGACGTACCGCACGCGATGCACGGACGCCCTCTGCCGACGGCGACGGACGCTGCCGCGCGCGAGGTCACATTCTCCGAGTACGGCGCGGGAGGGCCACCGTTCACCCTCGACGACCTCGCGGCCATGCCCCAGCCGTGGGGGAGGCGTACGCTGATCGACTCGCTTCGCGCGCGGGAGGCAGAGGGCCGCCGGAAGATGGCGCGAACCGTGGACTGGAAGTACGTCCACGACCCCATGGGTGACCGTGACGAGTTGTACGACCTGCGCGCCGATCCGTGGGAGCTACAGAACGTCGTCGATGACCCCAGCAACGCCTCGACGGTCGCCGACATGGCGCTCCGGCTGGCGGACTGGAGCATCTCGACCGAGGACGCCATCCCCGTGCCGCTGCCCGCCTGACGTCAGGCCCTTTGCCGGCGTCCCTTTCTCGGCGTCACAGCGCCATGTATCATGGCGGACCGGCTCACTCTAGGGATGCTCCTCCATGCGTGCACGGGCGGCCACTTCACTCCGCGACAGGCTCACGCGCTTTGGCGCGCCCGGCGCCATGGTGTCGCTCGCCGTGCTCGCGGGTTGCGCAGAGGGGTTCGGCGAGACCGCGCGCGGAATGCCCATCCCCGGCTGGGTCCGCACGCTCTTCCGACAGGCCGAGAACGAGCCCGTCTGGGTCATCATCGCGGGGACGATCCTCGTCACGGCGGTCACCACCGTCCTCCGCGCCATCCGGCGCGACCGCGTCCTGCGCAGGTGCAACGGTAAGTACGCCGTCCTCCTCCACGTCCTCGACCGCTATCCCGGCATCGTGAAGCTCATCCTGCGGGATGTGGAGATCGCGTCCGAGAAGACAGATGTCGAGGGCAAGGACAGCGGCCGGCTGTTCACCGAGAAGGAATTCACGGACGGCGTCCGCGCGGTCGTGCGCTACCACGACGAGATGCTCGAGAAGGACCTCGACGAGAGGAACGTCTTCGCGGAACGCGTGCGCCATCCGACCCTCGTCGACCAGTCGTTGCGCCGGTTCCAGTCATACGCCCGCCAGTTCAACGAGGCGGTGCAGACTATCTGGCAGGAAACCGTCGGCAAGCGCCTGGAGGCGACGCTCAGCACCTTCCGCGGCGGCGCCCAGCTCCAGCAGCTGGCGGAGGCCCAGGTCGAGGAAGCGACCGGCGTCCAAGCCCGGGACGTGCGCACGGAGAAGGAACGCAAGGCCGAGGGCTCGTCCTACCGCCTGCTCATCGATCGGCTCATTGGGACGCGCGTGATCGCCGCGTTGGATTACAGCGGCGTGGAGCGTGATTACGAGTGCACGTTGGCGGACTACACGCGCGGCTACTACCACCTGCTGGACATCGACTTCGAGGAGCTGTGGATCGTCGACCCGAACAAGGAGATGAAGCACTGGCGCGGCAACGACCACATGGGCGAATACTGGGGCCCGGAGGAGGTCTTCTGGCAGGGCAACGACAAGGCCCTGCGCGTCAGCCTCGGCGACGACGGGGACACGTACACCATCGAGAGTCGGGCGCCGTACCCCATCACGTTCCGGCATGCGCACTACCGTAGCGGTCACAAAATCCACGGTAAGGCGATGGAGGACGAAAACCGGAACAACATCAACATCGTCATAGAGCCGTACGGCACGCTTGTGTGGAAGGCGCAGTTCCACCACAGCCACGCGGGGCGTGACCTGGCGGGAGGCGTGCTGAACGAGGTCTGGTACCACATTCCCCGCCGCCCGCGGTACTACCGCACGGTGCAACTGCACTTCCAAGCGAAGCGCATGGCCGACGCCGTGATCCCGTACGATGCGAACGTGATCCAATACCGCGCCGAAAAGCTCGACGCCGATGTTGTCCCGCTCGACTCTCTCGCCGACGCTCTGTGGCGCACCTCCACGCGCATCGTCGTCACCGACGAGGAAGGCGAGCCCATACGCGGGTTGCACTCGAACAGCGGGTACATCACGAACCTGGGCAAAGACCGCATCGACGTGCGGGAGGTGCGCGACCACTACGCAAGGCGGTGGGAGGCCGAGCGCTCCGTGGAACGCTGGGACGACAAGATGCGGCCCGTGCGGTGGACATACCGCTACAGGCTGGCCGGCTTCTTCACGAAGGCGCGCGTCGCCGCTGCGCAGATCGCGCTGATACGGGCGCACCACGACGAGACGCGTCTGGCGCCGCCCAGGAGGCCCGTCCTCTACTTCCCGTTCGTACGCAGGCGACGTGACTGGACCGGCGCTCCGCCGACGCAGAAGATGCCCATCCGCGTGGGCGTCCTCCAAGGCCGCGCGTACGACGAGGAACTCCGCCAGCTCGGAGAGATCGAACGGGTGGGCGACCACCGTCTCCTGTTCCGCGGCGTTGACCCGCAGACCATGCCCTACCTGGACAAGTCGGAAATCCTGTGGATAGGGTACGGAGCCGATCTGCAGCGGCGCCGCGGCCTGCACCGCAGGAGCGAGACTGCCATCCGCCGATTCGCGGCGAAGGGTGGTGTCGTCGTGGCGTTCGCGCCCAACACTCGACCGGTGCGCGGGAACCGCCTTGCCTGGGTGCCTGACCCGCTCCGCGTAACGCCGGACACTGTCAGTGGGACGATGAGTCCCACCGACGCCGGCGCCCCTCTGTTCACGGCGCCGCACCAAGTCGACCTCTCCGAGTTCACGCCCGCGGTCGCGTGGTCCGAGTGGAGTGACCGGTTCATCCCCCTCGCGATGGCGCCCACCCATGGCCCTCATGTCGGCGACCGCGCAGCGACCGCGATGATGCTCCCGTACGGGGAGGGCGTGTACATCCTCCTGGGCGTAGGGCCGGACACCGCTGACGACCTGCAATGGGCCATGCCACTCGCCGAGAACGTCCTGCACTATGCTGTCGATTGGTTGGACCGGCGGCAGACCCACCGGCACATTGCCTAGCCGATGTGCGATCCATATACTTCGTAAAGGCTGCGCGCGGCTCCATGGCTACGCCGGCCCGGAACATACGGCACACTCCTGCACAGGCCCGCACGGCCGCTGGAGCATCGACGCATGCGACTGACACGGATCGCGCTTCTCGCCACCGTTTCGACACTGCTCGCGTGCGGGGCGCCACACGAGAACGCAAGGCCGCCTGCGACCGCGACGAAGGTCGTCGCGCTGGGCGCGCGCCAGACGGCGCCTGACTTCGAGTTGGTGGATCTGGCGGGCGCGCCGTTGCGCCTCAGAGACCACCGAGGCAAGGTCGTCCTGCTGAACTTCTGGGCGACGTGGTGTCCACCGTGCGTGCGGGAGATCCCGGACCTGATGACTCTTCGAGAGGAACTAGGGGCAGACCGCGTCGAGGTGCTCGGCATCTCGCTCGACACGCTGGGCGTGGATGTCGTGCGGAAGTTCGCGCAGGAGCGGGGCATCGCCTACCCGACAGCTGTTGATACCCAGGGCGTGTCCGCGAAGTATGGCGGCGTGTCCAGCATCCCCACGACGTTCGTGATAGACGCGGACGGCGGGTTGGTCGAGAAGATCGTGGGCATGCGGTCCAAGAAGCAGTTCCTGGCGGCGGTCGAGCGCGCGTCGAAGGGCTAGGGCGTGACCCCAAGACTCATTACGGCATGCCTCCTCGTCGTGGCGGCTGTCTCTGCTGGCTGTGTCAAGGGCGGCGGCCTGTCCCACTCAGTGGCCGAGCGACGGCGCGAATCACAGGTCGAGACATATGAGGTGGCGGCCGCTGGACTGGGCGCGGGCGCTGACGGCTACACGTTCCGCAACGAACGCTTCCGGTTCGAATACGACCCCGGCTTCGCCAGCGTGGCGGGATACGAGACCGAGGATGCGCGACGCGCGCGTGGCGTCGAGGCGAGCGAGGTCCTGAACGGCGGGTACGCGTTCGTGCGGGACATATTCGGCATCGAGGCCAACAAGCTGCTGCGGGTCGTCATCGCGCCAACGGTTCGCGGCGCGGCCAACGACGCGTACACAACGACATCCTGGCGGGAGATCGGCCGAGAGGGCCGCATGGTCGACGGCAGCGAAGAGTCGGTCATGCACTTCGGGAAGGAGGCGTTCGAGAGTGGCGCCGTGCTGGCTCACGAGATGACACACACGCTGCTCAACGCCTACCGCCTCCCTGCCTGGTTCGCCGAGGGGATCGCGACGCTCGTCGAAGTCGACTACGCGAAGAGCGCCCGGATCGACTACGCAGACGTCTCCATCGCGCCGATCGGCCTAGACGAGAACGGGCACAATGTCATCCAGACCTGGCGCGGCCACGCGAGCGAACTCCCTGAGCGGAGTTCTGAGACGTACGGGTCTGCATATGCGATCATAAGGGAGATACGCGCGCGGTACGGACCCAACGTGTACCCTCGGTTCTTCCGTGATCTGCGGGAAACGGGGGCCCACCTGGCGGGCGACGGGGTGTCGCTCGGCGTAATCATTCGCACGCTAAGCCGCGTTTCGGGCACTGACGTGGCGCCGTTCTTCGTCGGCATCGAGTTCGACGTCCCGGACCTCTGAGGCAAGGGAGCACCCATGCACATTCATCGAGCCGTGTTGTTCGCCGGGACGCTGGTGTTGATCGGCGGCTGCGCGGCGGTGTTCACGCCCCAGACGCTCAGCGAGAACTTCGCCCTCACGGAGGGCACGACCGCCAACCATCCGGCGTTCATCGACGGCGACATGCGAACCTTCGGCGAGACCGAATTCCCAGCCAGCGAGGCCGCGAACAGCGGCATCACGGGCACGCCTCCGAGCGAAGCGGTTGTTCTGCTCCCTGAGGCGCGGAGCATCTCCAAGATCGTCATCCACTCCGAGGATATCATGGGCGTGGACCTGCTCTTCGAGTCCTCCTCGAGCGGCTGGCTCCTCCACAACAAGTACGACGGGCTGAAGGGCCCCAGCTTCACGCTGAAGCCTCGGGGGATCGTCAGCGCCAGCGGCGTGAAACTCCGCATCCGGCACGCGACCGGCGACAAGGCGATGCGGAAGAAGAACACGCAACAGCAAGCTGGCGGATGGATAAACATCCTGGGGCCGACCCGGGCAAAGGCGAAGATCCGCGAGATTGAACTCTTCGGGCCCGTGAGCGCGAAAGCGCCTGGCGTGGCCGAGGAGGCGCCGCCCGAGAGCACGAGCACCCCCGAGGACATGCTCCTTGAAGGGCTGCTGAACTAGCCGCGTCCGAAAGCCGCGCTCCCGACGAACGTGTCGTACGCTTCCTCGCCGAACAGGACGAACGCGACCGACGTAATCTGTGCGTTGTCCGCGAGGAATCGACACGTCGTCGCCGATGCCACCGCGGCCGCGTCTTCGGGCGGGTAACCGTAGATGCCGGTCGAGATCGCTGGGAACGCGATGCTCGACAGGCCGCTGTCGGCCGCCAGTCGTAGCGCGTTGATGTAGCAACGCCGGAGTTCCTCCGGCTCGCCCTTCGCGCCACCGTGCCAGCGCGGGCCCACCGTGTGAATGACGTGCATCGCCGGCAACGCCCCCGCAGTGGTGAGCACGGCCTCTCCTGTCGGCAACCCGTTCGGATGCCGCGTGCGGATGATCTCGGCGCATTCTGCCGTGATTGTGGGGCCGCCCGCGCGGCGGATGGCGCCGTCGACTCCGGCGCCTCCCGTGAGGCCGCTGTTCGCGGCGTTCACGATGGCGTCGACCGCTTCGACGGTGATGTCGCCCGTCTTGACTACGACACGGTCACCGAACCGCCTCTCGGGCATCGTAGCCTCCAATCACCGCGCCCCGACGACCGCGAGCACGGCGTCCGCCGACAGGAAGCGTCGACTCAGTCCGATCCGGAGAGCAAACGCCGCGACGACGATCGCCAACGCGAGGAGTGACCTACGCTCTATCTGCACTACGCGGCCGAAGGACGGCGGCGCGTAGTCTGCGGTCGGGGCTCGCGGGCCACCGCGTGGAATCCACCGTGGCACCCCGGCGCGGTACGCAGCGTACTCGGCGCCAAACTGCTCCGCGAGCCGAGACTCCTCCCAGCGCACGATCGGGATGTACTGGCCCAGGAACAGCGCGGCCGCGATCACGACCAGCAACGGGTGGCCGCTGAGCAGGGCTGTGCCGAGCGTGAGGAGCAGGTTCGCGACGTACAGAGGGTTGCGGACCATCGAGTACGGCCCGCCGTCGACCAAAGCGGCGCCAGGACTGGACCCCCGTGTACGCGAGGATCCTCCGATGTACCGCTGGCACCAGAATCGGAGGGCCTCCCCCGCCGTCATGACGCAGCACCCGGCGAGAAACATCGCCGGCGCGCGTGTTGCGAAGACGAGGAACACCGCGAGCGTGGGCAGCGGCGTGTAATCACGCCATCGAAACAGCCATCCGCCAAGACGGGTCATGCCGCGCGTCCCGCCGCCATCGCGCTCCCTCTGCGTCGCTTGAATCGGCCCGCCATCGGCACTACCATACGAGCGCTAGTATACGCCTTTTAACCCGGCCCCGCGAGGCTGGAAAGGGTGGACGATGACCGAACGCGCGCTGCCTCCGCACGCCTGCTCGCGCCCGACCGAACTCGGGAGGCGAGCCCTTGCCCGTTGACGCTTCCTCGTTGATCGACTTCCTCGACGCGCTCGAAACGCTCAAGAACCTTCCCCGCACCGGTTGGCGCATGCGCGGCATCCGTGATTGCGAGAGCATTGCGGATCACTGCCATCGTACGACGACGACGGCCATGGTCCTGGCCGACGCCTTGGTGGAGCGCGGCGTGACGCTCGACGTCGAGCGCGTCATGCGGATCGCCATCCTCCACGAGATCGCGGAGAGCCGCGTCGGCGACATGCCGTTCCCAGCCTTTGCGTACCTCCCGGACGGCGCCAAGGCCGAGGCGGAGTCCTCCGCAGCGCGAGATCTCCTGGCGCCGCTAGGAGAGCTTGGAGACCGGTACTACTCCGTCTGGGATGAGTTCGAGCAGCGGGAGACGCTCGAGAGCCGCGTCGTGCGGGTTGCCGACAAGCTCGAGATGCTTGTACAGGCGTGGGAGTACGAGCGGGCCGGGGCGACGAACCTAGACAACTTCTGGCAGAACGTGTGGAACGTCCGTGACTTCGACGCGTTCCCGTTGGCCGGAGAGTTGATGGACGAATTGCGACGGCGACTCGAAGCAATGCGCAACGCCACCCATACACCCACGGCGGGCCGGAGGAGCTGACGTGCCGCATCGCGACAAAGCGCAGATCATGACCGGTGAGGAGATGCGCCGCGCTCTCACCCGGATCGCGCACGAGATATGCGAGCGCAACAAGGGCATCGAGGGCCTCGCGCTGGTTGGGATTCGCTCGCGTGGGGACATCCTCGCGGACCGCATCGCAGAACAGATCGGCGCCATCGAGGGTGAACGACCGCCGGTTGGCGTGATGGACATCACACTCTACCGAGACGATCTGAACCTGTTCGACCGCAAGGTCACCGTGAACCGCACGGACATCCCCTTCAGCATCGACGGCCAATCCGTGGTTCTGGTGGACGATGTCCTCTTCACGGGTAGGTCCATTCGCGCGGCGCTCGACGCGCTGACCGACTTCGGCCGATGCGCCACGGTGCAACTAGCGGTGCTTGTGGATCGCGGTCACCGCGAGTTCCCCATCGCGGCGAACTACGTTGGTAAGAACATCCCCACGTCTTTGAGGGAGATGGTCGCCGTGCAGGTGTTCGAGGTCGACGGCGAGGACACCGTCGTCATACGGGAGGAAGCCGAAGCGTGAGCCTCCTGATTCGAGACGGCCGCATCCTCTGCGCGCATACCGCGACGGACCGCAAGGCCGACCTGCGCGTGCAAGACGGCCACATAACCGACATCGCGGATCGGTTGGAGCCATCCGCTGGCGAGAACGTGGTCAGCGCTGCGGGACGGATCGTCGCGCCCGGTCTCATCGACATGCACGTGCACCTTCGAGACCCCGGCCAAACGCACAAGGAAGATGTCGAGAGCGGGACGCGTGCGGCCGCGTCTGGCGGGTTCGTCGCCGTCGCCTGCATGGCGAACACCGCTCCCACGCTGGACGATCCGAAGTGGATCGCGCACGTGCTGACGGAGGCCGAGACGAAGGGCAGCGCGCGCGTGCACCCCATCGGCTCAATCACCTTGGGCCTCGAAGGGCGGGAGCCGTCACCGTACGAGGCGCTCCACGCGGTAGGCGCCGTCGGGTTCTCAGACGACGGCAAGAGCACGATGGACGACGACATCATGCGGTCGGTGCTTCGGTATGGGGCGCGCCACGACGCGCCCGTGTTCGTGCACTGCGAGGACCCCGACATCGCGGGCGACGGCGTGATGCACGAAGGGGACGTCTCGACGGCTCTAGAGTTGCCTGGCATCCCACCGGAGGCCGAGGAGCGCATCATCGTCCGAGACTGTGTGCTGGCCGAGGAAACCGGCGGCCACGTGCACATTCAGCATGTCACTACGCGCCGCGGCGTCGAGATCATCCGCGCCGCGAAGGGCGGAGGCGCCCCGGTAACAGCGGAGGGATGTCCTCACCACTTCACGCTGACGCATGAGGCCGTGCGGCAACACGGCGCCGACGCCAAGATGAACCCGCCGCTGCGGACCGAGGACGACGTGCGCGGCATCATCGAGGGGTTGGCTGACGGCACGTTGGACGCCATCGCGACGGACCACGCGCCGCACTCAGCGGAGGAGAAGGGCCAGGGGATGCGAACGGCGCCCTTCGGCATCACCGGTTCTGAACTCTGTGTTCCACTCACATGGACGTCGCTTGTGAGGCCGGGACACCTGTCGGACGCGGACGCGGTGCGGAAGCTGACGACCGTGCCTTCCGAGATCCTCCGGCTCCCAGCGCCGCGGATCGAGGTCGGAGGCCCGGCCGACATCACGGTGATCGATCCGGCCATGCGGATTCGCGTCACGGTGGATCACCTGCACTCCAAGAGCCACAACACGCCGTTTCTCGGGACATCGTTGACCGGGTGGCCCGTGCTGACGATCTGCGGCGGCCGCGAGACGTTCCGTCGGAGGAGCCACGCATGAAGGCCACGCTGGCATTGGAAGACGGGTCGGTCTACGAAGGCACAGCATTTGGCGCCACGGGCGCCGCGACGGGCGAGGTCGTCTTCAACACGAGCATGACGGGGTACCAGGAGATACTTACCGACCCCTCATACGTGGGCCAGATCTGCGTGATGACATACCCCCTCATCGGCAACTACGGCATCGTCCCGGAGGACTTCGAGTCGGGGAAGATCCAGGTCGAGGGGCTCGTCGTCCGTGAGTACTCGGACTTCTACAGCAACTGGCGGGCGACCGAGAGCCTGGGAGACTTCCTCACGCGCCACGGCGTCCTAGGCATCGAAGGTGTCGACACGCGCGCCATCACGCGCCGCGTACGCCAGGGCGGCGAGCTGCGTGCCGTGATCTCGACTGAGGACTGCGACCACGCGACGTTGGTGGAACGGGCCAAGGCGAGTCCCGGCCTGGAGGGGACGGACCTCGCCAAACAGGTGACCACCGGCGAGCGGTACGCGTGGAAGAACGACATGGAGTCACCGACCGCCTGGATGGATGCCGCCGCGGCCGTCGATCCCGACCAACTGACGCTGGACTTCGCGTCGTCGGGAGCCCCGCGGATCAGAGAGCCTCGCCATCATGTCGTCGCCCTCGACTTCGGGATGAAACGCAATATCGCCCGCGAACTCAGCTACCACGGGTGCGAGGTCACGGTCGTTCCGGCCGCGACCTCCGCCGAGGACATCCTGGCCCTGAGTCCCGACGGCGTGTTCCTGTCGAACGGGCCGGGCGACCCCGACCCCGTCTCGTATGCCATCGACAACATCCGCAGCCTCGTAGGTAGGAAGCCGATCTTCGGCATCTGCCTGGGACACCAGTTGCTCGGTCTCGCCCTGGGCGGGACCCGATACAAGATGAAGTTCGGGCATCGTGGCGCGAACCAACCGGTGATGCGCCTCGACACTGGGCGGGTGGAGATCACGTCACAGAACCACAGTTTCTGCCTCGACGCGGACTCGCTCGACATGGCAGGCGTGGACGTCACGCATCACAACTTGAACGACGACACGGTCGAGGGAATCGCGCATCGCGAACATGCGGCGTTCTCCGTGCAGTACCACCCGGAGGCATCTCCGGGTCCGCACGACGCGGCGTACCTCTTCGACCGCTTCGTGACCGCCATGGACGAGTACGACGGCTAGCGCCACGAGGGAAGAATGCCGAAACGCACCGACATCTCGAAGATCCTCATCATCGGCTCCGGGCCCATCGTCATCGGCCAGGCGTGCGAGTTCGACTACTCGGGCTCGCAGGCGTGCAAGGCGCTGCGCGAAGAGGGCTACGAGATGGTCCTCGTGAACAACAACCCCGCCACGATCATGACCGACCCCGAGATGGCCCACCGTACGTACATCGAGCCGCTCACCGTCGACGCGGTCGAGAAGATCATCGCCGCAGAGCGACCTGACGCGCTGCTGCCGACGGTTGGGGGGCAGACGGGGCTGAACCTATCGGTGGAACTCGCTGAGGCGGGCGTCCTGGAGCGCTACGGCGTCGAGCTCATCGGCGCGAAACTCCCGGCGATAAGGAAGGCAGAGAGCCGCGAGCTGTTCAAGCAGGCCATGGAGAACATAGGCCTCGATATGCCGCGCAGTCATGTCGTGCGATCGATGCACGAGGCGATGCGCGTCGTCGACGAGTTGGGGTTCCCGGCGATCCTGCGTCCCGGCTTCACGTTGAGCGGGAAGGGCGGCGGGATCGCGTACAACCTCGAAGAGTTCCGCCAGATGGTCGAGGACGGGCTGAGGATCAGCCCTGTCAGCGAGATGCTCATTGAGGAGAGCATCATCGGGTGGAAGGAATTCGAGCTCGAGGTGATGCGCGACTGCAAGGACAACGTCGTCATCATCTGCTCAATCGAGAACGTCGATCCGATGGGCCTGCATACAGGAGACAGCATCACCGTTGCCCCCGCGCAGACGCTGACCGACAAAGAGTACCAGCTCATGCGCGACTCGTCCCTCAGGGTCATCCGCGAGATCGGCGTGGACACCGGGGGGTCGAACATCCAATTCGCGGTGTGCCCGGAGACCGGCCGGCAGACGATCATCGAGATGAACCCGCGCGTGTCGCGTTCCTCGGCGCTGGCATCGAAGGCGACAGGTTTCCCGATCGCCAAGATCGCGGCGAAGCTCGCAGTCGGCTACACGCTGGACGAGATCCCCAACGACATTACGAAGGAGACCCCGGCGTCCTTCGAGCCGACAATCGACTACGTCGTCACGAAGATCCCGCGGTGGGCGTTCGAGAAGTTCCCGCAGGTGGACGCCACGCTCACGACATCGATGAAGTCGGTCGGCGAGGCGATGTCGATCGGGCGCACGTTCAAGGAGTCGCTCCAGAAGGGACTCCGGTCGATGGAGAACGGCTGGACGGGTCTGGACGATCATCCCATTGAGGATCTGACGCTGTCGGAGCTGACCGGGAAGCTGTCCATCCCCAACACCGACCGGATCTTCTATGTGCGCCAGGCGCTGCGGAAGGGGATGTCGCTCGAGGAGGTGTACCGGCACACGAAGATCGACCCATTCTTCCTGCACAACATCCAGCAACTGATCGACCTGGAGCGCACCGCGGAGAAGAACGCGATGGTCGCCGTGCGCGCGACCGACGGGGATACCGACAGCGCCGAGGAGTTGCGCCCGCTGGTCCGACAACTGAAGCGCTACGGGTTCGGGGACGCGCAACTGGCGGCGGTGTGGGGCGTTTCGGAGACGAACGTGCGCACGCTGCGGAAGTCGCTTGGGGTCGTCGCCACGTACAAGCTCGTGGACACGTGCGCCGCAGAATTCGAGGCCTACACCCCGTACTACTATTCGACCTACGAGGATGAGTGCGAAGTCCGGCCGGCCACGAAGCCGAAGGTGATGATCTTGGGCGGCGGGCCCAACCGCATCGGGCAAGGCATCGAGTTCGACTACTGCTGCGTGCACGCGGCGTTCGCGCTGAGGGAGGACG
>JABGQA010000017.1 GCA_018644665.1 Candidatus Poribacteria bacterium
CTGCCGCCCTTCTGCAGGCCGCCCTTCCAGTCGGCGTTTCCGATGAGGACGTTCATCGCGATGATGGCGGAACCGGCGTAGTAGCCGTCGGTGTGCTGCACCGGCCCGCGGTACAGCTCGACCACGGCGCGCTTCCCGTGCGACGTGAACTCGCGCGCGACCTCTTCCACCTGACGTTCCGGCACGCCGGTGATGGCCTCGTATTCGGCCTGCGTCCGCGACATGGCCTCGTCGTGCAGCAATTGCAGCGACGTCTTCAGCCGCAGGTCGCCGACTTCCGCGTCGACGAACAGATCGCCGTGTATCGGCGTCGATTCGTCCGTGGGATCGACCGCGATCAACTCCCCGTCCACGGACACCACGTACGCGTCCGCGCTTCCGATGCCCAGCTCGTCTGCCCGCACGAGGGCCCGTCCGGCGCCGTCCTCAATCTTGACGAGGTGCGCGCTGTTCGTCCACGTTGGGTCGCCGTCGGCCGTGGCTGCCGCCTTGTTGGCGTTGGCGAGGTAATCGCCGTTGTATCGACCGTTCTCGAGCATCCAGCGGATCATCGCCATCGCGAGGGCGCCATCGGCGCCGGGCGTCACGGGGAGCCACCAATCGGCCTTGCCCGCATCGTTCGACAGCCGCGGGTCGATCACGGCCGTCTTCATCCCGCGCTCGACCTTGCCGGTGGTGACCTTCTCCGCCATGGGCGTCAGGCCGAAGTTCGCGGTGTACGCGCCCGTTCCCCAGAAGATCACGAACTCGGCGTTCTGCAGGTCCGGCTTCATGTGGTGGTTGTTCCCACCCGTCATGGCGTCGTAGGCGATGTGGTGGGACTGCTCGCAGATCGTCGTGTGCTCGAAGGCGTTCGGCGAGCCGACCGACTGCTTGGTGAACCACTTCATCAGCTCTTTGCGCCCGTGCTCGATCCTCCCGGCGTCGAACACGAAGCCGTTGTTCTTCGGCCCTAGGTCGGGATGGTCGGGGTCGATGAGCTTATCGACGTGGTCGGCGTACTTCGTCTTGAAGTCGGCGACGGTCATATCGCCGGTTCCGACGGCTTTCGCGTCGGCCGCCATGGCCTTCGACAGGTCGGTGTCGCGCAACGCGACGACCTCGTCGAACCCCGGGTAGCTGCGGCTGTCCCCGATGCCTTGGAACAACTGGCCGCCCTGAGTCACCTCGTCGATAAAGCGATCGAACGGGATGGTCTCCCATTCACCGGACCCGCGAGCCCCGGCGCGTTTCAGAACCACGCGCACTCGGTAGGGGTCGTAGTAGGTCTGCACCCCTGACTGACCCTTGGCGCACAGTTTCGCGTCGACGACGGCCGCGTCGGCCGGGTCGGTTTCGTAGGGTATGTGCGGCAGGCAGTTCAGCGGGCTGTATGCGCTCCCGTCGATCTTGGCCAGCGTGCCGTCCCACGTCTTCGCCTTGATCTGACAGGCGACGTGGCACTGTAAGCACGACGAGTAGATGATGTTCTCGGGCTTGCTCAGCTCGGATCGTGGAGCCGCGACCGACGCCTGAGCTTCCGTGAACGGCGTCAGCGTCGAGGCCGCTGCGGCGCCCCCAACAAACGCCGAACTCTTGATCCAGTCACGCCGACTCATCGCGGACGCGGGGCGTGAGTCCTTCCGGTCGTCTTTCCTCGACATCGTTCCGTCCCCTTGTCACACGAGGTAGTACACGCTCGGCTCGGTGCCGAGTTCTTCTTTGAGCCGCATCACACGGTCGGCGCCCACCAACTCGGCGACGAGACTCTCGCGATCGGAGTAGTCGCCGAAGTACGTGGCCCCGCCGAGGCACGTCGTGGCACAGGCTGGCAGCGCGCCGTCTTCCACCCGGTGTAGGCAGAACTGACACTTGCGCACGTTGCCCTTCGGCGAAGCGCCGTGGTCGGCGACCGGCCGCGCGCGGTCCTGGCCGTACTCGGCCGAGGGTCGCGTCTCGTAGTCCATGATCTCCGGCGTGCCGTCCGCGTAGTACTCGCCGAAGTCGAAGGAGCGCGCTCCGTACGGGCATGCGGTGATGCAATAGCGGCAGCCGATGCAGTCGTCGTAATCCACGGCGACGATGCCGTCCGGCCGCTTGTACGTCGCCCCGACAGGGCAAACGGACGTACACGGTGGGTTATCGCAGTGCATGCAGGGCCGCGGTAGGAACTGCAACTGCACGAGCGGGAACTCCCCGACCTCGCGCTGAGTCACAGGCCGATACGCCACGCCCGGCGGCAGGGCGTTCTCCGCGATGCACGCGACGGTGCACGCCTTGCAGCCGATGCACTTCTGCAGGTCGATCACCATGACCCACCTGCGCTGCCCGACCGGCTTCGCCAACGCCCTGACGACGTCGGCGCGCATGCGTTCCAGCGGGCTGCCCTCGACGAACGACTCCGGATGGTCGAGGATGTGCCCCACCTCGGCGCGGTCTATCGCGGCAGCCTTGCCCGCCATACCGCCGACGAGGGCCGCGAGCGACGCGGCTCCGGCGTGCAGGAAATCCCGCCTTGTGGAGTCGCGAGGCGACTTGTCGGCGGCGCCCCCTCTGTCCTCACCACTGTCGCGCTTCATAGGTTCTGCTCCCAGTGCTCTTGGCGGCGCCGCCGCCTGCGGATGCCTCTGTTGTCTAGACTAGGCGCGTGGAGGGGGCGCCGCAGACGGGCAAAGTCCGGCTGGGAGCGACAATTTCGTCAGGGTATACCTGACATGTTTTGGGCGGCGAGATCACGAATCCTCGAGGAGGCCCTCGCGGATGGCGTAGTCGACCAACTCAGCCCGGCCGCGGAGGTCGAGCTTCTGCATAAGGCGCATCCGGTACGTCTCGATGGTCTTCACGGACAGCCCCAGATGCTCGGCCGTCTCGCGGTTGGTGTGGCCGCGCGCCACGAACGTCAGCACTTCGCTCTCGCGCGCGCTCAGGGGCGCGCGAGCCGCTTCCATGCTCGGCGGCGTCTCCGGCCCGAGCAGCAGGAACACAGCGGCTTCCGCGAGGCTGGGGTCGAGGTA
>JABGQA010000127.1 GCA_018644665.1 Candidatus Poribacteria bacterium
GGGAGCGACGGCTTACGCTGAATGGACACCCTGGCGGCGTGCTGGCGATCACCGTTTCACGTGACGGCAAGCGCATCGTTACCGGCTCCCCAGACCATACCGCTAAACTGTGGGACGCCGAATCGGGAACAGAGATACGCACCTTCAGGGGGCACGCCAGTTCGGTGCTGTCCGTGACGCTCTCGGTCGATGGCAGACGCCTCGTCACGAGTTCCTCAGACAATACCGCGAAGCTATGGGACGTTAAATCGGGAACAGAGATACGCACCTTCAGAGGACACACCGGTTCGGTGCTGTCCGTGACGCTCTCGGTCGATGGCAGACGCCTCGTCACCGGCTCCAACGACAACAGCGCGAAGCTGTGGGACGTCGAATCGGGAACAGAGATACGCGCCTTCAAGGGACACACAGGCTGGGTGCGTTCCGTGGCACTCTCCGTTGACGGCAGACGCCTCGTCACCGGCTCCCACGACAATACCTCGAAGCTATGGCACGTCGAATCGGGAACCGAGATACGCGCCTTCGAGAGACACACAGGCTGGATACGTTCCGTGGCGCTCTCGATCGATGGTAGACGCCTCGTCACCGGCTCTTGGGACACCAACGCTCGGCTGTGGGACATCGAATCGGGAAGAAAGCTGCGGGACTTCAGGGGACACACGAGTTCGGTGCAGTCTGTGGCGCTCTCGGTCGACGGCAGACGCCTCGTCACCGGCTCCAACGACAATACCGTGAAGCTGTGGGACGTCGGGTCGGGAGCCGAGCTGCAGGCATTTGGCGGCGTCACGTCTGGAGTCAACGCCGTCGCCATCTCCCACGACGACCAGATGATCGTAGCCGCTGCGGCCCAGGGCACGGTACATATCTGGCGTCTTGCGACGCAGCACCCCGTCGCCATCGACACGGCGTCCGTGACGCCGATTCCGGATGGCGCCACGAGCCCCCGGTCGTTCGGGATCGTCCGGATCAAGGGGGTGCCAACGCTGTTGGAGCCCTCCGCGAACCGGTCCCTGGATGCGGAAGAGGAGGGCGTCATATCTCTCACGCTCACCAACCAGGGACGAGGGGAAGCCGAGCAGGTTGAAGTCGCCATCACGCTACTCAGTGACACGCAACACCTCACCTATCCTGCGGCAATCAAGGTCGGGACGATCTCGCCCGACCACGAGATGCCCGTCCGCATCCCCGTCAGGGCCAGCATCGATGTCGCCGACGACACGGCGAGATTCCGCATCGTCGTGACGGAGAAGTGGGGATTCGAGCCGGACCCGCGGATTCTTACTTTCCAGACGCGCGCGTTCTCGCCTCCAGAACTCGTCGTGGACGACGGGAACGTCGGCATCGATGACGACAAGAAGGGCGACTCCTTTGGCGACAATGACGGGCGTATCGAGAAGCAGGAAGCCATCGAAGTGACCTTCGTAGTGCAGAACATCGGCGTGGGTGTCGCCGAAGGCGTCACGGCGAACATCACCCTCGACGGCATGGGACGGGACATTTACGCCGGCAGCGACCTCGCCTTCGATCTTGGCAACATTGGGGCCGGCGACTTCCGTCGCGTGACCTTCGCCTTCGTAACTAACGCCCGTTATTCACGCTCCGAGGCGACCGCGACCGCCGCCATCAGCGAACGACGAGGGCAGTATGGCGTATCGAAGGCGCTCACGTTCCCGCTGGACACGCTCGTGCAACGGGATCGAGACGTTGTCGTGGAACCCATCGTCGTGGACGGCGCGGGCGGTGTAGTCGCGCTGCCGCCGAGACTCACATCCGCCGCGGACGACGTGCCTAAGAACGCCATCCCGCAGTTCCGGAACGCCGTCGCGGTCATCTTCGGCATTGAGGAATACCGGAACGCGGCGGACGCGAAGTACGCCAACCGCGACGCCACCGTCTTCCACGAATACGCCACGACCGTCCTGGGGATCGAAGAGCGTAACATCCACCTCGCCGTCAACGACAACGCCACGAAGGGAACCTTCGACAAAGTGTTCGGCGAGGACGGCTGGATAGAGCGGCGCGTCACCGGCGGAGAGACCGACGTCTTCCTCTTCTACTCAGGACACGGCGCTCCGGCGCGTGACGAGTCCGCCTATCTGATACCGCAGGACGCCGATCCCAACTACGCCGCGACGGCGGGCGTGGCTCTAAGCGATATCTACGCCTCGCTCAACGCCCTCCAGGCCAGGCACGTGACCGTCTTCGTCGACTCGTGCTTCAGCGGAGGAGGACGACACATCGAAGGTGAGGGAGAGGCGATGCTCCTCGCCGATGCAAAGCCGATTGTGTGGGACGTTCGCGAGGCGGCCAGCTACGAGAACATGACCGTGATGACCGCGAGTTCCGGCTCGCAGATAAGCTCCGCCTACCGCGCGGAGAAGCACGGGTTGTTCACGTATCACCTGCTGATGGGGCTGCGCGGAGACGCGGACGTGAGTCCGAAGGACGGACGCGTGACGACGCAGGAACTCGGAGACTACCTGTCCATAAACGTCCCCAACACCGCGCTCAGCGCCCTCGACAGGGAACAGAATCCCACGATACGGACCGATCAGTCGGACCGTGTATTGGCGGTCTACGAATGAAGCAAAAGGGACGTGGCAGGCGATTCAGCGGCCGTCCGACAAAGCACCTACTGCCATAGCCTGCGCTCGCGTTAGGCGACCATCTGACTGGGCTCCCAGCCACACCGTCCGAAGCACGGACACCGCTTCGGAGCCGTGGAAGCCCGGTGCATGCCTTGGTGCTTCCTCTGCCGCTTCCCGACCACCAGGTCGCCGGCCTTCTCCGCCAGCGATAAGGCCACCATGTATCCCGCGTCATTCAGGCGGCAGTAAGGGACCACCCCAGGCCAGTTGTCCCAGAGATGCGCCACCAGAGCCATGGACTGTAGTGACTCCCAGAGAGGAACGCTAGAGACCAGAGACGG
>JABGQA010000171.1 GCA_018644665.1 Candidatus Poribacteria bacterium
CAGAGACTTCGCACCGCTGGCATACTCAGCCAGAACTTCTGGCTGGCTACTTAGGCGTCGCCTTCCTTGTCGGCCGAATCGTCTGCGCCCGCGGCAGCTTCGTCCTCGGGGGAATCGTCGCCTTCCACATCCGCGTCGACGGCATCGTCCTCGAGTTCCACGTCTTCGTCGTCCTCTTCGACGACCTCGGGCTCAGCGTCGAACAGACCGGCGAGGGGAGGCAGACCACCGGCGGAGGAACGGCGTATGCCACGCCGCGCGAGGATCGCGCTCACCTCCTGCTGGGCGACGGACGTGATCTGCATCGGAATCCGGTCATCCGCCATATCGCCGTTGATGACGCACTGGAAGCGCGTGCCTTCCTTGAGCGCGGGCAGAACCACGGTCCCGGCGATCTCCGCGTCAACGTACCCGAGGGGCTCGTTTACTTCATTCACCACGGCAATGAGGTTCGGGTCGTGCGCGTCCTGGCGGCGCCGGTACAGGAACACCTGCTCGCCGATATTGACCACCTGCGCGCCGAACTCAGCGCAGCCGTCAATGTGCGTGTCGACCGTGCCGTTTTCCATTGGATGCTCTCCGCACGAAATGCCAGGGCGTGGGTCGCGTGGCCTGTCTGAGAGGACGAGAAATCCTAGCACCGATGATCCGCGACGGTCAAAGGCTGTCGCCGACTGTTAGAGCCGTTCGGCCGGTTCCGGGGGCCTTCATCGTCGCTTCCCAAGGATACCCCAAAGCGCGAGCCTTGGCTGATTCCGCGACCGGCGCCATCGCGGCGATGGCATGGCCCGTGGGGAAAGCCACGCGAAGTGGGAGCGACGGGTGGTGGCGGCGCCGGACGCGCAGTCCTAAGGCTTCGTGCGCGAGACCCGAATGTCGTACCATGCCGTGCGAACCCGTCCACCGAACACCGACGAGAGCCGATGACGCCCCCGCTCACCCGTTCGTGCCATCGCGCGCTATCGTGCGGGTCATGTGAGTTGACCGCGCGCATCACGGTCTTCTTGCTCTGTGCAGTCGTCGTGGGCGCGCGCGCCGACGTGAGCTTCGAAGACGGCGAACTGGGCGTCGCGGGATTGCTCCGGGTCGGGGGCCGCGCGCGGTTTGCAGTCACGATGCGCACCGATGGAGCCGGGGCCGAGGGCGCTCTATCCTGCTCCGCCGGGAGCGGCCGCGTTGAGCGCGCGGTGGACATCCCGCCGCTGGGGAACCTCCGTTGGGAGGCGTCCATCCACGTGCCTCCTCTCGCGGCCGTGGCCGTGGTCGAGTTCGTCTCGGCCGACGGGCGTGTGACGACCTTCCCGCTGCCAATCAGTCCAACCATCTCTTCCGGTGACGTCGGCATCCTGGCGGTGACAGACCGGCGCGGGACGCTGGCCACCGTCGACCGCCGTCCCGCCGGCGAGTGGCTCGCGAAGGAGAATCCCCGCACGGGCGACGTGATCGTGGCAGAGACAGCTTCGCTGATAGGGCTACCGCGCGCGTGGGCGGGGTGGACCGGCGTGGACATCGTCGTCTGGACGGGCATCGACCCGCGCTCGTCGTCCCTCGCCGTCGAGCAACGCGACGCGCTTCTGCAATGGGTGGCCCGAGGCGGCTCACTCGTATGTCTACACGACGGCCTGATGGAGGGGTGGGCAGACTCGTTCCTCGGACCGTATCTGCCCACATCGCCCACGATGTCGGGCGAGGCGGCCCTGTGGGGAGAGGCCGCGCGCGCCTTGACCGGCCGACGTCGCCCCGACGCGACGGCCGTCCTGACCGCGGACGGCGTCGACATCGTGACCGCGCGTCGTCTCGGATTGGGGCGCGTCGTCTACGTAGCGACGCCGCCAAGGGCGTTGACCCCCGAGGGCGAGGCTAAGCTCTGGCGAGTCGCGCTTGCCGCCGGAGGTCCGCCCGTCAGGAATATCCCCCTGCCGACCACAAGTAAGAGCCGCGAGCGGTTGCTGACTCGTCTTGAGGCCGGGTCGCAGGGCGGGCCGCGCGTGCCGCTGAAGACGCGGCGGCTCGTCGTGGCTTCGGGGATCTGGTTGGTGGTCGTCATCGCCTTGGGCGTATGGCATGCGCGGTTCCGGCCACGGTTTGGCTGGGTAGTTGTCGCGCTCGCGGTGGCCGCCGCTTGCGCTGTGCCGGTCGCCCTGCGATCGCGAACGCAGTCCGTGACTCCGCGGGAACTGGGTATTCTGCGTATGTTCCCCGAGATAGCTGCGGGGTACTGGTACGGCGTCGTGTCCGTGCCCGCGATGGAGGAGCGCGACCTGCGCGCGAAGTTCAGCGCCGACATCCATATCCTGCCGCTAGTGGAAGCGAACCAGCCCGTGACCTGGGCGCCGGAAGCCTCAGGGCTGGGTGGGGAGTTGCGGGACATGAGTCCCGACCCCTCGCGCCGCACGTACTGGCACGCTCAGGCGTTTCTGCCGTCGTACGGGCGTGTGTCACGCGATACCGAGGGCGTCGTCACGAACCACACGACGCTATCCTTCCGCGGGGGCCTCATCGTGCACGGCGACGAGGGCGCGACCGTCGGCGCGATGCGTCCCGGTGAGAGCGCCGCGTACGACTTCGTCGAGATCGTGAAGCGGCAACGCTTCTGGTCACGGCTGGACATCCCAGAGGCGGCATTCGCGTACTGGGCCCGGGAAGGCGCGCTTGATGCCCTCACCGATGCGGACGGGCCGATGTTCTTGGGGTGGACGGAAGGCGTCGTGAGCTTGGGTACCCAGGATCGGCCGTCGCCGGAGAACGTGTTGCTCGTCATCGCCCCGCTTGATACAAAGGCCGCCGGAGAAGACGCCCGGCCATAGAATCGGTGAGCGCAAGATGTCAGAAGTCGGATCGGTAGCCTGCGTCGGGATCTACGTTGCCGACGCCCTCGCGAGGCCCGTCGATGAGATGCCGGAGCGCGGCAAGCTCGTCCTGTTCGACCAACTGGAACTGCACACCGGCGGCTGCGCCAACAACACGGCGATCGCCCTGTCGCGTCTGGGAGTGTTGACTCGAGCGCTCGGTAAGATCGGCCACGACGCGTTCGGGGACTTCGTCCTGCAACGGCTCACGGAAGCCGGGGTCGACATCGAGGGGATGATCCGCACCGACGCGAACACGTCGTTCACGTTTGTCATGGTGGCGAGTGACAGTGAACGGACCTTCTTCCACACCATCGGCGCCAATGCCGAACTCACCGCCGCCGACGTTCGCCTCGACTTGATCGAGGACGCGAAGGTGCTGCACGTCGCCGGCACGTTCCTCATGCCCGGGTTCGACGGCGAGCCCACGGCGGAGTTGCTACGCTGGGCGCGCGGGCGCGGCATCGTCACGGCGCTGGACACGACCTGGGACTCCTCCGGCCGATGGCTCGACACCGTCCGCGACGCCCTCCCACATCTCGACTTCTTCCTCCCGAGCATCGAAGAGGCGCGCGCCATGACCGGCCAGGACGACGCGGACGATGTCGCCCAGGCCCTGCTGGATCTCGGCGTGGGAACGGTCGCGCTCAAGCTGGGCGCCGACGGCAGCTACATTCGGAACGCCGACGGCGGTATCCGCATCGCTGCCATTACTGTCGACGCAGTGGACACCACGGGCGCGGGCGACGCGTACGTCGGCGGCTTTCTCGCGGGGCAGGCTATGGGCTGGGATCTTGAACGCTGCGGCCGTCTCGGAAGCGCGACCGGCGCAGCGTGCGTCACGGCCATCGGCACGACGCCTGGCCTCAGATCCCTCGAAGACACGCTGGCGCTGTGGCGCGCCTGACGTGACAGACTGGCGAAACGGCGCCGCCAGGACGCCGGGTTTCGCTGACTCAGCCTTCTCCACGGAAGCCACGGCCAGGCCACAGACATGGATATAGCCGACCGGGCCGCACAGGCCGCGCTGGCCAGATACGATCTAGACGAAGCGCGTATCGAGCAGCGCTATGCTGGCGAATGCAACGTCGTCTACCGTGTCTCCGCAGGCGCCTTGGACACGTACGCCTTGCGGGTAAGCACGTTCCGCTTCCTGCGCGGCACGGACGTGGAATCCGACCGGGCTGAGCTCACCACCGAACTGCGGTGGCTGTCGGCCTTACGGCGCGATACCGACATCCGTGCGCCCGTTCCCTTGCCGGCGCGAGACGGGTCCCTAGTCCAGGGCATCGAAGACCCGGTGACCGGGCGCGAACGGCTTTGCGTGCTGCTATCCTGGGTTGCCGGCGAGGAGCCGGAGACGCTGACGGACGGGCATCTCCGCAGCATTGGCGTCGTGGTCGCCCGTCTGCACGACCATGCGCTTGAATTCGCCCAACGCGAACCCGTGCAGCGATCCACCAACGACTGGACGGACCTTTCGGCTGGCATCTGTCGCGGGTTGGGCGGGGCCGCGTGGGTCTCCGAACGCGACGCCGAGACCATACGAGCCGCTGCCGACCGACTAGACAAGACAGTCACGGCGATGCTCCGGGACGACCAGTTCGGCCTGATCCACGCCGATGTGCAGCGCCGGAACGTCCGGTTCGTCGGCGACGACATCGGCGTGTTCGACTTCGATGAGTGTGTCCTCGGCTTCCATGTGGCGGACATCGCCAAGCCGCTGATCAGCCTGCCACTCGGCGGGGAGCAGGATTCCCTTCGTGATGCGTTGTTCAGTGGCTACCGGACAGTGCGCGCGCTTCCCGAGGCGTGTTCCCGGCGGGTCGAATCGATCCGGTTTGCGTATCATCATCTGGGGCCACTGGTATGGACCCTCAACGCGGATTGGGGTACGAGCGGGGAACAGGTGGACATCCTGGCCGCGCGTGTCCGCGCGTGCCACGAGTACCTGCGCGCCGACGTCTAGCATTGGGCGACGCACCTCCGTGATGTCGGGTTCCGGGAAAACCGCGGTTCAGCAGATATGCCACGGCGCACGACGCAAAAGGCTTTCGTCGCGGGACAGACCGAAAGGCGACAGATGCAGTATATCGACCCCGAAGCGATCATGCGCCGTCGCCTCGAAGGGGCGGAACACCCGCGGTGGGATGCCGCTGTCGTGTGCTTCCGGGATCTCGAAGGCTCTCGCACGATCGTCTCGCGGTTCGGCGCCGCCCCGGTCAGCCACCAACTCCTCTGGGGCGTCGAGCCAACGGAGGATGGGCCCACGACGTTCGCGTGCGATTTGGGCGGCCAGCGCGTGGCGATCCTCACGCGGTGCCATTGGGGAGGCCCGCAGGCGGCGATCCTGGTCGAGGAGCTTGCGCAGCTTGGCGTGCGGACAGTCGTCGGCGTGGGGGCTGCGGGCGGGCTAGTCGCCGAGTTCCCCCGGGGAACACAGAGCGTCGCCTCGCGCGCTGTCGTCACCGACGGGACGAGCCCCCACTACACGTCCCAGGATGTGGTGTACCCCGACCCGGATCTGCTCGATCTCGCCCGAACCGTCGCCGAGGACGCGGGGTTACCCACACAAGACGCCTGTGTGGCCACGGTGGACGCCGTGTATCGCGAGACGCCCCAACTCGTCGAGAGTTACCGCGCGAAGGGCGCGCATATCGTGAACATGGAGACGGCCCCCTTCTACGCCGCCGCGGCTCGATGCGACGTCCGCGCCGTGTGGATCGGACACCTCAGCGACTGTCTGACCGAGAGCGGCTGGGAGCCGTGGGACGACCTGGACGACATGACCGCAGCCACCGCCGACTGGGCCGTGAGGATCATCGCCTGCCTTCAGTCCTGACCCACCGGCGCACACACGAACGGGACATCTCGCATGACTCCGACAGCGCGACATCACGTGGCACTGCTGGTCGTGTGCCTGCTTCTGCCGGTAGCGCGACGGGTCGCAGCCGACGTTCTCACCGTCGGCCTGACGGACGCGCAGGCGTTCGGCAGCATCATGTCGGCGTGGGAGGCGGCTGAGCCGGGCGACACGATCCTCGTGACGGAAGGCGTCTACCACGAGGAGATCATCATATCCGAGGGCGAGGGAGGAACGCCCGATTCGCCGATCACGATCGCAGCCGATCCATCCGCTCCGGCCGGGTCTGTGATCCTCAATGGCGCCCGCGAGGTGGCCTCGGCGCTGTGGACACGCTTCGCCTCGGAGGCGTTCGGCGTCGTCGAGGACCACAACATGTGGTCGGCCGAACACGACCCCGAGCAGGACGCCGACGGGTGGGAGTTGGCTATAGCGGCGTGGCCTTACGAGTTGCATCCCGGCGGTCACGCATTCTCGATCGGTTCCCATCGACTTGTGCGCTACGGAACGAGCCACCTCCTCGCCGACGGCCAGGAACTCGCCCTCGTCCCATCACGACCGGACGCAGGCGCCATGGCGGACAAGGTCCACGCGGACTCCGAGGAGACGCAGAGCCACGAGTACATCACCGCGTCGAGCGCCAAGTTCCTGAAGGAAAGCGAGTGGATATGGTACGACGGCGGGCATACCGACGGCGCCGACGAGGATCTCGCGCCCGTCGAGCATCCGCCCGAACTGGCGAACCGCATCTTCGTGCGGCTCCCGGTGAATGCGGAGCCGTCTTCGCTGCCCCTGTCCATCAGCATCAAGAGTTCGCTGCTACGCATCGGCGGAGCCCGCCACATCGTCGTGGACGGGCTCACGCTCGTACGCGCGGATCACACTGCCGTGCAGGTGTCACGCAGCGAGGGCATCGTCCTAAGGGGTCTGACCGTCCGCGGCTTCGGCGGCGGGCGCAAGTTCTACCCCTCCCCCGAGATACAGCAACACCTCTACGGATACGGTGGCGCGATCACGGTGAACCGCAGCGACTGCGTCATTACGGACTGCGTGATCGAGGACGGAACGGGCAAAGGGATCAGCGCGTGGGGCGATGGGCCGGAGTCGCCGAACCGCCTGACGATCACGAACAACGTCATCCGCGACATCCGTCCACACCGATGGGGCGGCGGCTGGGCGCATGGACGCGGCTCGGGCATCGGGACGGGGAACGCGTCAAACGTGCGCGTCGAGGGAAACCGAGTGTCGGATGTCGCCAACTGCGGCCTCTGGGTCGACGGCGGAGGCGGCGACAGCGAACTCCACATCTTCGGCAACCAATTCGACGACTGTGGGAACTGGGGCATCTTCCTTGAACTCGGCATCGTCGACGCTCTCGTGGCGTACAATCACGTCGAGCGGTCGAAGGGTGGCTTCCGTGTGGGCCCTGGGTGCACGAACGCCCGCATCATCGGCAACGTATTCGACGCGTGTGAACTCGGCGGCGCCCTGTACGTTTGGGAGTCACGTGTCGGACGGCGGACGGACACCGTCACCGGGTTCGCCCTCGCGGGCAACCAGCTTCTCAACTGCGCTCGACAGGCGCTCGCAATAGAACCGGACCTTGCCCTCATGAACGAACGCCTATTCTTCGACGGCAACGTCTACCATCTGTCGGCGACGGCGGAGCCGGCGTATCGGGCGTTCGCCAGCCATCGCGGCTACGTGTCGTTCGACGACCATCGACGGACCTTGGTGGACTCAGGGAACTGCCTCGCGGCCGAGGGAGACTCCGAATTCCTAAGCGGCGAGGCGCCGACGAGGACGCCGGTGGTCTCTTCGTCGGTCCTCGACGCTCTCGAGGGGTTCGCGCTGCTATCGGCGCGGGAACGCGCTCTCTTGGACTACAAGATGGCGACGGAGTAACGCAACCGTATGAGCCTGGAGAGCGTTGCGGACAGTGTCGGAGATTATAGAGGTCTCGGCCACTTCCGCTCCAAGGCGATATCAGATACCATACGACGCAGCCTGCGGAACGCGGCGAGGCGGGCCAGGGCGGCCTACGGCATCGGCAGACGCGACAGAGGCGGTCGTTCCGGGACGGTTCTGTCTGCCCCGCAGGGCACATAGAGCAGACGGATGGGACAGATGGCAGAAACGACGATAGACGAAGAAGGCGCGGAGGAAGAAGGCGCGGCCGAAGACGCCGCGACGGAATCCCCCGAAACGGAAGACGACACCGAGGACGCCGTCGAGGGCGACGACGTCGAGGGTGACGACGCGCCTGATAGCGCCCCGGCCGCGGGGGGTGGCGCTGGCGGCGACGGTGAGGAAGGCGAAGAGGAAGAGCCGGAGGTACCCAAGGTACCTCTGGGCAAGCGGGTTGATGCGTTCATCCACGACATGATGACGAACGAGCAACACGCTGCCTATCTCATCCAAAGCAACTTCATCATCATGGTGATCCTCTACTCGATCGCCAGCATTCTCGTCGAATCCGTCGACGAGTTGTATCGGGACTACAAGCCCTTCTTCGAGTTCACCGAGATCATCGTCGTCATCATATTCATCACCGAGTACGCGCTGACAGTCTACGTGACGAAGCCATGGAAGTCGTACGTACTCGGCAAGTGGGGGATCATCGACTTCCTCGCCGTCGCGCCGTCGCTCGTTTCGTACGTCAGCCTCGAAATGCTGAAGAGCACGCGTGTTCTGCGGCTTCTGCGAATCCTTCGCTTCCTCCGTCTCATGCGGCTCCTCAAGCTGACCAAGGGCGCGCAGAAGGACTACAAGAAGCTGACCGGCGTGACCCTCCTCGGGGCGGGCGTCCCGTTCCTGGCCGCGGGTATCATGCTGCCGCTACCCACCCAGATAAAGACCATCGTGGGCTGCGCCGGGTTCGTGATGATCGGTGTTGGTGATCTCATCTATCTCGGCTCCCTGCACCTCAAGCCGATATCGCCGGAAGAGCAGGCGCGCAGAAATCGGAGCATGTTCCTGGCGCGCGTCGCGCGAGCCCGTGGAATCGGACAGGACGAGCCCGAGACCGAGTAAGGGTCATCGCATCTCGGATGGCGCGCACGGCGCACCGAGGGGCCGGTGTGGTCTCGTTGGCGCTTAGGTATCGATTGTGCGGACGGTTCGCCCAGGACCGTTCGCGGCCCCGTTCAGGACGCGCGGACGCCTCCCTCGGCATCGCAGACTAGACAGCGTCACATGCCTTCGCGGGACTACGGGCGCCCAGTGGGTCCGGCTCACGGCGCCCCACGCCACGCCGGTGAGTTGCGACGGTAGAACCGCGTGCGTCCGTGTCGGACGACCTCCAGGCCTGCGTCCCCGACGGCCCCTTCGGAGCTGCCGAGAAGCAGGTAGCCCCCGTGCGCCATCATTGAGGCGGCCCTCTGTAAGACTGCGGCGCGGCTGGGGCCGTCGAAGTAGACGAGCACGTTCCTCATGAGCACGAGGTCCAGAGCTGGGAGCGGAGGCGGATCGCGCAGCAGGTTCATCTGACGGAACTCCACGACGTTCTTCACGCGCTCAGCGACCCGGTACTGCCCGTCCTGGCGTTCGAAGTGGCGGCCCAACACGTCGCGCGGAACACCACGCCCGATCTCAATGTCGCTGAATATGCCGCTACGCGCGCGGACCAGCGCCTGACTCGAGAGATCCGTCGCCACGATCCGCGCGTGGCCACCGGCCAGGTGAGGGTAGTGGTCGACCAGCAGCATAGCCACGCTGTACGGCTCCTGCCCGCTGGACGAAGCAGCGCACCAAATGTTGAGAGGACGATCGCGCGGGGCCCGCGTTAGCTCAGGGAGGATGTGGTTGCGCAGGGCCTCGAAAGGGGCGCCGTCGCGGAAGAAGGCCGTCTCCCCGGTAAGCATCGCCTCGACCACTTCGGTCGCCAACGCGTCCTGGTTCCGCCGCCGTATCGCGCCGACGAGGTCCGCCAACGTACGCACGCCATGCCGCTTCATCACGGGCCGCAGGCGCGACTCCACGAGGTAGCCCTTGGTGTCATCGAGCACAACGCCCGACCGATCCTGTACAAGGCGCCGTACGTAGTCGAATTCTGCGGTTCCTAAGAGCATCGAAGCCTCGCTACCGGCCGAAGTACACGCGGCGGGTCACCTCGCCCGCGATCTCGCTAAGCGGCAACACGTCCTTCGAGATGCCCGCCTTCGCAATGGCGCCCGCCATACCCCAGACAACGCTCGATGCCTCGTCCTGAACGACGATATGCGCGCCCGCCTCTGACAGCGCCGTCGCCCCACGCAGCCCATCCTCGCCCATGCCGGTGAGCACTACGGCCAGGACACGTTGCCGATACGTGGCCGCGACGGACTCGAACAGCACATCCACGGAAGGGCGGCACGAGTTCACCGGCGGGTCCTGATTCAGGTGGAGACGCACCGTGGCGAGCTTGCGTGAGAGCACCATGTGCTGCCCGCCGGGAGCCAGCCACGCCGATCCCGGCAGCAACTCGGCGCCATCGACGCCTTCGCGGACGGGAATCCCCGACACCCGCTCGAGCCGCTTCGCAAGCTGGCCGGTGAAGTGCGCGGGCATATGCTGGACGATCACTATGGGAACCGGTGGAGGAGGCGAGAGATTCTCAAAAACGCGCGCCAGCGCGTCGGGGCCTCCGGTCGACGCGCCGATCGCCAGCACATCCACTCTCCCCGCCGGCCCGCCGCGATCGGGCGCGGGTGCAACCGCGGGCGTTGCCGCGGCCTGGGTAGCCGGGCCGCCATATCTCCGCGCCGCCGCGCCTGCGCCCGTGACGGCCAGGATCCGCTCGACCAACTTGGCGCCGGCCTGCTCGCGCTCGCCCCCGTCGGACGGCTTGGTGACGTAGTCGGTGGCGCCCAAGCGAAGCGCTTCGGCCGTCGCGGGAGCCCCCACCGTGACGAGGGTCGAGAACATGATCACAGGAAGCCCCGGACGTTCCTTCTTGATCTCCTTGAGCGTCTCGAACCCGTCCATCACCGGCATTTCGATGTCGAGTACCACGACGTCCGGCGGGTCCAGCTCAATCTTCGCGAGTGCTACCTTGCCGTTGGGCGCGGCGCCGGCCACCTCCAGGGCGGGATGGCCCCCCACCACGTCGGACAGGAACTTACGGATGACCACCGAGTCATCCACAAGAAGCACACGCTTACGCGCCATGGTTCGCTTCCTCCACGGCAGCGCGCCGCCATGGGTTCGAAGATCCACGTCGGATCATTCTATAGAGGCCCGAGCGCCTTCGCTCATCCCCGCCTCAACAGACGTACAAGCTCCGCCGCCAGGTCGCCGGCTCCCGCTCCCGAGGCCCCACGCTCCAACAACTGGGCGAGGCGCTCCGCCGTCTGTGCGACATCGCCACTGGCAGTCTCGTCCTCGACCTTGAACCGAGACACGAGCTGGGCGAATTCCTCCGCCATAGCCGCCAGTTGGGTGGCCTCCGCTTGGGCGCCGCTCGCTCCTACCGCCGTGTCCTGCGCGGCTTGGGCCACGCCATCGATGTTATCCGATATTTCGACGCTGCCGTCCGCTGCGAGCGTAATGCTCCGAGACATCTCGCTGGTCGTCGCGGTCTGCTCCTCGACGGCGGTGGCGATGACGGCTTGCAGGTCGTTGATCTCCTCGATCAGGGAGTTGACGCGGCTGGTTACCTCCGTCGCGCCAGCGGTGTCCGACTGGATCGACTCGATCTTCGCGCTGATTTCCTCTGTCGAGCGCGCCGTCTCCTTGGCCAGGTCCTTCACCTCGTTCGCGACGACGGCGAAGCCACGCCCGACCTCGCCCGCGCGGGCCGCTTCGATCGTCGCGTTCAGCGCGAGCAGGTTCGTCTGCTCCGCGATGGACGTGATGAGCTTCACGACATCGCCAATCTCCGCCGTGCTCTCCCCGAGCTTGGCGATGGTCTGGTTCGCCAGCTCTGTCATGTCCACGGCGTCGCCCGCCAACCGGGACGCCTTGCTCGCGTTGGCGGATATCTCGCCGATGCTCGCCGTCATCTCCTCGACGGCCACCGCGATAGTCTGCAGGCTCTCGCTGACGGTCCGTGCGCTCGATGCTACGAGGTTCGCCTGCGTGGATGTCTCCTCCGCGTTGGCGCCCATCTGTTCGCTCACCTGCATCAGCGTCGTCGACGCGCCGTTCATGGCCGAGCCGTTGTCGCGGATCACGCGCAGATTGCCTCGCAGATCGTGGAAGAACGACTGCAGACCCTCGCCCATCTGGCCGATGGCATCGGCGCCCGAGACGACGACCTCCTGAGTCAGATCCCCTTCCTGGGATGCCTGCACCACGTGGAGGATGCTATCCACCTTCTCCTGTAGATTTCGGGCGTCCTCGCGTTCGCGTTCGGCGGCCTCTTCGCGCTCCCGCTCCAATGCAAGTCGTTCGGTGATGAACTCCCACGTCGCCATGGGGCCTATGTACGCGCCCTCGGTGTCATAGATGGCGGTGATGCTGAGAACCGCCATCTCCTCCCCAAAGCTGATGCGCGCCGTGTGCGGCAGGTTGGCGTCGTCCGCCAGGATTCGCCGCTGGTGCGAGGGGTTCGTGTGGAATATGTCGAGATTGCTGCCCACCACATCGGCGATGGGGACCGGCAGATGGTCCGTGATAAGCTCCAGCGACCGCTCCATGGCCGGATTGATGTAGACGATGTTCAGATCGAGGTCGGCCATCATGATGTTCGACGGCGCGTTCTCCACGATGGACTGCGCCTTCGACATCTCGGTCTGGACGCGCGCCCTCTCGCTGACGTCGGCCCAACTGACGATGTACCCGAGCAGTTCCGACTGCGGGCCGGTGATCCTGTTTATGCTGGTTTCCAGCATCGTCGTCCCGAAGGAGAACGTGGCGTCACGGGGCAGGGCCGCCGGGTTCCGCAGGATCGCCTCGATACGCGCCGGATCGCGGTGGAACCTGTGAATGGAACCCCCGATGATCTCGTCTACGCCTACGCCGAACGCGCTCTGAATGTCGGGTTCCAGCCTCCGAAGCGTGTCCCGCGCCATGGGGTTGGCGTAGACAAGATGGAAGTCAGTGTTCGCCACCATGATCGGCGTACGGATATGGTCGAGCACCGCGAACGCCTGCTCCACACCGGCGAATCCATCGAGCGAGGGGGCCGCGACCGCGGCCGCCGACTCCGTCCCACTCGCCGGTGTGCGGTCCTCGGGAGCTGCGACTAAATCCCCGAAGGGGTCGAACTGCTCTTCGGATGGGCGTGACTTAGCCATGCAACCTCCAGCCTTGAATGTGGTTAAGACCGTTCCTTGATTCGGTCTTCGATCTCCCGCGCCAGGGAGCGATACTGGGATGCGACTCGATGCTTCGGGTTCATCTGGAATAGCGTCCGGCCGAGCATCTGACCTTCCTGGATCTCCACGCACCGCGCGATCGTTGTCTCGAACGTCAACGGCGTGGCGTCCGCCGTGCGCAGCGACTTTCTGGCGTAGGCCACCAGGCGCTGATCGAACTTCCTACCGCGGCTGAGCAACCCACCTTCGACCCGCGACAGCACGACGCCAAGCAACGCCGCCACGCCACGGTCGGCGCCGGCCTGCATGTGCATGAGGGCGTGTTTCACGCCCACGAGGGCCAGCGGCTCCGGTGTCGTCGACAAGATCAGCCGATCCGCCTCCAGATACGCCGCCGCTGTCGGTACTGTCATATCAGGCGCCGTGTCCAACAGGATGTAGTCGTAGTCCCGCCGTAGAGCGCCCAACGCTTCCCCCAACAGGTCACGCGGCCGCGGCGGCCCTCCCCGCCCGTCGACCGGTCGGCTAAGCCTGGCGAGCCCGTCGGAGGCGGCGATGAGATCCACTCCCCTCGGCAGGTCCACGCCGCTGTCGCTGCTCCGCAGCACGGTCGTTGGCGCGTCCTCGATCCCCATCAGCACTTCGTACGACCCGACATGCCGTGCGCCATCCGCCCCAAGCTGGAGCGTGGCCCCGTGGTTGGGGTCGAGATCCCATACCAGGCACGATCTGCCCAACGAACCGAGGGCGGCTGCGATGTGCACGCAATTCGTGGTCTTCGCCACGCCGCCTTTCTGGTTCCCTATGGCGAGCACGGATGCGCCCTGCGCGCCGGGCTTGCTCATGGCGTCCGTCGCTCTCTGTCGAATTCATCACTCATTCGAACGCCGCGGCCCTTTCGATGTCCAGAACCAGCAACAGCCGGGACTCCAGCTTGTGCGAGCCGAGTATGAGATCGCGGGCCGCGCCGCGGAGGTTGTCCGGCGGCGGCTCGAAGTTCTCCGCGCTCGCCTCGATCACCTCGCCGACCTCATCTACAAGGAAGCTCACCGTCTCTTGGTCGACACCCACCACCACGTGCACGGGCCGCGCGCTCGTGTCACGTGGCGAAAGCTCCAGTCGGCATCTGAGATCCACCGTCGTCACGATGTCGCCACGCAGGTTGATGACTCCCGGCACTACCTCCGGCGCCAGCGGCACGTGCGTCACGTGCCGGTCGACGAGGACCTCCTGCACCGCGGTCGCGTCGACGCCGAAGTAGTAGCCGTCGAGCATGAATGTGCAGTACTGCCGCGCCTGTTCCATGCCGCCAACTCCGATGGGCTACAGCCGCGTTACCAGGTCGATGTCCAGGACCGCGGCGACCTCCTGCAGAACGACGGCCGTCCCGACCGCCTCCGGCCACCGCGACGTGTCCGAAACGAGCGTCAACTGCTCCTCGACCACGTCCTCTATCTCGTCGACCACGAGGCCGACCGGCCGATCCCGGCTTGCGTACACGATGACGTTCAGGGAGTCGTCGTCCCCGGCCGACCCACCGTTGAGCCACCATGGTTCGCCCCCCGCGCCGTCAAGGATGTCCTTTATCGGCAGCACCGTGCCGCGGTACTGCACGACCGGCCGATCGGCCTCACGCTCGACGGCGCTGCGTGGGATCTTCTCCAGCCGCGGGATCTCCGTCAGGGGCAACGCGAAGCGTTCGCCGCCATGGCGCACGAGCAGAACCGTTTGGGCGTCGGCCGCCGTGGTGGGTTCGTCTTCCGCCTGTGCGGCCACGCTCATCTCGTCGTGCGCCGCCAGGTCGGCGTTCTGTAGCAAGCCGAACACGTCCAAGATCAGCGCTGCCGTCCCGTCGCCCATGATCGTCGCCCCGGCGTACACCGGGATCTTGCTGAGACCTTTGCCAAGCGGCTTCACGACGATTTCACCGCTGTCCAGCACGCGGTCCACGAGGAGGCCGAAGAGCCGCCCCTCAACCTGCAACACCACGATCGTCGTCGGCAGGTCGTCGTCCTCCCCATCGCCGGGAGGGCCGATGCCCAACTCGTCACGCAGGAAAATCAGCGGCAGCAGGCGGCCGCGCCATCGGTACACCGGGGCGTGATGCAGTTCCTCAATGCCGCGGCCGCTGTCGTCCTCGCCAGCGCCGAGCCGCACTACCGCGACAAGGCTGGCCTGCGGGATCGCGTACCTCGCCCCCGCGCACGTCACGCTGAGCGCCGGCACGATCGCGAGTGTCAGGGGGATCTTGATCTTCACCTTTGTGCCCAGGCCAAGCTCGCTCTGGATGTCGACGATGCCGTTTATGCGATCGATGTTGCTCCGCACCACGTCCATCCCGACGCCGCGTCCCGAGACATGCGTGACCTCGGCCGCCGTCGAGAACCCAGGGTGGAAGAGCAGTTCGAACGCCTCGCGGTCGCTCATATCCCGCGCGTGCGTGGACGTGACCAGGTTGTTCTGAACCGCCTTCTCGACGATGCGCCGCACGTCGATGCCTCGGCCATCGTCGGATATCTCGATGTTCACCTGCCCACCCTCGTGATACGCGTGCAGCAGGACGACGCCCTCGGCTGGTTTTCCGGCCTCTTCACGGACGTCTGGCATCTCGACTCCGTGGTCGATGGAGTTTCGGACCAAGTGCGTCAACGGGTCGGTGATGGCTTCGATGAGGTTCTTGTCCAGTTCGGTCTCCGCGCCCTGCATCTCAAGCCGCACTTGCTTCCCGAGCTCGTGCGCGAGGTCGCGCGCCACGCGCGGGAACTTGTTCCAGATCGTCCCGATCGGCTGCAGACGCGTCTTCATGACGCTCTCTTGCAGTTCTGTCGTGATCTGGTTCAACTGCTGCACCATCGCCGTCAAACCTGCGTCGACGAGGCCGCCCGAGTATTGGAGAATCTGGTTCCGCGATAGCACCAGTTCGCCGACCTGATTCATAAGCGTATCGAGGACGGCGACGCCGACACGGATCTTATCTGAAGCGGCCGTCGGCCGAGGCGTCGTCGCGACGGGCTTAGGGGCCGATTCGGCCTCCCCGGCAGCCGGTGGCGGTGGCGAATCGCCCGCCGAGGCGCTAGGTTCCGATGGCGCGGATGCCTCAGCCCCAACGGCGCGCAGCGCCACTAGCACGTCCCTGTCGTCGATCAAGCCTTCCTCGCCTGTCGCCTGGATTTCCGCCAGCGCTTCGGCCACGATCGCGGCGGCGTCCACGAGCAGGGCGGAAGTGGTTTGGTCCACCGGCGCCGCGGCCCGTATCACGACATCTAGGGCGTGCTCCAACGCTTCGGTGAGTTCGCCCAATGCCACGAGACCCATGAATACACACGCCTCGTGCAGGCCGTGAACGGCTCCCAGCGCCTCCCGCAGGGCCTCGGGACGCCCGGCGTCCCGTTCCATGGCGGCAAAGGCGTGGTCCATATGGTCGAGGTGCTGGTAAGCATCGTGCAGGAACTCGCGGACGAAATCGTCTGCTTCCGCGCGTTCGCCCGCGTCTGTGTCCACGGCCGGCGCCGCCGCGGGCTCGGGCGCTACCGGTTCCTCCGCCGGAGCGACGGGGGCGGCGGGCGCCTCGTGCAGCCCTCGCAAGCGCGCGATGAGTTCCGCGTACTCATCGTCGGGCTCGCCGCCGGTCGACTCGATGGACGCGAGAGCCGTCCTCGAACTGTCCAGCACCGCGAGCAGAGCATCCGTCATCTCGACGGTCAGCGTCAGTTGGCCGTCTCGCAGTTTGCCGAGGAGGTTCTCCCCGCTGTGGGCGAGTTCCTCGAGGCGCGCGAATCCGAGGAACGCGCAGCTTCCCTTGACCGTGTGCAGTGTGCGGAAAATGCTCGCCAACGTCCCCGCGTCCTCCGGAGCGCTCTCCAGCGCGACGAGATCCTGGTCCGCCTGGTCGAGCAGTTCGTTGCTCTCTTCCAGGAAGTCCCTGAGCGTATCGTCAGAGTTCACACCACCCGCCATTCGCGCCCTTCTACTTCAGGTCATCCACGCGGTAAACGCTGATCGGCTCACTCTTTCCCTTGACCTCGATCGGCCCAAGCTGAGTGACCACCGCCGAGTCTCGCACGAGTTCGTACGTCGACTCGCTGATGAGGACCGTGCCATGCTCGGCGGCGCTTTCGAGCCGGGCCGCGATGTTCACGTGGTCGCCAATAACCGTGTAGTCTCGACGAAGCAACTGCGCGCCGATGTCCCCCATGATGACGTCGCCGGAGTTGATGCCGACGCGAACGTTGATCTTCGGATCACGGCCCACGTTGAATTCCTCTAGACCACGGGTCATCTCCAACCCCGTCTTGACCGCGCGGTAGGCGCTCTCCTCGCGTCCGTGGTCGTCGTCCTCTCCGTGGAACAGCCCCATGATGCAGTCGCCGACGAACTTGTCGATCACGCCGTGGTTGTTTTGGAAGAGCGGCGTCATCGCGTCGAAGTACTGGTTGAGGAGGTCAACGAGGGCGTCGGCCTCCATGCTCTCCGTCATCGGTGTAAAACCGACGATGTCCGTGAAGTAGATCGTCACGAACCGGCGCTCGGCGTGCATTACATCCCGGACGTCCTGGATCGTCTCAGCGGCGGCCTCGGCCGCGGCGATCGCCGAGTCGGACAGGTAGCGCTGCATCGCCTGACCCTCACGCGTGAGGCGTCTTTCGGCGATGAGCTTCTCTGCGATCACGATGATCTTGTCCGGGACGAACGGCTTCGACAGGAAGGCGTTCACGCCCGCGTGCATGCCCTTGGTGCGGTCCAACTCCGAGTCCGCTGCCGTTAGCATCACGACGGGGACTTCGTTCAGGTATTCGCGTCTGCGCAACTCACGGGTGAAGGCGCGACCGTCCATGATCGGCATGTCGCAGTCGGTGATTATCAGGTCCGGCAGCGAACTCACGGCGAAGTCGAGGCCCTCCTTGCCGTTCCGGGCAGCGATGACTTCGAATCCCTGCTGCTGCAGTCCCTGCACGATCAGATTGCGCTGCACTAGACTGTCTTCGGCCACGACAATGCGCTCACGCTTCTCGGCGCCGTCCGGCGCGCCGCCGATGATGTGCTCGATCCGGCTGAGGAGTTCGTTGTCGTCCACGGGCTTCGTGAGGTAGTCGTTTGCGCCGACATCGAAGCCACGATCCATGTCCACGCTGGCGCCGCGCGATGACAGGACAACGATGGGAATCCTCTGCGTGCGCGCGTCTTCCTTCACACGGCGACACATCTCGAAGCCGTCCATGTTCGGCATCTCGATGTCGCTGATGATAAGGTCGGGGAGATCGTCCGTCGCGCGCTGGAGCCCTTCGACGCCGTCCATCGCATGGGACACTTCGTGACCCGCCGTCTCGAGGATCTGGCCGACGTGCGTGTGGACGACCCTACTGTCGTCCACGAGCAGGATACGAGTCGGGCCCACCGTTGCGGCGGCTTCCGGCGCGGCGGGCGCGGGTTGAGGCGTCGGCTGCGTCGCCTCGGTGGGAGGAGGCGGGGCGGCCGAAGCCGATAGGCAGGCCGTTACCGCCTCGTATGCCTCATCGCGCCGACACGGCGTCAGCAGGAAACCAGCGGCGCCTTGATCTCGGGCGGTGGCTTCGACGGCGGCATCGCGCGAGAACATGATGATCGGCACAGCGTGCGTGGCTTCGTCTCGAGACAGCTCGCCGCACAGCTCGACGCCAGACTTGCCGGAGAGCGAGTCCTGCATGAGGCAAACCGCAACGGATCCGCTCGCGAGCTGGTCTCGCACATCCGGCGGGTGTTCGGTGGTGGTGACAGCGCATCCATGCGCGTTCAGCGAACGCGTCAGCGCCCGGCTGAAGAGCGGACTACCCGACGCCACGAGCACGGCGGGTCCTGTCTCGGCGGGATCCAGACTCATTGCCAGCCCTTGAAGCGGGACATCGTATCCGAAATGGCGGAACGATCGAGCGCCGTGCATCTCGTCCACAGGGCGTGCCCCGGAACGACCCATCCATCCGCGGGCGGGCTTTACCCGACGACAGCTGGCGGGCACGAGACTCGGCCTCCGCGCGAAGCGGCGCGCCCACAGGATCTTATCGGCGCCGGGGATTCTACCGAGTATGACGCTATCCGGCAGCCACGTCTAGCGATCGCTGGTAGAACGCGGCAAATGGAGACGGTCTGCGGGTTAGTCGGCGCTGGGTAGCGTAGGCAGGCCCGGCACTACGGAGCGATGCTCTACCCGCTCGCCCTTCTCCATAGCGCGGAACTCCCGCACGAACTCCAGGAGACTGTCCGCGGCGGCATCGATGATGTGCCGGCCCTTCTCCTTGGTCGAGAGCGTCGCCGCTCCTGACACGCCCGTCGGCGTCGCGCTGCTGGTCCACTGCACGAGCTTGATCGGCCCCCAGCCCTTTGTGAGGTCCACCTCGGTGAAGCGCGACCCCTCGCGACCCGCGGCCCCACCGTAGTGATCGGACGCCTTGTCCATCTGCACCTTGCTCTCGTCGAGATGCAGGTACGCGGACGTCTCCAGCT
>JABGQA010000016.1 GCA_018644665.1 Candidatus Poribacteria bacterium
AACTACACGAAGACAACAGCCCAAGCCGCCCTGATGGCCCGCTTCGGTTCCGTCGAAATGCACAGCGGCCCGGAGACTATCCGCCGCCGCGACAACGTGCGCCCGTCGTTCCGCGACACCTGGAGCATCGAGCACGCTCTGCGCCACGGCGATGTCTTCGAGGTCAAGGAAGACGGCCGCTGGGCCTTCGTCACCGTCCGCGCCGGCGAGGCCGTCCTCGTCAGCCGTACCGGCTCCGAGATGGCCCGCTTCGCGGTCGACTCCGACGCCGACGCCGTCCTCTGCGCCGAGTACCTTGTCGGGCAGCCGGCCTGCCGCAAGGGCTCGCCGCGCCACGGTCAGGTTGTGGCCTTCGATTGTGTCGAGTTCGACGGCGCCAGCCTTCAGGACCGCCCGCTGAGCGAGCGCCGCTACGCGGCCGCCTCGGTCGTCGCCGGCCTCGACGCCCGCTTCGAGCTCGTCGAGCAGCTGCCGACCGCCGGCCTCGACGTTGCCAGCCTCGCCGGCGCCCTGCAGGCGGCTGACGACGAGGGGATCGTTGTCAAGGATACCGCGTCGACCTTCGGCGCCGTCTGGACCCGCTTCAAGCGCCGGGCCTAGCAGCCCAGGAGGAACCGATGAGCGACACGACGAACAGCCAGCCCGAGACGCCCGCGCCGGAGACCTGCTCCGACTGCGGCCGTCCGGACGGCGAGGTGTTCCTGCAGGACGACGGCGTGTGCGAGGGCTGCTACGACGAGACGATGGACCGGGCCTTCGCCCGCGGGTATCGCTAGGCCTTCACGACCTTCTCCGGCGCCGCGGTGACCCGCTTCATCATCGGGCTGACGATCTTGCCCTGTAGCGCCGCCGAGAGGACCGTGTCGCTCGGCTCGAGCACGCCGATCGCGACGTCCTCCGACTCGGCGATCTTGCCCCCCGGGCCCATCCTCTGTAGCAGCGCCATGCGCATCGATGCCGGGAACTTGCGCGGCTTCCGACCATGCTGTGCCTTATCGTTCGACGCGTCGGCTTCCTGCAGGATTCGGAACATCGGCATGTTGCGGGTGTTCCGACCCTTCGGCCCAATCTTGAGCCACCACTTCCCGCCCTTCGTGCGGGAGATCTGGATCGTCATCTTCTTCAGCATCTCGCCGGTGCGGACGCCGACGTGGGCCCCGTAGTTCGAGCGGAGGAACGATTCACGGCTGTCCCATTGATAGAACCGGATCGCGCCAACGGTCTCGCCAAGGTTCGCCCGCGCGTCGGTCCCGTTCTGGATCAGGTTGTCCCAGCCACGCCACGTCGTGCCCTTGGCTGGCAGCTCGGTGTGTCCGCCGAGCGTCCGCAGCTGCTGGATCACACTGATCGGGAACGGGAGCGCGTCGATGTCTCCGGACTCGCCGCCGTCAGCCTTCTCCCACCGCTCCCGGATCTTCCGGATCTTCACGTGATGCTGCGGCAGCGGGCGGTTGTCAGTCCCGACGCCCCGGCGGATCCGGTCGGCGATGTCTTTCGAGAGCACCTGCCCGAAAGCCAGCAGGTCGGTCGCCGTCGTCAGGTCGGCCTCGAGCTCCGACCAGTCGGTGCCCTTGACGACGATCTTGAAGTCGTCGCCCATCGGTCAGGTTCCGACCGTCAGGCGCGGACGGACGCTGACGTTGATCTCGCCCTCTTCTGGTTTCTCGTTTCCGTCCATGTCGACCCATCCCATGCTGGACAGGGCCTCGTCGAAGATCTGGCGGTAGTCGCCGCGGGAGTCTCGGATCACGCTCCGACGATCCGGATCGTCCGGGTGCAGCCGGCCGTCCTCTGCCATGAGCAGCATCATCCGGTACACGGTCGGCTGCTCGAGGTCGCTGTCGGAGTACAGGAAGTCCGGCCGCAGCTTGCGCGCGAGGTCGGCGAGCACGAGGACGAAGGCCCGGTCGCGCAGCGACTCGACGCCGCCCTGCTCGCTGTTGAGCGAGCCGGACAGCTTGCCGAACAGGTTCGGGTACATGATCCGCAGAGTGCCGAGCGAGAGGGTGCACGCCGGCGAGTGGTTCACGACGTCGAACAGGAACGGGGACGGGTAGACCACCCGTTCGGTCTCAGGGACGGACGCGTGCAGCGTCACGGCCGCCGCGACTCGGTGCAGCCGCCCGAGGGTCGCCGTGTCAACCGCCGTCAGCGGCACCCGAAGGATCCGCGGCTGGACGATCGCGCCGGCGTCCCAGTCCGCGAACAGCGACTGCAGGAGCTCGATCGTCGTGCCCCCGATGTGGTTGACGATCTGGCTCTCGGTTTCCTCTTGAAACGGGTCGGTCGCGTCGGAGATCGTGATCTCGTCGTTCGACTGCGGCACCCGGTCGGAGCCCCAGCCGGTCACGACGATCTCGTCGTCGCCCTCGGACGCGCCGGCGGAGAGCGGCCAGGACGGGTGCGTCGGTGTCCGCTCGGCTCCGATCTGCACGCCGTCTGCGCCGTAGACGTAGGCGGACACGGAGGCGACCGGGTTGTCGTTCGGGAGCACGAACAACGCGTCGGCGACCGCGCCCTTCTGGATGTATGCGCGCACGTCGCCCCCTCGATGCGTTGGGAGCCGCGCCCGGTTTCACCCGAGCGGGGCAGCCGGCCGTCCGAAGGTGGACGGCCGGCGGTAGGATCACGCCTGGGCGTGACGTCGAATCAGGTGGTGCCGTTCGAGATCCAGAGGCCGATGTGGGTGAGCGCGTAGCCGGCGAAGTCGGCGCCGTACTCGATGAAGACCTGCCCCTGCTCCTCGCGAGCGGGGAGCACGTACGGCAGGCCGCCCGGGTCGCCCGCGGCGCCCTTCTTGCGGAAGTCGACGCGGATCGACTTGCGGCTCGGGCCCGTCGACAGGGCCCAGAAGTCGCCGAGACC
>JABGQA010000172.1 GCA_018644665.1 Candidatus Poribacteria bacterium
GGGGTCTCGATGCCGTATGGGCGCGTTGGCGCGCCGAAATGTGAGACAGGTATGAGACCGTTGATGGTCGACGTAGCGACCTTAGTGATACGGGCCGTCGCTTCGTATGTCGGAGCCTACGGTGGGGTCGATCTGCCGGAATGCATGTTCCGGTAATCCTGTATCTTGACGACCTTCAGATCTTGCATGGGTTTCCCTAGTCAGGGACGCTTGACCGGGGAATAAGGGGAGGGTGAATCTGGGATAATCCATGGGCCTCGAGCCCGGTAATCCGATGAGATCCCCTCCCTAACTCTGGAACAGAGAGACCGAACGGTATCGAAGGTCGCCCACGGGACGCGGAGGCAAGCCGCAACCGCTGTCCCGCAGGATGAACCTGAATCCACAGGATTGGTCCAGGACCAGAGCTAGCAACAGGGAGTCGCGTCATGCCAGCCACGACCCACAACAGCACACGGGCCGCTCTTGGGATCGACATTGCGAAGAAGACCTTCGACGCTGCGCTGCTGCAAGGCGCGAAGCTGAGCGTCGGTCACTTCAACAACGACGCCAAGGGATTCGTGAAGTTCAGCCGGTGGGTAGACGATCAGGGTGTCGACCAGTTCCACGCCTGCATGGAGTCCACCGGCGTGTACTGGGAGCCACTGGCGGTCCACCTACACCAGGCACAGCAGCGTGTCAGCGTTGTCAATCCACTCCGCATCCACGGCTTCGCCAGGACCGAACTCTCCAGGAACAAGACGGATCGTGAGGACGCAGCACGCATCGCACGGTTCTGTCATCTTCACGCGCCACTTCCCTGGCAGCCACTTCCTGCGGAGAAGCGCAAGCTACGTGACCTGACACGCCATCTCCAAGCGGTGCAGAAGGCGAAGCACCAGCAGTCCAACAGACTCGAAGGCACGCCACCCGAATGGCTTCAACAGTCGATCGAGCGCACACTCGCCCACTTCGACGAGGAGATAGGGCTGCTGTGGGAGGAGATCCGCGCGCACATTGATCGGCATCCCCAGCTGAAGCGTCAGCGGGAACTCCTCGAGACGATTCCGGCGATTGGAGAGATCACGGCGACCTTGCTCCTGGCGGAGCTGCCAGACGTCGAGCGCTTCACAAGCGCTCGCCAGGTCGCCGCGTTTGCCGGGCTGACGCCCAAGCATCGACAGTCTGGGTCGTCTGTGCGTGGGCAGGCCAGGCTATCGAAGATGGGTCAGGCGCGGATCCGTCGCGCGCTCTACATGCCAGCGGTCGTGGCTCGTAGGTTCAACCCCGTCATCAAGGCATTCTCTCAACGGCTCGAGGGGCGGGGGAAGTGTCCCATGGTCATCATCGGCGCGGCCATGCGGAAGCTGCTACACATCGTCTACGGAGTGCTGAAGTCGGGCAAGCCGTTTGATCCAGAACACGCCTAGACAGCGAAGGGGCAAGACGGTATCAGATTATGTCAACCAGATCCGCGAGCACGAATGTGGGCCTTTGACCCTCCGACGCACCGCGTCATAGGACGCAAGTATGCGCCCCGTAAGTGGACTTCGGTCTCCCGACACTAGACGGAAGACATCTTCTCCTGAATGCCACCATCGGCTATAAACGGAGGCTCAGAGCGCGCCGATGTTCGACGAGGCGCGCTTTCGAGACATCAGGAGGACATCCATGCTGTGGGGCTATGCCAACGGCTGGTTCCCCGAGTACCTGACAGCGGACGACGACCCGCTCTACGCCAAGCTGAAGTTCCTGCTGAAGCATGGCTTCCGCGAGATGCCCTTGCCACTGGCAGAGGTCGTCTCGATGGACGAAGCACGCAGGGACCAGTTCGGTCAGTTCCTGGCCGATCACGACCTGCATGTGACGCCGCAGGTTGCGTATGACTATGTCTGCGCGGACGCCGAGGAAGCCAAACGGAACCAGGACTACATCGCCAAAGGCCTCCGGGCACACTCACCGTTGCTTCGGAACTGGTCCGTGTTCACGATGGCCGGCGCGGGTCGCCGATTCGACAGAAACCTCGCGCCAGAGGAGAAACTTCGGCGCCTATCAGAGCGCCTCGCTCCGCTCGCCGCGGTCTGTCACGACCTGGGGACGCCGCTGGCCATCAATAATCAGGGCGATTTCTACATGGCCGACTTCGTGGCGCTATGCGAAAGCACGCCACACCTCTACCTGCATGTCGACACGTCGAACATCTTCTGGGCTGGCGAGCCAATCTTCCCGGCATTTGAGTTAGCGGCCCCCTTCACTGTGGGAACGCATTGGCGAGATGAGATTTGCGTGCTCGGGAGTAGACAACCCCGAGGAGTGATGCTGGAGAACTGTGTGACCGGAGAAGGCGATGTGCCCCTTCGACGCTGCTTCGACGTGCTTCGGGAGAAGGCTCCCGACCCCAATCGCTTGGTTATGGAATTAGAGCTCTTCCCACCGACGGGCGTCGACCGTCTCGACGCGATCGACGCTGCTGTCTCTTACCTGAGAACGCTGCCAGGAGTTGAGCTATGACCGCTTTACATCCGCGACTGCGGGTCGCCATCGTCGGATGCGGAGGAATCGGCAAGACCCACGCAGAGAGCATCGAATACGCGACGGCGGTGGAACTCGTCGGTCTGTGCGATCTCGACAGGCAGGTGGCCGACGCGCTCGCCCGCGCGTATGACCAAGATTCTGTGTATACCGATGTCAGCCGGATGCTTACCGAGCTCCATCCGGACATCGTCGCCCTCGGTGCACCCACGTCTGCGCACGCGCCTCTCACCGTGCAGGTCGCTCAGGCAGGCGTGAAGGGCATCCTGTGCGAGAAGCCGATGGCGAAGAACCTGGCGGAAGCGCGACGCATGATCGATGCCTGCCGCGAGAGTGGAACGCACCTGATCGTGAACCACCAGCGGCGGACAACTCGCCCCCTGCGAAGGATGCGAGAGCTCATCGCCGAGGGCGCCATCGGAGACATCACGCTCATACGGGCGAGTTGTGCCGGCGATGTCCTGACCGACGGGACCCACGCCATTGATTCGATGCGCTTCCTAGCCGGCGACGTACCGGTCGAGTGGGTATTCGGCAGCGTATATCGGACACGCGTGGATCCAGACCAACCGTTAGGCAAAGGCTGCGTGGACGTGGGCGGCTGGAGGTACCGGCACGGATGTCCCATCGAGAACGGCGCCTTCGCGTTGTGGCAGTTTGCCGATGGCATTCGAGCGGAACTGCTGTGTGGTGAGCTTCGCGTCCCCGGGAGGGGTTATCAGGACTATATGGTGTTTGGCGACGCTGGCGAGCTATGGCGCCCCGGGGATGCCGGAAACCCCAACCTCCTCATTCGCACCGCCGCTACCAATGGCTGGCAGCCAGTAGACGGATGCGCGGCGGAAGACACCGTCGGCATATTCGCCCGAAACTATGATCGTCTCGCCCGAGACATCAACCGTGGAGCATCGGAGCACCCGCTCACTGCGGAGAACGGCCTGCGAGCGCTGGAGATCATCATGGCGATCTACGAATCGGCACGGCTTCGCGGTCGGGTGCGCCTGCCGCTTACCCAGGACCGCCTGCCAACCGAGATCATGACGAAGGACGGTACATTCTCGGGCGGCGATGTCGATGTGCCGCTCTCCGTTCACTAACAGCGCCGCCGGACTCTTCCGGGTCTGAGAGTGTGTTCCGCCGGAGCTAACAAGATCGCCCCACGCTGTTGCGTCGCTCCGTGGGCGCCCACTACACTGTTCGTAACTCGCGGTGTCCGCTATCGTAGTGAACCAAGGACACAGGCCGCAGCGCCTTCCTGGCGACTTCGACTCATCCCACTCTCCTAAGCCGATCAATCTCGTCATGCGCCCGCAGTATGTCCAACGGCGGAGCGCGTCACGCTTTGTTTGTGCTGACGGAGAGTAGACGATGCGATTTCCTATCGCGCGCCGATTGGGACCTAGACCAAGGACCATCACTGCGCGCTCCCAGGAAAAGAGGGCCATTGCTGCGGTGGAGCATTCTGGCGCCAGCAGCGACCAGAAGTCTCACGACACCCAGGGCAACATACTGAGCGCGGGTCCACGTCCCGACTCACCACGCATCACTTCACGCGAAGCGGCGGAAAGTGTGATCGAGCAGGTCCGTCAAGAGGCTAACCATGACGCCGGACACATGCTACGCACGATCACCTGCTTTCGGCCGCAGGCCGGGGACGTTCTGCAGACGTGAGTCAGCAGGCTGTCTTCTGATAGTCGCGCTTATGGACCATCTCATGCCGTTGAGAACCTGCGCCTCTGGTGCGTGCAGATTTGCCAGCGTGCACCCGCTGAACGTTACATTCCCGACACAGTTCGGCGACGACGGAGTGCTGGTGAACACCGCCTGAGGCCATCCTGAATCCTAAGTGACTCCCTGTCGTCTGTGTCACTGGGTTCCAGCCCGACCGTGTAGGGCATTCCTGGGTCCGCATCAGCAAATCCGGGGTAGCTGCTCACCACTGAGCATGTCGAGTACACGCTCCGCGCCAATCTGCCCGACGACAGTCACCAGACCCTCGTGACGGTCGGTGACTTCGCCGATACGCGAGGCCGGGCCGTCCACGGCGTGTCGCGTCATGATGTCCAACGCGGCGTCAGCGTCTTCCGGCCCGACGATGGCGATGAAGCGCCCCTCGTTCGCCACGTACATGGGATCGAGACCCAAGATCTCGCAGGCGCCGCGCACGTCCTCCAGAACAGGGACGGCGGACTCACGCACCACGACGTGTACCCCACGCGCCTCCGCTATCTCGACCAGAGCGCTGGCAAGTCCTCCACGGGTCAGGTCGCGCATACACCGCACGTCGATGCCCGCTTCAAACAGCGCGAGGACTACGCCCGCGAGGGGCGCACAATCACTCTCGATAGTGGTGTCGAATTCCAACCCCTCACGCACGGTCATCACGGCCATACCGTGCCGTGCAATGTCGCCACTTAGCAGTACTGCGTCGCCAGGTCGCACGGAGGAGGGCGAAATGTCGGCGTCGGTCTCGCGCAGGCCGATCCCAGCGGTGTTGATGAACAGCCCGTCCCCTTTGCCACGGTCCAACACCTTCGTGTCTCCCGTGACAACCTTCACGTTCGCCGCGTCTGCCGCGCGCTTCATATCCTGCGTTACGCGCCACAGGGTCTCCATGGGGAGACCCTCCTCGATGATCATACCAACGCTGAGGTACAGCGGCCGGGCGCCGCACATAGCGAGGTCGTTGACCGTCCCATTCACGGCGAGATATCCGATGCTCCCGCCGGGGAAGAATAGCGGGTCGACGACGTAGGAGTCCGTCGTGAAGGCGAGTCGCGCGCCGCCAATCGTGATCGCCGCGCCGTCGTGTCGGCGCTCGGGCCCGTCCGCGTCGAACGCTGGCGCGAACATCCCCTCGATGAGCGCATTTGTGAGACGGCCGCCGCCGCCGTGGGCAAGCTGCACATGCGAGTGGTCACCGAGAGGACTCGGACACGTGAACCCGTCAGGCATCTCGCGCTCCATTCAGGCTGGATCCGCGACGCGGCGATACCGGTAGTAGGCTGCACAGGCGCCCTCGGATGAGACCATCGTGGCCCCCAGAGGAGCCTCAGGCGTGCAGGCCGTTCCGAAAGCCGCGCACTCGTCGGGCTTCATCACCCCCTGCAACACGAGGCCGCTAACGCATTCCTCCGGTTCCGGGACGGATACGTCGGCGACGTCGAAGCGGCTCCCAGCGTCGAACTGCGCGTAGTCCGGCGCCAGCGCAAACCCGCTTTCGGGGATTTCCCCAAGGCCTCGCCATTTGCGCGCGACGACGCGGAACACCTCGGCGAGGACGCCTTGCGCCGCGACGTTCCCCTCCTGACGCACCGCGCGAGTGTACTGGTTCTCAACGTCGGATCGTCCGCTCTCAAGCTGCTCGACACACATCAGCACCCCATGGAGGATGTCTAACGGCTCGAAGCCCGTCACGACGATCGGCGCGTTGTAGCGCTCGGTAAGGGCCTCGTACTCCGAGTAGCCCATGATCGTGCAGACGTGACCGGCGGCCAGGAAGCCCTGCACCGTATTCGATGGGGAGGAGAGAATCGCTTCCATCGCTGGCGGCACCAGCACGTGCGACACGAGCAGGGAGAAGTTCTCGACCCCCTCTCGCTTCGCCTGATACACAGTCATCGCATTGGCGGGGGCCGTCGTCTCGAAGCCCACGGCGAAGAACACGACCTCGCGGTCTGGATTCTCGCGCGCCAGCCGCAACGCGTCCAGTGGCGAATAGACGATGCGCACGTCCCCGCCGTGGGCCTTCGCTGTCAGCAAATCACGGGCAGACCCCGGGACACGCAACATATCGCCGAAAGAGCAGAAGATAACTTGCGGGATAGCCGCGATTTCGATGGCCTGGTCGATAAGCTCAAGGGGCGTCACGCACACCGGACACCCAGGACCGTGTACCAAGGTGACGTCGTCCGGTATTAGCGTATCGATGCCGAACTTCATGATCGCGTGGGTCTGGCCGCCGCACACCTCCATGATCGTCCACGGTCGGGTGGTGATACGCGCCAGCTCGTCCGCGAGTTGATGGACAGCGTCCGCGTCCCGGTATTCGTCGACGTACTTCACGCGCTTGGGTTCGCCTCCTCGAGCTCGGCTAGCTCGCCGATCTGGCGTAGGTAGTCGAATATCCGCGCCGCTTCGTCCTCATCCACAGTGCTGATGGCAAAGCCCGCATGCACGATCACGTAGTCCCCTACGATCGCTTCTGGCACATAGCCCAGGTGGGCCTCCTTGACGGCTCCTCCAAACGTCACCTTGCCCACCCGCAACAGGCCGTCACCCTGAATGGTTTCGATCCTGCCCGGCACGCCAAGACACATCAGCCGCCCTCTGTTCGTACGATTCCCGCAATGAGCTGTCCGAGCGCCACGCCGCCGTCGTTAGGTGGCACACGGCGGTGCCAGTGCGGCCGTAGTCCAGCGCCTTCGAGCCCGTCGATGACACGTTCCGCCAGATACGCGTTTTGGAAGCATCCCCCGGTCAGCGCCACGTCCTCGATGCCGACGGCTTTTGCGACCGCGACGATGGATGCTGCCAGCGCGTTGTGGAACCGGGCAGCGATGCCTCCTACATCTGGCGAGTCACGGATGTCCCGCACCATCTCCCGGAGCATCGGCGCCCAGTCGATGATACCCGTGCTGGCGTCGTACGCCGTGGGGTACTGGCTGTGTCCAGCGTCGTCGGAGATCGCGTGCTCCAACATCATCGCCGCCTGCCCCTCGAACGACGCCCGCTGTTTCAGACCCACCAGCGAGGCCACGCCGTCGAACAGCCGTCCAGCGCTTGAGACCAACGGGGCGTTTATGTCACGGTCGATAGCGCGTGCAACCACGCGCCTTTCCTGCGCGTCGAACGCCTGTATGGATGGCAGGTCGGTCATTGTGACGGCGTTCTCACCGTAGGCTTCGTAGAGCAAACCAACCGCCGACCGGCGCGGCTCCCGCGCGCCCAGATCGCCGCCCGGCAGACGGAACGTGCGCAGGTGGGCCACGCGGTCGTACCCCTCGCGAGAGGCGACGAGGAACTCACCGCCCCATATGGCTCCATCGTCGCCATAGCCGCTGCCGTCCCAAGCCACGCCAAGTACAGGAGACGATAGGCCGCGCTCCGCGATGCACGCCAGGACATGCGCGTAGTGGTGCTGGACCGCGACGGCCGGAGCGTCGATGGCGGCCGCATATGCCGACGACGCGTAGTCCGGGTGCAGGTCGCGCGCGACCGCCTCCGCCTCGTGTTCGTAGAGCTCGGCGAAGTCCTTGTGCGCGCGACGGTACGCCTCCAACGCCTGCGGCGTGTCCAGAGTGCCGATATGCTGGCTCACGAACGCCTTATCGCCGACCGAGACGGCGATCGTGTTCTTCATGTGCGGCCCGACGGCGAGGACACGTGGCACGCTTCGACCCAGGTCCATCGAGAACGGTGCGTATCCTCTCCCAGCGCGCAGGACCGTCGCCTCGCCGCGGAACACGCGCACTACCGAGTCGTCCACCTGCCGGGCGATGGCGCGGTCGTGCACGAGGAACGCGTCGGCGATGCCACCGAGTCTCTCGACGGCGTCGCGTTCGTCGATGCAGATGGGCTCCTCGCTCAGGTTCCCGCTGGTCGCCACGACCGGGAAGCCTAGATGCTCCATCAGAAGTGTGTGTAGGGGCGTATAGGGCAGCATGACGCCCAGAGTCGGCGCGCCAGGAGCCACCGCGGCCGACAGCGTGCGGGCATCCGCTCGTCGCTCGACCAACGCGATGGGTGCCGCCGGCGAGTCCAGAACCGACGCCTCGGCATCGGTGACGTGGCAGTCGTCCCGCAGTCGCGCTGGCGATGGGTACATGACGGCGAGGGGCTTTTCCTCGCGATGCTTGCGACGCCGGAGGCGTGACACGGCTCCATCGCTACGCGCGTCAACGACGAGATGGAACCCGCCCAGGCCCTTCACGGCGAGGACGGCCCCCTCGCGCACGAGCGCTGCAGCGGCCCGGATGGCTGCACCCTGGGCCGCCTGCACGGAGCCATCCACGTCCCACAGCGACACGGACGGACCGCAGTCCGCACAGGCGTTGGGCTGCGCGTGGAAACGTCGATTCAGCGGATCGCGGTACTCGGCCAGACACACCTCGCACATGGCGAACGCCCGCATGGTGGTGTTGCGGCGGTCGTAGGGGAGGGCCTCGATGATCGAGTAGCGAGGCCCGCAGTTGGTGCAGTTGATGAACGGGTACCTGAATCGCCTATCCGTTGGGTCGATGAGTTCGCGTCGGCAGTCGTCACACATCGCCAGGTCAGGAGAGATGAACGCCGAGATGGAGTCGGCCGCGACGGTGGGGATGATTGCGAAGTCCCCGCTGCTGCCCCCGGACGCGACGCTTTCGCGTCGCAACGAGACGATGCGGGAGGCTGGAGGCGCTTCGTCGACGAGCGCGCGCTCCATGGCGTCCACAGCCGGCGCCGGCGCGCGAGCTTCGACGGTGACGCCTTCCGAGTCGTTCCGCACCCAGCCTGCGATGCCATAGCGGCGCGCGAGCCGATAGACGAACGGCCGGAAGCCGACGCCCTGAACCACGCCCTCAATCCTGAACGTCACGGTAGTCAACGTGTGTCCCTACCGGCGATGCAGCCGCTGTGCGAGGTATTCGTGCCACGCCTCCATACCCTCGCCCGTCACTGCGGACAGTTCGATGACCGCGGCGTCCGGGGCGACGCGGTGGATGCAGTTCAATGCGGCTTCACGGTCGAAACGGGCCGGCTCCGCCATGTCCACCTTAGTGATGACGACGACATCCGCCGTGCGGAACATCGTCGGGTACTTCGCGGGCTTATCCTCGCCCTCCGTCACCGACATCAGGACGACTCGCGCGTCCTCGCCAAGGTCGTAGCCGGCGGGACACACGAGGTTGCCCACGTTTTCGATGATGAGTAGGTCCAACGCATCCAAGTCCAGACGCGGCATGGCGTGCGCGACCATGTCGGCGTCCAGGTGGCAGACAGTTCCGGTCGTAATCTGCACGACGGGCGCCTGCGTGGCGCTGAGGCGCTTCGCGTCGTTGTCCGTCGCCAGATCGCCGACGATGACGCCGGCTTTCATCGTGTCAACTGCGTCCCGCAGCGTCCTCTCAATGAGCGCGGTTTTGCCGGCCCCGGGCGATGACACCATGTTGATCGCGGCAACGCCCTTCTCCATCAGGTGTCCTCGGTTGCGCTCGGCGATACGGTCGTTCTTGCCTAGCAAGGACGCGTGGATGTGGACATGCCGATGATCCTGGTCGCCGTCGTGGGAGTGCTCGCTGTCCGTCGGCGCCCCACTCGACGTGGGAACGCCGTCGACGGCGTAGCTGTCGACGATTCCGCACCCGCAGGTATCACACATGGTTATGTCACCTCCAGGGATGTGAGCTCGAGCTCCATCCCCTGCACGATGTCGGTGCTCAGCGATCCGCACGATGGGCACTCGCGGAAGACGTTCGCCGGCTTGAACTCAGAGGCGCACCCAGCGCAGTGGCATATGGTGGGCGTCACTTCTATATCGAGCGCGGCTCCCTCCGCCATAGTGCCCTCGGTGACCGCCTCGAATGCAAACTCCAAGGCCTCGCGGACAACCCCGGATGACTCCCCGATCCGCACGCGGATCATCCGGATGCGCGTGGCGCCGGCTTCCCTAGCGTGGTGTCCTGCTATGCCGACGGCCTCTTGCATAAGGCCTACCTCGTGCATACGCCTTGTGTCTCCTCGGACGGAGCCAGCGAGCCTGCGAGCAGCCCCTCAACGTGCGCGACGGCGTCCGCGATGCCTGCGAGCGTCGTGGACGATGGGTCGGCCCCGAAATCGAAGCCAAGCGCGGGGACCATCACCATCCATGCGTCCGGTCTGCGACCGTAGAGGGTCTCGGACAGACGCAGCAGCGAATGTGGGCCGCCAACGTGGCCGAGTGGGGGATCCACGCCGTCCCCAGTCACCCGTTCCACACGTGTGATGTCCCCGGGCGTGGCTACGTAGGCGTCTACGAACACGATCCTGTCGGCCCCCGCCACCTGGGTCGCCAGCTCGGGCGTGAGCTGATGGACGCTAAGAATCTCGGCACCCGCCACCGCCCTGCCCGCGACACGGCCGACAACCAGCCGGCCAGCGGCATCGTCCCCGCGTAGGTCGTTGCCGTAGCCGATAACGAGATCCATGAAGTCACCCCCGGCGCGCCTCGTCAAGGACGGCTCCTGCGGCGTCGTGCAGTGTGACGTGCAGAGGCATCTTACCAACGGCGTGTGTGGAGCAGCTCAGGCACGGGTCATAGCACCTCGTGCCGGCCTCAATGCGATTGAGAACACCTTCAGGTATCTCAGGCCCCGTGATGTAGTGCTGCGCGATTTGCAGCACGGTCCGGTTCATGGCGAGGTTGTTGTTGCCTGTGGCTATGATCAGGTCTACGTCCTGCACGATTCCGTGTTCATCCACGCCGTAGCTGTGGAACAGCGTCCCTCGGGGGGCTTCACTGACACCCACTCCCCTGAGGTTGTTGATGCCGGCGTCCACTCTCACGCGCGGGCTCAGCAGGTCCGGGTCGTCCATGAGGCGCTCGGCTCGCTCAATGCACGCCAGGATCTCGACTAGCCGCGCGTAGTGGTACATCAGCGACGACGTCACGACGCCGTTCTTTCCGACGCGGTCGCGATACTCGCGGAGTTCCGCATCTGCTTGGGGCGTCCCCATATGCGTGCAGGTGTTCAGCCGCGCGAGGGGCCCGACACGGAACATCCCCTGAGGGTAGCTTGATGGCTTGTAGTACGGGAACTTCAGGTACGACCAGCTCTCGGCCGCCTCGCCGATGTACTCCTTGTAGTCAGCGGCGTCCAGCCTGTCCGCGACGATGACGCCGTCGCTGTCAACGACGCGGATCTTGCCGTCGTAGTGCTCCCACTCTCCGTCTTCGGCTACCAGCGACATAAACAGGGACTGGAAGTCGCCAAAGACCTGGGATTCCGTCTCGAACTTCTCCAACAACCCCTTGAACAACCCCAGGGCGAGCTCCGCGGTGCCCCGCACTTCTGGAATCCACCCGAGGACGGTCTGTCGGCCCTCCTCGGACAGGGGCTCACGCACGCCGCCCGGCACGGTCCACGCCGGATGCACCTTCTGCCCGCCCAGCAGCGCGATGATCTCCTGCCCGAACTGGCGCAACCGTATGCCCGCACGCGCGACGTCGGGTTCGGCCTCCATGATGCCGAACACGTTGCGCTTCGCCGGGTCGCTGTCCATCCCGAACAGCAAGTCCGGCGAGCTGAGATGGAAGAAGCTGAGGGCGTGCGACTGGATGATCTGACCCAAGTTCATCAACCGCCGCAGCTTCACCGCCGCCGGTGGTGGAGGCACTCCCAGTATCGCGTCCCCCGCCTTGCTGGATGCGAGGAGATGGCTCACCGGGCAGATGCCGCAGATGCGGGCCGTGATGCCAGCCATCTCGCTAAGGGGTCGACCTTCGCAGAACTTCTCGAAGCCACGGAATTCGGCGATGTGGAACCGCGCGTCGCTCACCTGTCCCTCGTCGTCCAGGTGGATGGTGATCTTCGCGTGACCCTCTAGGCGGGTCACAGGCTCGATGGTGATGGTCTCAGCCATTGTCGCTCTCCACTCAAACGCGAGGTCAGCCGAATTTCAGCAACTCACGACCCACGAGGCGGGGTTCCTCGCCCGCAACAAGCTGTTCCAGCACCGCCCGGATGCGATCCGCAGGCGGCGGGCAGCCAGGTAGGTGTATGTCCACGTCTATCACCTGGTGCAGAGGCCTTACGCGGTCGAGCAGCACGGGCAGCGCGGGGTCATCGGGTATCTGCGGTTGGATGTCCGCCAGCTCGATGTACGACCGTTCGAGCACGACGTCCTTTCCGCCGAGGGGGTTCCGCATCGCGGGCACGTTCGCGGTGACCGCACAGTCGCCGAAGGCGATGACGACCTTCGTGCGCTCCCGGATGATCCGCGCCTTCGCGACGTGTTCGTCCGCGCACATCGCGCCCTCGACGAGAACTACGTCGACCCCTTCGGGATACTCCTTCACATCAACCACCGGGCTGTAGACGATGTCCACGTGCTTGACCAACTCGAACAGCCATTCGTCCAGGTCGAGAAACGACATGTGGCATCCCGCGCAGCCGCCGAACCACTCCGTCGCGACAGCTATCTTACCCATTCGTTTTTCCCTCGCGCGCGGGTTAGGAAGGCCAGCGTCGAGCGGTCCTTCTCCATCTCCGCAGTCGCCGCGCCCCGTGTGAACAGGGCCCCTGTGGGGCATGCCATGACGCACTTCCCGCAGGACGTGCAGCTATCCGCAGACCCCCAAGGCACGTTGAGATCGGAGATGACACGACTGCTTGTGCCTCGACCCATGACGTCCCACGTGTGGGCGCCCTCGATCTCGTCACAGACGCGCACGCACCGCGAACAGAGAACACAGCGGTTGTGGTCGAGTGTGAAGCGGTCGTGTGTGGCGTCTACATCGCAGTCGGGGTACAGGTACTCGTAAGGGACATGGTCCATGCCGACATCAATGGCTAGGTCCTGCAATTCACAGTGGCCGTTGGCGACGCAGACGGAACACACGTGGTTCCGCTCCGAGAACAACAGTTCCACGATGGTGCGGCGGTAGCCCCGAAGCCGCTCCGTTTCACTCTGGACGACCATGCCCTCGCGCACGGGCGTCATGCACGCGGGCTGGAGCTTCCGCTCGCCCACGACTTCGACGAGACAGACGCGACATGCTCCCACGTCTCCGACGCCGTCGACGTGGCACAGGGTCGGGATGTGGATGTCCGCGTTCGCAGCGGCCTCCAAGACCGTGACGCCCTCTTGCGCGCTGGTCAGTTCGTCGTTAATCGTCAGCGTTACTACAGCCATGGTGGGCGCCTCTAAACATAGGTGTGCCGCGCTACTTGGTGATCGCGGCCTCGTATTCCTCTGGGAAGTGGCGTAGTGTGCTCAGCACGGGGTTCGGGGCAGTTTGCCCCAACCCACACAGGCTGGTGTGGCGAACCACGTCGCTGAGGTGTTCGAGAGCAGCGACATCCGCCGCCGTTCCGTTCCCGCTCGTCAGCTTCGCGAGCAACCTATGTAGTTGCACAGTCCCAATTCGGCAGGGAGCGCACTTGCCGCACGACTCCTCCATGCAGAACTCCATGAAGAAGCGAGCGACGTCGATCATGCTGTCCTGATCGTCCATCACAATCATGCCGCCTGAGCCCATGATGGACCCGATTTCCGCCAGAGACTCGTAGTCCACCGGCGTGTCCAACGCCGACGCGGGGATGCAGCCACCTGAGGGACCGCCCGTCTGCACGGCCTTCACCTGCCGTTCGTCCGGGGTGCCACCGGCCATGTCGATGACGATCTCCTGTAGGGTCGTTCCCATGGGCACCTCAATGAGCCCCGTGTGTCGGACCTTACCTGCCAAAGCAAAGACCTTCGTGCCCTTGCTCTTCTCGGTGCCGATGCTCGCGAACCAGTCGGTGCCCTCACGCACGATTGGCACGATGTTCGCGAACGTCTCGACGTTGTTGATGAGTGTGGGACTGCCCCATATACCCGATTCCGCCGGGAACGGCGGTCGGGGCCGGGGAGTGCCTCGCTGCCCCTCAATCGAAGCGATCAGCGCCGTCTCCTCCCCGCAGACGAACGCGCCCGCTCCAACGCGGATGTCGATCCGAAAGTCGAAGAACGACTCAAACACCTGCGTTCCAAGAACTCCGAGCCGCCGAGCCTGGCGTATCGCCCGCGTGAGGCGCTTGATCGCAAGCGGGTACTCGCCGCGCACATACACGTATCCCTGCGTGGCCCCGACGGCGTAAGCCGAGATCGCCATCCCCTCCAGCACTCGGTGGGGGTCGCTCTCGAGGACGCTACGGTCCATGAACGCCCCTGGATCGCCTTCGTCGGCGTTGCACACGACGTATTTCTGCGCCGCCTCCTGCTTCGCAACGGTCGCCCATTTGACCCCGGTCGGGAAGCCCGCGCCGCCCCGACCCCGCAGGCCGCTGCGCGTCACTTCGTCGACGACCTCGTTGGGGGTCATCTCATGCACGACGTGGTAAAGAGACTCGTATCCCCCGGCGGCGACGTATGATTCGATGCGTTCTGGCTCGACCTTCCCGCTGTTCTCCAGCACGATTCCCTCCTGCCCGGCGAAGAAGGGGTGGTCTGGGTCGACCGTGTCCACTTCCGCGTCTCCCCCGTTCAGCGCGCCGACAATGGACGCCGCGTGCTCTGGAGCGACGTTGCGGTACAGCGTTGCCTCGCCGTCAGGTTGCGTGACGGACACCAGCGGCCCCTCGCTACACAGTCGCAGGCAGCCGACTGCGCATGCCCGGACGTCGCTGTTAGGGTCGGCGTCCACCGCCGCTGCCGTGAGGCTATCGTGCACAGCCTGAGAGTTCGAGGAGAGGCATCCAGACGCCACACACGTGTGGATATGAGTGCCGCCATTCGCCCGGCGTTCGCCCGTGGCCATCTCGTGCAGAGCTGGCAGATTCATGCCAACAAGCCCTTCATCTTTTCAACTACGGTATCAACACTCTGGTCGCCGGCTACCGTCCCGTCGAACACGACTGCGGGCGCGATGCCGCAGGAACCCAAGCAGCGCGCCGTGAGCACGGACAGGCGGTTGTCCGCCGACGTGGACCCAGCGCTCACGCCGGTTTCCTCCTCCACGGCCGCGAGGATGCCCATCGCTCCCTTGACGTAGCAGGCGGTCCCTGTGCAGACAACGCAGGTGTGCTCGCCCTGCGGTTTGAGCGTGAAGAAGCGGTAGAACGTCGCCACGCCGAACACACGGCTTGGAGCCGCCTTCAGGCTGTGAGCGATGTAGAGCAGCAGGTCCATGTCCAAGTAGCCGAACGCTTCCTGAGCGGTGTGCAGCACCTCGATCAGCGCGTCAGACCGATACTGATGCCGCTTCATGGTCGCTTCAACGATACGGAAGCGACTGTCGCCGCTTGGGTGGCCTTCCGCCTCCGCCGTCCTTGCGTTGCCCGCAGCGTTCATATGTGGCTCCTATGTTCGAGGCACCGCGACATACACGCCTGGTACTCCGGTGAATAGCGGCACGGACAGAACTCTAAACCGATACAGAGCAAAGCCGGAAGCACTTGGTCCGGACTACCCACTCACATGTCTGGTGTCCGTACCAACGATAGCCTACGAGACACTGATGTTCTGGATCGGCGCAGTTCTGATCCTCTACCGAGATGTCTATGCGGCCCCGCTCTCTAGAGAGCTATGCGGTCATACTCGCCATCGACCATTGCACTCCGTCGCGCACAACGTTGCTCTGAGCGCGAGCGCGTCCCAGTCTGCATAGAGCACAACTACCCATGACCTCTCAATAGCGTGTCGCAGAGGGCTGGCGTAGGGTCCATAGAACCGGTGCCAAACACGCGGACTTCGGCGAAATCATGCCACGTGCCGATAGACCGGGCCATCTACTCGTAGGGACTGGGACGAGATTGCGCACCTGCTGAATCAGCGCGCCGAATGGCGCTGCGAGCACCGCACGCGACGATGCCAACGCCCCGGGAGAGCCGTTCACGGAGGGTCGGCACGTTCTGACGGTGGAGCATTTGGACGACGGTCGCACGAACATCTTCCAGTCGCGCGGTTCGCGCGCAAACACGCCCCCGGGGCGCCCGCGCAGCGCGATGTCAGCAGCCATCGCCAGCACGCCCACGGCGAACGGAGGCATCGCCTCGGTCACCCAGAGCAGCGCCGCCGTCACGAGTATCTGCAGCGTCACCCGCGGAGCAGGCGGCATGCCCGAGAACGTGGGAAGGTGTGCCGCGGCGAACCCAACGAAGACGCAAGCGACGGTCAGCAGCGAGGCGCGATCCGGCCGGAAGCCACCGAGGCCGAGCACCTTCCGGATTTCGGTTCTGGCATCCCGCATCTACTTTGCACCCTGTCGTGCGCGGCTGTCGACTGGACTGCGGGGGATAGGGCCCGGGATTTTCCAGGTCACGGTACCAGAACTGACTCCTCCCGTTAATGTCGGACCCAAGATAGCGTTACGGGTCTCGCGACGCAACGCAAACGCATCCGTTGGCTCGGCACGCAGGGCTCGACCGTCCTAGATCCCACGATGCCGCGCATACGCCACAGACTCATGCCGACGGCACCTCCGTCGTCCGTGGGACGGATTCATCGAGACTAGCGCGGTGGCGCTTGTCTCCCCGGGCAGGGATATGGATCTGTCCAATGGGTCTGGGTACTCGCCACCATGCGGCGGCGGCCGTGACGAAACGCACCCAGGCCCAGCCATCGTCACGTCGGTGACGGACAGCAACGTCCGAGTGTTCACCGGCGGCCCCATCGTGCTACGGCTAGACCCAACCGTCACGCACGAGTCGCACGTCACGGTGGGCTAGACGGGCCTGGATGCGCTTTATAAAAGGCCGACATAACGCACGGCTCCATCAGATCCCACGCAACGTCCTGGCGCGACTAACCGCGTCCACTGCGATCATGTAAGCCGCAAGTCGGGCGCTGACCTTTTCGCGGGAGGCGACTTCCCGGACTTGCTCGCAAGCGGCGTTCATGCGCGCATGCAGTTCCTTGTGGATATGGTCCTCGTCCCATGGGAACTGCTGAAGGTTCTGGACCCATTCGAAGTAGGACACCGTGACGCCGCCTGCGTTGGCGAGGATGTCCGGCACGATCACGACGCCATTCTCCTCGAGAATTGGATCTACTGCGGGGACCACAGGTGAATTCGCGGCCTCTACCACCAATCTGGCTCGGATACGCGCCGCGTTACCTGCGTGGATGACGTGACCCACAGCAGCCGGGATCAGCACCTCGCAATCCAGCTCAAGCAGTTCCGCGTTGGATATCGCGCGACCCGTGGCCGCCGAACGCCCGGCCAAGGGCATATGACCGCTGCCCTGCTCGCGGAGCGCTGGAACGTCCAGCCCGTCAGGATCGTGTACAGCGCCGTGGACGTCGCTCACGGCAACGACGCGACATCCCGCGTCGTGTAGGAACTGTGCCGCAAATGACCCGACGTTGCCGAAGCCCTGTATCGCGACACGCGCCCGGTCTTCGGCCAACCCGATGGCCCGCATGGCGTCCTGAGCGGTGATGGATACCCCCTCACCTGTGGCGGCTTCGCGACATCGGGAGCCGCCCAACTCTATCGGTTTGCCGGTGACGATCGACGGCGTGTGCCCGTATCGCTTGCCGTACTCATCCATCATCCACGCCATGACCTGTGAATTGGTGTTCAGATCGGGCGCAGGAATGTCTCGATTGGGACCGAGGATGAGCCAGATCCGTTGAGTGAATCTGCGCGTCAGCCGCTCCAGTTCGGCTGCGGACAGAGAGCGCGCATCGCATGCTACACCGCCCTTGGCGCCCCCGAAGGGCACGTCGACAAGGGCCGTCTTCCAAGTCATCAGGGACGCCAGAGCGCGCACCTCGTCGAGATTCACCTCGTGGTGGTAGCGTATGCCTCCCTTGTAAGGCCCCCTCGCGGCGTCGTGCTGGACGCGATAGCCCTGGAAAACCTCGAGACTGCCGTCGTCCCTGTAGATAGGTACCTCGACCTGCAACTCACGGTAGGGCATCTTCAGAAGGTGTCTCATCCCCCCGTCTAGGCCGAGTCGGTCCGCCGCCTGATCGAACATGTAATTCACGCCCTCGAACGGGGACATAGTCTGCTGATGGCGTCGCGTCATTATCGTGGTCTCTACGCTGTGTGAACCGGTCGTCTACCCCGGCGCATTGGTTGGCGACGACAGACACTCTGACGCATTATGCTGAAGGTAGCCCCGTTCGGTGCCAGTCGCAGGGGAACGCAAGATGCAGCGCAATAGTGCCGCCAGTTCTGCGGCCATTGTCCTGATCGCAGCAGTGATCGTCGGCATACTCGTCGGCTACTACGTGTCCTCCCGCCACCGCCACCCGAACCAAGAGGACGGCGTCATCGAGCAGCCTATCGAGGATAGGACAGCGCTTGCGCGCCGTCTAGATTCCCGCAACTCACGAATGCGCACGCCGCGGTTATGGCTGGCGTTCACGATCACATTCCTTGCCGTCGAGGCGGTTGGTAAGGTGTGGCTGACACGGCGGCCATCTGGTGAAGGTAAGCAACTCACGGCGATGGCGGACGTCGTCAAGGTTCGACGCGGCGCAGGCAAAGACGGCCTACACGGAACGGTTAAGTTGGCGTCCTCGCCTTCCGGGAATACGCCAGCCCTATCCTCAGTGCTTGCGAACGGCTTGGCGTGACGTGGGCCAACCGCCAGACCGTTCGATAGAGTCTGCCACGCGGCGTGTCGAGGCGGTCAGCCCTCGCCGCTCATGGCAATACCATGGCATATGGGCGCGGTTCGGCGGGCCTCCTTCTGAACCCCACCTGGTCGAGGAGCGTCCAACGTCGGCATGACTTCGTTACTTCATGTGTGCTGCCCGCGCTGATCCTACATGACGCGCGGGGTGACACCCATGCGGGTGGTTCCCTCTAAGCGCACTTATGTGGGCGACTACCGCTCTATGACTGGCTTGTCACCGAGCGCGGCGGAGGCAACATAAGAC
>JABGQA010000015.1 GCA_018644665.1 Candidatus Poribacteria bacterium
ACGGCGTAGGAAAATGGCCGGAGTGATCCGGCAGTAGACATGGCAAAGCCCGCGGTGTAGTGACCGCGGGCTAAGCAGGGCTGTGACCGAAGTCACATCTAATTCCAAGACGATGCTAATTCAGACGCCCCTCCTGGGGCAACTAGATACATCCGCGTCGGCCGTGGGGCACTCACTGGCGGGTGGTCCACAGCAGGATCCGTCCGCGTCTCCACCACCCTGCCAATCCGGGTCCGGGCGGCGCGAGCGTCGGCGTCTCAGTAAGCGTGATCGCGCGAAGCGGGAGCGTGTTGCTAACCGGCGTTTCCGGCCGGTAGTAGGGTCCGGTTATCTCGACATACTGCCACAATACGGACATTCCGGTGATAGAGCGGGTTTGGGCGCTGTTCTGCGGTGCGCTGAGGGCCATGCTCCGCCGCATCTGGCGAGCGCGAACTTCTGGGCCGTTGAAGAGCACTCGGACACGGGTGATATGCGTGCGCGGCCTCTCTCGTGTGGCGATCGATGCTTCTGCCCACGATGTGCCCCGGCACGATCTCGGCAGCAGGCCGCGAAGATGGCGCTGATGTTCGACGGCATACACGACGGAGCGCGGGCGCTGGGCCTGGCGGTCGATCACCGTATGTCGGGATTCTGGTTCACGATCACGAAAGAGGACTCGGCGGCGTTGCACGCGCTATCGGACCCGCCAGACGGCTACTACGGCGACCAGGCCGAGGATCCCAGTGCGCGGCGGCGTCTGGAGTTCGAGTTCGAGCGGCGGCGGAAGCGCTATCGTCGCGCGCTCGCGGCGATGCAGCGGGTGGCACAGGCCGTGGTGCTCTCAGTTCTTCCCGATGGAGTGCAGCCGGGTGGGCTGTCTATTATCCATACGCATGGTTCGGAAGACCCGCTGACCCCGCACTATCACGTCATCGTGTTGCTCGCGCCAGTGGCGTTCGATAAGGCGTCGGGGCGCTGTCGGGCGCTGTTACGATGGCGGTCTACGGAAGATCGGGAACAGCTGCGGGCAGGGTGGACGGCAGGGTTCAACCGCGTGATGCGCGAGACGTTCGGGCGTGATGCCGTCGGCGAGCTGCTGAACGTTCGCGTCGGCTATCACAAATCGCAGGGGCAGGCGCGGCATACGCTCAACTACGAGCTGCGTGCGCCCCTGAAAGACCTAATGCAGGGGTTGACCCGTCCCGGCGTCTACGAGTGGCGTGATAAGGCCAAGAGGTTGCATGAGCGCGCGATAGACCGCGCTGAGGTCATGCAGTTCCTGACTGAGTTTCAAGACCGTCGACTTAGGCTCAACCGCTACCGGCAGTGGGGATTCCTCGCGCCTAACGTGAAGGGCGAACGGTTGACGGTGCTCGGGTTCCAACGTGTCGAGGATGGCGACCAGGGTGCCGGTGGTGAGTGGTCGAGTCTCGGGACGTTTGCGCTTGCCTACTCGGATACCGGGCGCGGGGTGGCGGTGATGCGCCGCTATGACCGCACGGTCGAGATCCCGTTGTCGGCGTTCTTCGCGGACAATCCGGTGGGCGTTGGCGCTGGGCATAGCCTCTGGCAACGTTCATCGGACGTGCCACCGTAGTGCGTGGCGTATATGGGTGTGGGGCGAATCCGTGTCCCTGCTCAGGGCCTGGTTAGGTCGTGCATTGCTCCTCGGCGGCGCTACCTTCGCGCTGGTTTTCATCACGCGTCGTGTGCTGCTTATTTCGGGTATTTGCGGCCCCGTGGTGTGTTCAACCGAGGTCGTGAGGTGGGCCTAGCTCTGAGGTAGTATGAGGCGGTCGTGCCCCCTGCCGTCGGAGGTGTTCATGTCAGAGAACCGCGACTTTCCTTACGTGATGCGCCGTGGCGTTCGGGCCCTCGATGAGCACGTGCCGGAAGCGCAGGCAACGATCTCTACGCTAAATTGGCTGATCGAGCTGGCTAGAGACGAAGGCGTGCGGTTTGCGGTCGTCTGGGCGGATGGCGTGCGGCTTGATGTCACGGATACTCGCATAGCTCGCTTCGAGTGGACGCGCCCGGATGATCCGGAGAACCCTGCTTTTCTCGAGGATGCGGAGGTTGTGGGCGTGGCGGACGGCGGCGAGTTGGTAGGGATCTCGCGTCAGGCGATGTATCACCGGATCGTCCGCACGGAGAAGCGCGGAGAGGCGACCCCATATAGGCGGGTCGGTTCGGGCGGGTCCGCTATGCTGCTGGCAAAGAAGTCCGCCGTCATTGAATGGGCGAAGACGTGGCAGGGCATGCAGGCTCCTCGCCCAAGTCGACGGGTGCCCAAGAAAGGCGCTTGACTTGGACTACCCCCATAGTCCAAACTCCCGGGTAGGCGCTCGCGCGTTCGCGCGCGTGTGCCGGGCACACCAGGGCTGGTGTTGACACCTAGGCTGGCCCTGGTGCCTCCGAAGCAACCGCGGGGACCCTGGCTTGATCCGAGTCTAGGTCGGGGTCCCGCTACCTACTACGGGAGGGGCAGGACATGAAATTGCGAGCAGGCGAATGCGGGACGAACCGCGCGGGCGCGAGGATGTGCGTTCTGGAGGGCCGTGGCACGCGCTTTGTCGGCAAGGACTTCGACGCCGAGGCCGAGGGCTTCAAAGTAGTCGGCGTCGAGGAGGAGGAGCTGGAGCAGGAGCCGGAAGACGAGCTAAGCGAACGCGTCGCCGCTATGTCTGACGGGACCGTCGAGCAGCTCGGCCGGAATATCGCGGACGCCATCAACGAGGCGCTAAGCCCAATCGCGGACGCGCTAGACGAGGGCGATGAGGTCGAGGATGACGACGACCAGGATGACGACGACGCCCCCGAGGAGGACGACGCCGGTGGACCTGAGCCGGTGACCTTCG
>JABGQA010000072.1 GCA_018644665.1 Candidatus Poribacteria bacterium
ACGGCGTAGGAAAATGGCCGGAGTGATCCGGCAGTAGACATGGCAAAGCCCGCGGGTGATGACCGCGGGCTAAGCAGGCTGTGACCGAAGCCACATCGAATCTCAAGACGATGCTAATTCAGACGCCCCTGCCGGGGCAACTAGATACATCAGCGGCGGCCGTGGGGCACTCACTACCGGATGGTTCCCAGCAGGAGCCGTCTGCGTCCCCATCACCCTGTGAATCTGGGTCTGGTCTGGGGGGTCGTCAGCGCCCTGATACGGGTCGTAGCGCGAAGCACTGCGGCGTTGGCGAACGGCTATCCGATGACGCTATACAGCAGGCTATCAGCGGGATCTTGGGTGGGGCGTCCCTCCCGTATGTTCAGCTATTGCACTTAGACGGTTTCGAGGACGCGGCGGGGTGTGGTCGGCGGTGGGGCCGGGAGCAGAGTTCACGCGGTGGCGGCGTCCGGTGGCGGCTGATTGGATGCGGGGATCGCGCTGTGTGCCCGAATTGCGCGGGCTACTTCCACCGGATGCAAGGATCGGATGTGTGGGAACTCTTCGAGGGCGTCGCCGCAGGCGCTCAGTCGTGCGGGGTCGAGATTGACCACCTGCTCTCGTGTCACTGGTTGACTCTCCCCAAGGAGGCGTCACGGGCGCTGCACGCGCTGTTTTGGTCGGATCGGGAACGTTGGAAGTCGCTAGTCGATGCTCTCTTCGTCGCGGCGCGTAAGGTCATCGGGTCGGTGATCGCTGCTGACGTGGCCACCACGACCGGCGTGAACGCCCGGCAGGTTAAGGTCGGCGGCGTTGAGACGATGCATGCGTGGGGTAGCACGGATCCCTGCGACCCCCATTATCACTGGATCGTGCTTCGCGCTCCCGTCGCTTGGGTCGATGGTCGGTGGGTTCCGGTGGCGACGGACTGGTCGCAGAAGCAGTTAAAGGCGATGCGTTCGCAGTGGACGGCGGCGGTGCGGCATATCCTCGCGGAGGTCGTGGATATCGACCCCCTGCTCCCGGAGAATGGTTTGTTGGTCTGTCGGCGGGAGACGCGTCGACTGGATGAGGTCGGCCACGCAATCCACACGGCGGTCTACGAGCTGCGGCCTCCGCTGCACGACCTGTGGAAGGGCCTTCGGTCGCGTAACCGATACGAGCACATATACGCGGACGGCCGGCGCGTTGTTCGTTCTGTCGGTGATGACGAGCTTTCGCAGTTGCTTACAGACGTGGCCGAGATGCGGAGTGCGATGCGGCGTGTTCGTTGGTCAGGCTTCCTCTCCAACCGGCGAGGGAAGTATCTGCCGTCGTTGGGGTTCGTCAAGTCGAGGGCGGGCGCGGAAGAGGAAGTGACCTGGCGCCCGTGTGGCGTGTTCAAGCTGGCCGGCGTGAGCATGGAGCGGAAGGCCGTTGTTATGGAGCGGCGTATTCCCCGGCGCTTGCTTAGTGGGGAGCAGGTCTTCGATATCGAGCGCTACGAGGTTCCCTTCGAGGATCTGGCGGGCAGGATGAATACCCCGGCTTGTGTTCACTCCACCGGAGGTAAGTGGGTTCGTCCTCGTGCCCCTGACCGACCGGACGGATAGCCCCCCGAATACGTGAACTGCAGGTGTGGGGCGAATCTGTGTCCCTGCCCAGGGCCTGGTTAGACCGTGCATTGCTCCTCGGAGGCGCTACCTTCGCGCTGGTTGTCACCACGCGTCGTGTGCTGCTGGTCGCGGGTGTTTGCGGCCGCGTGGTGTTCCCAACCGAGGTCGTGAGATGGGCCCAGCCCTGAGGTAGTATGTGGCGGCCGTGCCCCCTGCTGTCGGAGGTGTTCATGTCCGAGAATCGCGACTTTCCTTACGTGATGCGCCGTGGCGTTCGGGCCCTCGATGAGCACGTGGAGGAAGCGCAGGCAACGATCTCTACGCTGAATTGGCTGATCGAACTGGCCAGGGATGAGGGTGTGCGGTTTGCGGTTGTCAGGGAGGATGGCGTGCGGCTTGACGTCACGGATACCCGCGTGGCTCGCTTCGAGTGGACGCGTGCGGATGACCCGGAGAACCCCGCCTTTCTCGAGGACGTGGAGGTCGTTGGCGTGGCGGATGGCGGCGAGCTGGTAGGGATCTCGCGTCAGGCGATGTATCACCGAATCGTCCGCACGGAGAAGCGCGGAGAGGCGACTCCTTATAGGCGTGTCGGTTCGGGCGGGTCCGCTATGCTGCTGGCAAAGAAGTCCGCAGTCCTTGAATGGGCGAAGACGTGGCAGGGCGTGCAGGCCCCTCGCCCAAGTCGGCGGGTGTCCAAGAAATCCTCGAATCTCGCTTGACTTGGACTACCCCATGATCCAATATCCCTGGTAGGCGCTCGCGCGTTCGCGCGTGTGTGCCGGCACGCCGAGGCCGGTGCCCTACATGTGCTGGCTTTGGTGCTCCCGAGCAACCGTGGGAACCTCGGACTCGATGAGGTCGGGGTTCCCTCACCTGGGAAGGGTCAGTTCATGAAATTGCGTGCAGGGGAATGCGGGACGAACCGCGCGGGCGCGCGGATGTGCGTGTTGGAGGGCCGTGGCACGCGCTTCGTCGGCAAGGAGTTCGACGCCGAGGCCGAGGGCTTCAAAGTAGTCGGCGTCGATGAGGAAGAGCTGGAGCAGGAGCCGGAAGACGGCCTCAGCGAACGCGTCGCCGCTATGTCGGACGGGACAGTCGAGCAGCTCGGCCGGACCATCGCGGACGCCATCAACGAGGCGTTAAGCCCAATCGCGGACGCGCTGGACGAGGGCGATGAGGTCGAGGATGACGACGACCAGGACGACGACGACGCCCCCGAGGAGGACGACGCCGGTGGACCTGAGCCGGTGACCTTCG